>CANJRZ010000284.1 GCA_947476735.1 Sphingomonadaceae bacterium
GAACAGCGGAATCTTCCATTTTTTCGCCAATCTGCGCTGACGCTGCACGCCGGATCGATCCAGCATTGTCGAGTACGACATCCGGGGGGTATCAGCGAATTGATCATTCCGGATGTTACCGGAAAATCCATCTCGCACAGCTGCTTGACGCTTGGTCAAAACCCCCGCCTGCCCCAAACTCTATGCTCGTCACTCGTCCAACTTTGCCCAGATATGATACATTCCGCCGAACAGACGTGGTTCTGCGACCTCGGCGGCGTGCCAACCCAGCAAGTCCGCATGACCGGGAATCTGGGCCATCGTGGTCGCTCTCGCCGGCGGTTGGACTGCCAGCAGCTTCAATCCGGCGTCAGAAAGTAAATTCTGGTCTTCCGGCAGGTCGAAGCTTTGGTCGCGCTCATGAAATATCAGGTCGCGACATCCCCCAGGGCTATAAAAATCCGGGGAGTGGACAATCTCCGGTGCGACTTCTCCGGTAAGAGCCAAAGCGCGATATGCTCGCATTTCCGCATCTGTGCGTGGAGGTGACTTTATCAGCCGACGCGCAGGATCGAGAAGCCTTCGTGCTGCTCGGGCATACAGCGCGAGATAAACGACGCCACCCGAGTTGAGCACGCGGACCAGCGTACGAAGCCCTTCTAGGGGACTCGCAAGATGGTGAAGGACCCCAACCGCTTCAACGACGTCAAAAGTCTCCCCGAGATCCTCGGCGCGAAGCAGGTCAGCCAGAGCGAATTGCGCGCGGTCTAAACCACAGTCATCCGACTTCATGATGGCATAAGTCAGGCTCGCCAGGCTGTAATCGATCGCCATCAGCCGCGCCCGGTTCCAGCGATCCGCATCGCCCCGACCGCCAGTCAGGCAAGGATCGCGTTGGAGTAAATACCCACATGGACGAGAATCAGCAGCGACTTGGCCCAAGCGAGACGTTCGTGCCAGCGTAACAGGCTCACTGGCTTGCCCGAGCTGATCAGCTTGCGCTTGCGCATCGAGTAGCCAGAAGAGGCGATGATCAGAAGTACGCCGGGAATGCCCCCTGCTTAGCCCTAACCAGCCTCAGACAGGAACTCGATCGCCGCGCTATGCGCATCGACGGCGGCAGCGCAGGTGATCTTGTCATCGCCATCCTGCTTTTCGGCATAACGGACGATCTTCGCATCCATGTGCGGGGTCGTGCGTCCACAAGCGCATGTGTCCCAATGGGCGGTGATCTCGTCGCCGGTGACGAAGCCGCCCCAATAGCTGTCGGGAACGACGTCGAAATAGGCGGCCCGTCCGACTTGAATCCCTGTCCGCGGTTTCGGCAGGCCGCTGTCGGGATCGAGGACGTACAGGATGATCCACGGCGGGATGTGATAATGGCCAGCGCTGCATTTGGAGGCGATCAGGTTGATCTCGGTCATCCCGTAAATCTGCGAGGCGCGCGACGCACCGGTGAACTCGCAGAGGAGTTCCAGCCAGTTTGCGGGCAGATCGACACCCTTGCCGCCTCCCCCGGTCTGCAGGATGCAATCCGCACCGTAGAGATTGCGCATTCCTTGGGCGAGGCCTCGCTGGGCGAGCCGCGTATGGATGTTGGTCAGCCCGCCGATATAGACCTTCTTGCCCTTCAGCGAGATCAGCGTGTCGAGCATCCGGTCGATCGCTTTGCCCGCGTTGCTCTGCGTCTCCTCGAACTCCGCCTGACGGGCGCGGAGTTGGGGGCTGATCTCCAGCCGGTCGAGTTCCCCGCGGGCTTCGGCCTGACGAACCCGGCCGGCGATGAACATCACGTCGGCGCTCATCCGCCCTTCATTCAGCGGGAAGAAGTTCTCCTCGGCTTTGGTGAAGTTCTCGACCACCCAACGATTGGCGCGCGCATCCTCGCTATAGCCCCAGCGATAGCCGGTAGTGACGGCATACCAGGGACTGTCATCGTCCGCTGGCAGTCCCCAGAAATCGCGGATCGACATCGATGCAACCTGGCCCTTGATCCGCGCATCGCGCTTCGGGCGCGGCAGAAAGCTGATCGTGCCCCCGGTGCCCGAGCTGTGCGAAATCGCCAGCTCGGTGTCGGTCTCCAGCCTGTCGAGCCAGGCGTCGATGCTGTCGCACCCGCTGACGTCGACCTTGCTGACGTCGACCGTGGTGAGCCCGCCCAGCCATTTCGTCAGCTGATCGAAGCGCCCTCTTTCCAGCAGTGACACCGGGTAGGATTTGTAGACAGTATGCGGGAATACAAGCTTCGCGCCGTCCTCCAGTCGATCGACCTGGGCGATTCCCTGCTCGTCCGCCGTGGCCTGCAACACTCTCACCCGATCGCGCAGCGACGCGAAGCGCTGCTGTAGCGCGGCGAGCTGCATCGCCTCGACCTCGGCAGGCGGGAGATGATGGGCGTGATAATCAGACCGGTTGAAATAGACTGACGGGTCGGCCGCCATCGCCATGGCGTCGGCTTCGTTGCTCATCAGGCGCCCTCTCCTGCTCTAAAGCGTTTAAACATCGAACTGGTCGGGGCCTTTCGTCAATGACAAAAGGGTTTCAGAGCAGGAGAGACCCAAATGACTGCCGACGGGGGAAATTGGGATTATATCGTCATCGGCGCCGGTTCCGCCGGGGCCGTGATCGCAAACCGGTTGTCGGCCGATCCCCGTCATAGCGTGCTTCTCCTGGAAGCCGGGCCCGCGCGCAATTTCTGGGAAGCGATCCCGATCGGCTATTCGCGGTTGATCGACAATCCTGAGACCAACTGGTGCTATCTGGCGGAAGCCGAAAGCGGCACCAACGGCCGCCGTCTCAACGTTCCGCGCGGCCGTCTGCTAGGCGGGACGAGTTCGATCAACGGCCACGCCTTCGTCCGCGGTCAAAGGCAGGATTTCGACACATGGGCACAACTCGGCAATGTCGGCTGGAGCTATGCCGACGTGCTGCCGATGTACCAGCGCATGGAAAATACGAGCAGCGGCAGCGACGCCTATCGCGGCCGTGGCGGCCCGCTGAGGATCACGAGGCCTCCGCCGCACGAACCTATCTTCGCGAAAATGATCGAGGCCGCTGGCCAGATCGGCATCGCGCACAATCCCGATTATAACGAGGCCGAGCAGGACGGGATCGCGGTGAGCGAAGTGACGATCGCCTCGGGCCGCCGGCAAAGCACTGCCCATTGCTATCTTCATACGATCCGCAACCGGGCAAATCTGCGCATTGAGACCGGCGCCTTGGCGCGTGCAGTCCTGCTCGAAGGCAGCCGCTGCGTGGGGGTGCGCTACGAGGTCGGCGGCGAGGTTCGCGAAGTGCGCGCGGCGCGCGAGGTGGTGGTGTGCGGCGGCGCGATCAACTCGCCCCAGCTGTTAGAGCTCTCTGGAATCGGCCAGCCCGAGCGCCTGCGCGATCTCGGCATCGAGGTGCGCCATGCCATGCCCGGCGTTGGCGAAAATCTGCGCGATCATTATGCCGCGCATACGCGATGGACGATCGACTCCCGCGGCTACTCCTTCAACGAGCGGGCTCGCGGCCTTCCACTGGTGGGAGAGGTGCTGAAATATTTGCTTTTGCGCCGCGGACTATTGGTGATGGCGGGCGCTCCGCTACGCGCCTTCGTCCGCTCGCGCGAAGGCCTTGCCTCGCCGGACATATTGCTCGGGCTGGTGCCGCTATCCTACGAATTCGGCGCCGACGGCAGCATCCGGCCGAGCCGTCAATCGGGGGTGACGCTCTATGCGCATCCGATCAGGCCCGAAAGCCACGGGTCGGTGCACGCTGCCTCGGCCGATCCGCGCCAGCCGCCCGCAATCCGCTTCAACTTCCTGTCCGCTGCGGCAGATCGATCGTTGGCTGTCGCCGCGGTACGCAGGGCCCGACAGGTCATGACGGCGCCGGCCATGGCGTCCCTCGGTATGACCGAAATCGCGCCCGGCTCGGCCGTCCAGTCGGACGAGGACATATTAGATTGGGTGCGCAATACCGGCCAGACAACCTATCACCCCGTCGGCACCTGCAAGATGGGTGTGGACGACATGGCAGTGGTCGACCCCCGCCTAAGGGTGCGCGGTATCAACGGCCTGCGCGTGGCCGATGCGTCGATCATGCCGACGATCACTTCCGGCAATACCAACGCCCCCTCGATCATGATCGGTGAGAAAGCCGCGGACATGATCCTCGAGGATTTTGCGGCCTGGGTTTGAGGCGCATCACACGAGACGACACCGCGATTGTCCAAGCCACCTTACTGAGCAAGTCGCGCCCAGACATGATACATCCCCCCGAAAAGCAGCGGCTCGGCGAGTTCCAAGGCGTGCCAACCACGCCAGTCCGCTTCTCCAGGTATCTGCTCCACAGCTGCCATTCGCGCGGGCGCTTGTATCGCCAGGAAGCTCATTCCGGCATCGGCCAGCAAAGCTTGAACCTCGTTCAGGTCAAAACTGTGTTCACGCTCGTGAAAGATCAGGTCTTTGCATCCGCCGAGGCTATAGAAGTCGGGCGAGTGAACAATCTCCGGTGCCACCCCGCCCGCAAGCGCGTGAGCACGATAATCTCGCAACTCCGCATCGTTCCGTGGCCTTGAAGCTACCTGCCGGCGTGCGTGATCGAGGTGCCTTCGTGCCGCGCGGGCATATAAGCCGACATAGATAACCCCTCCCGGGTTGAGCACGCGGGTCAGCGTGCGAAGCCCTTCTGCGGGGCTCGCGAGATGGTGAAGGACGCCAACTGCTTCAACGACGTCGAACTTCTCGCCGAGGTCCTCGGCTCGAAGCAGGTCAGCCAGAGCGAAATGCACGCGATCGAAACCATGTTCGCGCGCCTTCATGATCGCATAGGCCAGGCTTGAACGACTGCAGTCGATCGCAACCAGCGGCGCCCGTTCCCACCGATCGGCGGCGGCAAACACATGCTGGCCAGTGCCGCATCCGGCTACCAGAACGCTTCGCGGCGGAAATCGCCGCGATCGCTTCAATTGCTTGCGTACCGCCTCAGGGATCGGGATTGGAACACCGAACGGCTCCCGCACCCACATAGGATAGGGATGCTCCTCATACTGGTTCCGAACGAGATTGGTTTCCGCTTCGATCGGCGTCGCTGGCGACAATTCGGCCGCAATCCGCTCCAGTTGAAGCGGGCGATCAACATGTGCAGCGACAACTCCGGCGAGAAGCGGATGACCGGCGAAGCCAGTCGCAAACGAATGCACCTGTTCGAAACATGCCAAAAGTGCCACCAGCGCCACGTCCGAAATCGCCGCGCTGGCGTTCACTCGTGTTCGCAATCGCTCGATCAGGGAGGGCTCAGCCTCTGTGAACGGTAAATCCACTCCCAGCGCAGGAAGCGTCAATGCGAAGCCGCTGATCGGTCCTCGCTCCCCCAGCGCTGCCAGAAATGGACAAAGGTGATCGATCGAATGGCCGGACAGGGCCAATGCCAATGCCGCATGCCGCGCCCGTGCGAGGAAGATATCGAGTGCCGGAGTAGCGGCAGGCGTGGCACGCAAGAGGCTCCACAGAAGTGGGTCTTGCAGCATCGCATTCGCTTCCCGATGCCTCAAAAAGCTGGTCGGATCTAAGTTGAGAATCGCTGACATCGCTGTTGGATGTTTGGCGTTCAGATAGCGAACCACCGAGTGAACCAGGAGATCCGGTCGAATCCACCCATGGTCGAGCGCCGAGCGAAGTGCAGCTTCTATGTCGGGATGAGGGCTCGCGGGCGTGTTTGCGACCAGGAAATGTCCGAAATGGCTCCTCGTCAGCGCATCACCATGCCCGGACGATGTCAGCAGCAGATAAACATCGAACGCCTGGCGGAGTTGCCCCTGTCGCTCTAGGGCAAGCGCATCCGCCAGCACGGGCGGCTTCTGTCTCGTCGGGACATCGCGCTTGCGCGCTTCAACGGCCGCTGATCGGCGCTCTCGTCGATTACCTTGTCGCATTGACGAACCTGGTAGCGGGCGGACTGGTACCAAGCGAGAAAAAGGGAAGGTACACTTTGGCACCTTCCCTCTTCTTCAGGCTTGCCAAGTGGATCAGAGGCCTA
>CANJRZ010000285.1 GCA_947476735.1 Sphingomonadaceae bacterium
CATGTCCAGCACGTCCTGATAACGACCGAGCAGCAGCATCGCATTGGTAGAATCGCGCAACGCAGTCTCCGAATCGGGAGCGTCACCGAGCAGCGCGAACTTGCTGCGGGCAAAGCTGTCGACCGAGGTCGTACTAGCAGGCCCTAGTCGCTCCTCCAGCGCCGGCCACAACTTGATGTAATGACGATCGATCGCCATCGCCGAAAGCATTTCTGGCTGTTCGATCCGAGCCAGGAGCCCCTCGGCTTCGTCGGCCTCACCTCGGTCAATCAGCGCGCCGATAGCGCTTTCGGCGAAACCAATGCGCATTTCAGGAAGATCCGACGGTTCCCAATCCGCGCGAGCGAGCGCTATCATCATCCGGCCACGCACCTCATGGGCCCGACTCTCAGTCAACTTTATCGAAATTGCCCGAACCGCCGCACCAGTCAGCACATCGAGCGAGCGCGGCGAAGTATCGGCAAGCAGCGCGATTTGATCGGCCGCGTCGGTGAACCGGTCCTCGTCCGCTGCAATCAGCACGCCGAACGCCTTTACGAGTCCGTCGCGCGGCATCGCCACAGCGAGTTCTTGCTGGACCGGAGCAAGCTCTCCAGCCCGCCCTTCGGTGCCGAGACAAACGAGACGCATGCGTTGAATCAAAATTCGCTGAGGCCCGTCCGCAAGACCGGGCACGATCGGATCGAGCGCGGCAAGCACCCCGGCACAATCATTACGCCCGGCCGCTTCCTGCGCCTGACCGATTGCCGTGGAAAGACGGGGATCAGCGTCCACGGACTGGGCGTACGCGCCACCCCCAAGGGAGAATGCCGCCGCAAGCGATAAAAGCAGGGCGCGCGCCCTACTTGGCATGCTGCCCGATCCAGCGGTCAAGCACCGGCGCGATCTGCTCACGCCAGCGCCGGCCATTGAAAATGCCGTAATGGCCGACCTTTGCGGCCATCAGATATTGCTTGCGATCGTCCGGCAAGGCGGTGGCGAGAGCGAGCGCCGCTTTGGTCTGACCAAGCCCGGATATGTCGTCGCGCTCTCCCTCGATCGCCAGCAGGCCTACATCCGTTATCGCGGCGGGATCGATCAGCCGCCCCCGGTGCATCAACTCGCCGCGCGGCAGCGCGTGACGCTGAAACACCGCGTCGATCGTCTGGAGGTAGAATTCCTCGGTCAGGTCGCAAACCGCACGATATTCGGCGTAAAAAGCCTTGGTCGCGTCCGCGCTATCATCGTCACCATCGACCAGATGTTTGAACATGCTCCAGTGGCTGACGAGGTGATTGCCGAGGTTCATCGCCATGAAGCCAGAGAGCTGCAGGAATCCCGGATAAACCTTTCGTCCCGAACCCGGATAAAATGTAGGGACGGTATGGATGACATTATTCTCGAACCACGAGAGCGGCCGCTGGGTGGCAACGGTGTTCACCGCGGTAGGTGCCTCACGCGTGTCGATCGGCCCGCCCATCATCGTCAATGTGAGCGGGCGGCAGCTATTGCCGTCGGCAGACATCAGCGCCGTCGCTGCGAAAGCAGGCACCGAAGGCTGGCACACTGCGAGCATATGCGCACCGGGGCCTATCTTCTCGAGGAACTCAATCAGATAATCGATATAGTCGTCGAGATCGAAGCGGCCTTGGTCAACCGGCACCATCTTCGCGTCGCGCCAGTCTGTGATGTACACATCGTGGTCGACCATCATCCGTTCGACCGTACCCCGCAGCAGGGTCGCATAATGACCCGACATCGGCGCCACGATCAGCAACTTCGGCTGGCCCGTCACGCCACGGCGACGGAAGCGCTTGAGCTGACCGAAAGGCTTGCGGAGGATGATCTCCTCAGTGACCGGTACCTTTTTCCCGTTCACCTCGACCTCAGCAAAACCGAAGGCGGGCTTGCCGCGCGAGGCGGATGCATGAGCAAAAACATCGAGACCCGACGCCATGATGGGCGCCATGTTGTTATATGAGAGCGGATTCAGCGGGTTTCGGAGCCATTGCCCGTGAAGATCGGCCCACGTGCTGGCCGCCGACATCAGGGAGCGCTGGAACTCGTACGCGTTATATAACATCAAGGTCTCCGAACCGCCGGTTCCCGCCTTTACGTCCGAAACCCCGGATAGCGCAATGCGAAGGCTGCAATCGCTGATGTGGGTATAGCACCGGGGAATTGCCAGACAGTGAAGGCCGTGATTGAGCCGCTGGCTCAGGGTTGCTAGGGGCGGCGCATGGACAAACAACCCGACCCGCCCGAAAGCGCAAACCGCAAGCTAGGCGAGCTGTCGATGATATGGCGCTTTGCCCGCGCTTATCCCGGAAGAATGGCGGCGGCGGCGATCGCGCTGATCATCGCCGCTGCATCGACGCTCGCTATTCCGTGGGGCTTTCGGCTGGTCATCGACAAGGGCTTCATCGCCTCGGGCGGCGACGTCGGACCCTATTTCCAGATTCTGCTCGTCATCGTCCTGGTCCTGGCTATGGCGACGGCGACACGTTTCTATTTCGTCTCGTGGATGGGCGAGCGAGTGGTCGCCGATATTCGGATCGCGGTGCAGGCCAACCTGCTTCGCCTCGCACCGCGCTTCTTCGAGGAGAACCGGCCCTCTGAAATCGGCTCGCGGCTCACCGCGGACACGGCGGTCATCGAACAGGTCGTGGGCACGACCGTGTCGGTCGCTCTGCGCAACATTGTCCTCGCGATCGGCGGCATTGCATTTCTATTCGCGATCGCTCCCAAGCTCGCGGCCATGCTGCTGATAGGTATACCACTGGTGATGCTGCCGGTGATCATTATGGGCCGCCGCCTTCGCAAGCTTTCGCGCAGCACTCAGGACCGGATCGCCGATATCGGCTCGACCGTCGCCGAAACGCTGGGCGCAATGAAGATCGTTCAGGCATTCGGTCAGGAGGCTCGCGAAGCGGAGCGGTTCGGCGATGTCGTTCACAACAGCTTCGCAACCGCCAGGCGCCGCATCCGCACCCGCGCCATCATGACCGCGATCATCATCGGCCTGATCTTCGGCTCCATCACGATGGTGATGTGGCAGGGCGCTGTCGACGTTGCTTCAGGGAAGCTTTCAGGCGGCTCGATCGCCGCATTCATCCTGACCGGCGGTCTCGTCGCAGGTGCTTTCGGCGCACTGGCCGAGGTCTATGGTGACATCGTCCGCGCGGCCGGCGCAGCGGCTCGTCTGGCCGAATTGCTCCAAGCAGAACCCGACATCCGCGCGCCCGCCCATCCGGTAAGCCTGCCAACCCCCGCCCGGGGCCAGCTCGCGTTCGACCATGTCAGCTTTCGCTACCCGACACGGCCTGACACTCTCGCCATCGACGATATCAGCCTTGTCGTCGAACCTGGCGAAATGGTCGCTGTAGTCGGACCTTCCGGCGCCGGAAAATCGACTATCCTCCAACTCGCACAGCGTTTCTACGATCCCGAAAGCGGCGCAATCCGGCTCGACGGCGTCGCCCTGCCCGATGCCGATCCTGCCGAAATCCGGTCGCGCCTTGCTGTTGTGCCACAGGAGACCGTTATCTTCGGTGCCTCGGCTCGCGACAATCTCCGCTATGGCCGATGGGATGCCGACGATACGGCGATATGGGCTGCTGCCGAAGCCGCCAATGCGGCCAGCTTCCTGCGCGCTTTGCCCGAAGGACTCGACAGCTTCCTCGGTGAGGCTGGTGCACGGCTGTCAGGCGGACAACGCCAGCGTATCGCAATCGCCCGCGCTCTTCTGCGGAATGCCCCACTGCTCCTCCTCGACGAGGCGACTTCGGCGCTGGATGCCGAATCCGAGAAGCTGGTCCAGGATGCACTCGACCGACTGATGGAGGGGCGGACGACTATCGTTATCGCACATCGCCTCGCGACCGTCCGCGCCGCTGATCGGATCATCGTGATGGACCAGGGACGTATCGTCGAACAGGGTACCCATGCGACCCTGAGCGCACGCGAAGGGCTTTATGCGCGGCTTGCACGCTTACAGTTTCAGGACGTTCCCGCCTGAACAAGACTTGCTCGCGCCTATTCCCGCACTCTATCATCGGAACAGCGAGAGGAGACCGGCGATGAAGATCGAGAAGATCACGCCCAGGATCGGAGCGACGATAACCGGGATCGACGTTACCCGGCCGCTCAGCACCGGCGAGATTGAAGCCATCTCCGACGCGCTCAACGCGAACGGCGTCATCTTCTTCCCCGGCCAGCCAAAACTTAGCGGCGAGGAACAACGCGCCTTCGGCGGGCAATTCGGCACGATCGAGGCCCCACCCAAACTCACCAAGGAATCCGAGTTGCGCGACGTGCTGATCCTCGATTTCACCCGGCCTGTCGGGAGCGGGACCGACATCTGGCACAACGACGCCAGCTATCTCGCATGCCCGCCGATGGGATCGATCCTCCAGGCGCACATCCTGCCCGAATGCGGTGGTGACACCTGCTTCGCCTCGATGCACGCTGCCTATGAGGCGCTGCCTGCCGATATGAAGGCAATGATCGACCACAAGACCGCAAGCCATTCGACCGGGCGAGTTCTCGAGCTCACCCGTTCGCTCGGCAATCCCGTCTACGACGATGAGGAAACCCTGGCGCCTCGATCCCATCCGATCGTTACCCTCGATCCGCGTACTGGCCGTCGCCGGCTATTCGTCAATCCCAACTATACGGATTCGATCGACGGCATGAGCAAAGCGGAGAGCGACCGCCAGCTCGCTTTCCTTTACGACCACATCAAGAGCCCCGAGTTCCAGATGCGCTATCGCTGGTCGGTCGGGGACATCGCCTTCTGGGACAATCATGCCGTCCAGCATTATGCCGTCGCCGACTACACGACGCGGCGACGGATGCAGCGCGTCACGCTCGCGGGCTATGCGCCGGTGGGAATTGGCGCAACAGACGTAGAGATGGTCCCGGCCTAATCCTCCCCTCCCCCACCAGGGAGGGGCGCTATCTGGAAAAACTGCCGTCGAGCAGTTTGATGATCGCCGAGAAGTCCTTGCCGCCCCCGCCCAAATTGGCAAAGGCTTGATAGAGGCTTTCGGCATGCCCACCCATCGGCACACTGGCACCAACGCCCTGCGCTGCCTCGACCGCCAGCTTCAGATCCTTGAGCATCAGCGCCGCCGCGAAACCGCCGTCGTAGTCGCGGTCCGCCGGACTTTCCGGTCCGACACCCGGCACAGGACAATAGCTGGTCATTGACCAGCTTTGACCGCTTGCCTTGGACGATATGTCGAAGAAAGTCTGGAGATCGAGCCCCAGTTTCTGGGCCAGCGCGAAGCCCTCGCACGTTGCGATCATGTTGGCGCCGAGCATCATGTTGTTAACGATCTTCGCTGCCTGACCGGATCCGGGCGCGCCGGCATAGATCACCGCTTTGCCCATTGCGGCTAGGATCGGCTCGGCTCGTGCGAAGCTTTCCGCACTTCCTCCGACCATGAACGTGAGCGAACCGGCGTTGGCCGCGGCGATACCGCCCGAAACCGGCGCGTCGACCATCGCCAATCCCTTCGCCTGCGCCGCAGCACTCACCGCGCGCGCGGTCCCGACATCGATTGTCGAACAGTCAATCAGTAGAGCCGAAAGCGGCACCGCGCCGAAAATCTCTTTCTCATAAACCGTGCGAACATGCTGACCGGCGGGCAACATCGACACCACGATATCGGCATTGCCGACGGCTTCCGCAGCCGAAGCCGCCGCCTTGCAACCCGCCGTCTCGGCGCGATCGAGCGCCTCCCGAACGAGATCAAAAGCGCGCACGTCATGCCCCTTGGCAGCGAGGTTGGCGGCCATACCGCCACCCATGTTGCCGAGCCCGATAAAACCGATCGTCGCCATGCTCATTCGCCTTTCCAGTTGCCGGGGCGTTTCTCGATAAAGGCGGTCATGCCTTCGGCCTTGTCGGCAGTCGAGCACAGGCCGTGGAACAGCCGGCGCTCGAACATCAGGCCCGAAGCCAGCGTAGTCTCGAACGCCTGGTTGACCATCTCCTTGTTGGCCATCGC
>CANJRZ010000286.1 GCA_947476735.1 Sphingomonadaceae bacterium
CCGCAGGCTGAATCAATCCTGCGGCCCCTTGTCAACCAAAGTTCGGGCTTCCTGCCTGCCGCGCGTCAATTAGCCTGAGCCGTGACGGCTGGTCAGGTCATGAAAGGGCCACCGCCTTGGTCAGGAAGGGGGTTGAGCAGATACCGTTCAAGCCTTCCCGCTCACCACGACCATCGGATCGCCCTGGCTCCCGTCTGACGGAACGAAGCTCTCGATCTCCGTGAAACCGGCACGTTCGAGATACCAGCGGACGAGGTTGTTGTGGCCATGGTCGCTCAGCTTGCGCCAGATCTCGACCGCCTTGGTCCAGAAACAGCGGTTGGAGAAGCTGACGAGAAAGCGCGCGCCGGGTTTCAGGACGCGCCGGACTTCGGTCGCGACCTCGATCGGGTGCCGGAGATATTGCATGCCGACGCAGCACAGCACCGCATCGAGCGATTCGCTGTCGAGCGGCAAAATCCAGTCTTCGTTGAGATCCTGGATGAACCAGCGGTCGAGCCGCGGGTTGGCGGCGAGTTCCTCCGCGTTCATGCCATGGCCGATCATCTCCCCGGTCGGAAGATCGTCGGGGAGATGGCTGACCCAGCTCGACATCAGGTCGAGGATCACCGCATTTTCGGGCAGCAGCCGCTTGTAGGTGGCGGTGAGCGCCGCGATCGCGACCTCGTCGATATGGTTCACGAGCCGCGGAAAGCTGTAGAATGCGAGATCATCCCCCTCATCGATCCGCGCAAAGGCGTGCGGGGGCAGGTCGTCGGGCGCGTCGGCGGGGGAGTCGTTGTCCATGTCGACTTGCTTAAGGCTTCATTTCGGGACAGGGAAGCGTCCGCGGCGGGCGTATTAGGGGGGTGACACAGGCCGGCCGATGTCCGATGTAACCGATGTGCAATAAAGGGCGGATTCGAGCATGGGCGACAGCGACAAGACGGCGGCGGGCAAGGCGGGGGCTTCGGAGCGCATCCTGCGGGCACTCGCGGCCGAATTTCCGCGGTTGCACGATCGCCAGTCCTTCCTCGAAAGCCCCTCGCTGCTCGCCTGGTATGACGGCGAGGGCGGGCTGAGCGACCAGGAGCGCCAGGCGGTGGCGCGTGCGCTGACCCGGTTGATCAGCGAGGATACCATCTCCGAGGTGCTCTGGCCGCGCGGCCATGCCGACAAGATCCAGCTGCCCGAGCAGGGGATGATCGCGGTGTCGGTCGATCTCGGCTCACTACGCGAGGAGCGGATCTCCTGGGAAGCGAAGCGCGAGGGCGCCGAGCCGAGCCAGGAGCGCATCGTCACCGAGATTATCGCCCGGTCGCGTGGCTGGATCGAGGAGAATCTCGACAATGGCAAGCTGCCGCTGCTGCTGACCAACGCCAGCATCATCCACGGATCGAACGCGTTCGACATCCTGATCAGCGCATCCTATCGCAACCCCTATAATCTGCTGCGCTACACCCGCGAGGTCGTCCAGGTGGTCAACCATGTCGCGGGAACCCACACCATGCTGGTTGCGCAGAATTACGGATTCCCGAATTTCGCCAATCCGAAATGATGCGCTGGTAGTGCAGCGGCGGCGGTGTATTGCAAGGTCGGGCGATTGATCGAACCAATCAATCGTAAATGGCGGAATAATTGATTTGCCTTTTGACCCCGTGGCGTTGCTGATGCGCTGCCAATGCGTGGGCGGAGTGCCTGCGTCCAACCCATGGGAGAAGATAAAATGGGTCTCAAAGGAACCAAGACCGAAGCCAATCTGAAGGCCGCCTTCGCCGGCGAAAGCCAGGCGAACCGCCGCTATCTCTATTTCGCACAGAAGGCCGACATCGAGGGCTATAACGATGTCGCCGCGGTGTTCCGCTCGACCGCCGAAGGCGAGACCGGTCACGCCCATGGCCATCTCGAATTCCTCGAGGAAACCGGTGATCCGGCGACCGGCGAGCCGATCGGCGACACCTCGCTCAACCTCAAGGCGTCGATCGCGGGCGAGACCCACGAATATACCGACATGTATCCTGGCATGGCCAAGTCGGCCCGCGAGGAAGGCTTCGACGAGATCGCCGACTGGTTCGAGACGCTCGCCAAGGCCGAGAAGAGCCATGCCGGCCGCTTCACCAAGGCCCTGGAGACCATGGCCTGAGCCATCGCTTCTAGTTCCTCCCCTGCATATGCAGGGGAGGGGGACCGGCGAAGCCGGTGGAGGGGCGGCGCGCGGTGCTCGTTCATTCGCCCCGCATTCCCCTCCACCGCCCTTCGGGCGGTCCCCCTCCCCGTGCCGGGGAGGAACTTCAAGGCTTCACCGACATAAGGACTCCCGATGCGCGAAGGCAGCCTCGAAGCCCCCACCCGCCACGTGATTCCGTGGCAGGAAGAGAGCTATTATGACGAAGCGGCGCTCGATGCCGAACTGCATCGCGTCTTCGACATCTGCCATGGCTGCCGACGCTGCTTCAACCTGTGCGACAGCTTCCCGCGCCTGTTCGATCTGATCGACGAGTCGCCGACCGGCGAGCTCGACAGTGTCGATTCCAAGGATTTCAAACCGGTCATCGACGCCTGCACGCTGTGCGACATGTGCTTCATGACGAAGTGCCCCTATGTCCCGCCGCACGAATTCGATCTCGATTTCCCGCATCTCATCCTGCGCGCCCGGGCGATCGGCCACCGCAAGGGCGAGACGTCGCTGCCCGACAGGGAACTGGCCAAGACCGACCGCAACGGCAAGCTCGCCTCGCTGGTATCGGGCCCCGCCAACTGGGCTTCGCGCAAGGGCAATATGCTCACCCGGCCGATCCTCGAGGCGGTTGCCGATGTCGACCGGCGCGCCGATCTGCCCGAGTTCGTCACCGACACGTTCGAGGAGCAGCTGGCCGATCGCCACACCCCGATCAACAGCGCAGCTCCGGCCTTCGGCCGTAAGGCGACGCTCTATGCGACCTGCTATGTCAACTTCAACACGCCGGGCGTGGGCCTCGCCACGCAGAGCGTGCTGGCCCATCTCGGCGTCGAGGTCGACGTCCAGTATCCGGGCTGCTGCGGCATGCCCAAGCTCGAAAATGGCGATCTCGAAGGCGTTGCGGCGCAGGCGCGGCTGGTTTCGGAAGCGCTCGAGCCGGCGATTGACGCCGGCCGCGACATCATCGCGCTGACCCCGTCCTGCGCGCTGATGATGAAGTTCGAATGGCCGCTGATCCTGCCCGATGATCCCAGGGTGCGTAAGCTGGCAGACGCCACCTTCGACATTGCCGAATATGTTGTCGACATCGCGAAGAAGGAAGGGCTCGTCCCCGGCCTGCGCGAACTCGAAGGGCCGGTGGCCATGCACTTCGCCTGCCATTCTCGCGCGCAGAATCAAGGCCCCAAGGCGGCGGAGATGCTGCGGCTGATCCCTGAGGCGAAGGTCTCGGTGGTCGAGCGCTGCTCGGGCCATGGCGGCAAATGGGGCATGTTCACCAAGAATTTCGACGTCGGCATCAAGGTCGGCACGCCGGCTGGCCGGGCGATCGTCAAGGCCGAGCCCGCCCATGTCGTCTCGGAATGCCCGCTCGCCGGTCTGCACATCCGCCAGGTGATGGAGACTTTGCCCGCGGCGCGCGTTCCGGACCGTGTCGGCCACCCGATCGAGCTGTTCGCTGCTGCCTACGGGTTTTAGGAACCAGCCCTTTCCCGTCATTCCCGCTTTCGCGGGAATGACGACTGGGAAAATTAAAAAGGACTCACCATGCCCGCCGAGACGCGCCGGATCGAACCGGCCGATATCATGCCGACCCGCGACTATGCCGCGCGCCGCAAGGAACTCCGCCAGGCGCGTGTTGCGGCGAAGCGTGCACGCCGCCTTCAGGTGGGCCCCTATGCGACGGTATTGTTCGAGAATTACGACTCGATGCTCTCACAGGTCCAGGAGATGCTCTACATCGAGAAGGGCGGCGATGAGCAGCTTCACGACGAGCTGATCGCCTATAATCCGATGATCCCGCAGGGTTCCGAACTGACCGCGACGATGCTGCTGGAGATCGAGGATGCCGACCAGCGCGCCCGCATCCTCGCCACCCTCGGCCGGATCGAGGACCATGTCGCGATCCGCATCGGCAGCGACCGGGTCAGGGCGCTGGCCGACGAAGATCTCGAGCGGACCAATGCCTCGGGCAAGACCTCGGCAGTGCACTTTTTCCACTTCCCCTTCACGGCCGATCAGGTCGCCGCCTTCCGCACGCCGGGGGCGCAGATATTGTTCGAGATCGCTCATCCTAATTATGGCCATATCGCGATCCTGAGCGAAGCGATGCGTGCCGAGCTGGCGAAGGATTTTGCCTGATTTCAGCCATTCTTTGGGCTGGATCGATACATTAAAGGACATGACAACCGCATCGGGCGGCGCTAACCGGCGCCGGTAACTCGCTTGCGCGGGCATGCCGCGCACCGTCTGTGGCAGCGGCGTAGGGTTGCCGTGAGGAGGATGGAGATGACAGGCACTTCATCCCCGCCCTCTCGCTGGCCCGGCTACAACGCCGTCTGGCGCTGGCATTTCTATGCGGGGCTGTTCTGCATCCCCTTCGTCCTGTGGCTGGCGCTCACCGGGTCGATCTACTTGTTCCGGCCGCAGATCGAGGCCCTGCTCGACCGGCCCTATGCACAGGTCGCGGGGCCGGGGCCGCGCGCCAGCGCGGCCGCGCAGGCCGATGCGGCGGTGCGGGCGGTGCCCGGATCGGCACTCCACCGCTACCAGATTCCGGAAACCGAGACGCAGGCGGTGCAGATCCTTGTCGGTGACCGGTCGGGCGAGACGCGGGTCTATGTCCACCCGCAGACACTGGCGATCCTGAAGACCGTCAGCGAGCGTGACCGACCCATGCCTGTCCTGTCCCGGCTCCATGGTGAGCTGCTCGCGGGCAATCCCGGCAGCTATGCGGTCGAACTCGCAGCGTCCTGGGCGATCGTCATGATCCTCTCGGGCCTGTTCCTCTGGTGGCCGCGCGGCGGCGGGCTGGCGGGCATCCTCTATCCACGCCTCCGCTCGCGGCGGATGTGGCGGGATCTGCACGCGGTGACCGGTTTCTGGGTGTCCTTCTTCGCGCTGTTCCTGCTGATGTCCGGGCTCCCCTGGGCGAAAAGCTGGGGGAGCTATCTCAAGGCGGTGCGATCGGTGGCCGAAGGGAGCGTGGTCAAGCCGGACTGGGCGATCGGCGCGACGCCGGCGGCCCAGGCCACGCGCATGATGCAGGGGGATCATGCCGAGCATGGCGGGATGGCGATGGCCCACCCGGCGGGCTCGCATGAGCCGCTTGATCGGCTGATCGCTGCGGTCAGGCCGCTCGATCTCGCCGGCCCGGTGCTGATCGCGCCGCCCACCGGACCCGATCAGTCCTGGACCGCCAAATCCGATGCCGCCAACCGGCCGATGCGCACCAGTCTCGAGCTGGACGGGCCGACCGGGCAGATCCTGGTGCGCGAAGATTTCGCGGAGCGGCGGCTGGTCGATCGCATCGTCGGCTATGGCGTGGCGGCGCACGAAGGTCAGCTGTTCGGGCTCGCCAACCAGCTGCTCAACCTCGCTACGGCGATCGGCCTGATCCTCATGACGGTCAGCAGCGTCATATTGTGGTGGCGCCGACGCCCGGAAGAGGTGCTCGGCGCGCCTCCCGCGCTCGGCGGACCGCCGGTCGCGGCGGGCTTTGTCGCGCTGCTCGTAGTTCTGGGCGTGCTGCTGCCGCTGTTCGGCGCGACGATGGTCGCAGTGCTGCTGGTCGAGCGCCTCGTCCTGCGGCGGCTGTCGGGTGCGCGGCGTTGGCTGGGGCTGGCGCCTGCCGCCTCCTAACGACAAGCGGGGCGCCTGCGGGCTGATCGCCGCGGGCTGGCAGTCTGCCGTGGCTCGGCTGCCATCCGATGGTGAATTGAAAGCCTGTCACACAAAGCTATGGGCTCTTGCCGCCAGGCGTGCATAAAGGCTCCGAAACCGGGAATATCCGGGGCGGGGGAGGTTCCGTGACGACGACCTATCTGGGGGAGC
>CANJRZ010000287.1 GCA_947476735.1 Sphingomonadaceae bacterium
ATCCGGTCGAGCTGCGCGAGCTTCACCCGCGCGCCCGACAGATCGCCGCGCTCGACCATCAGCTCGCCATAATATTCGGTCGCGCCACGATGCTCCGGCGCGACCGCCAGCGCCTCCCGATAATACGCCTCGGCGACCTCATATTGCTTCAGCTTGCGATGCGCGAAGCCAAGATAGGTGAGGATGTCGGGATGCGGTCCGAACTTCGCTTCGGCCCTGTGCAGCGACAAGAGCGCATCTGCGTAACGCTTCTCGTTGATGAGCGAGACGGCCTCGACATAGACGGCGTCGCCTGCGCTGTCGGAGAGCAGCAGACCCGGCGCGCGATCAAGCGCTGCCTGCGGAGCACCGCCCATCGCGGCGTCAATCGCAGCAATCGCATCTTTGAGGTCGGCCGCCTGCGGGCAGCTCCCGCCGCATTTGTCAGCGCGGGTCCTGAGGTCGGTCAGTTCGGCGGCGGCCTTGTCCTTCTGCCCGCTGCTGATCAGCGCGAGGCCATAGCCCTTGTGCGCGGGGATCAGATTGTCGTCATATTTGATCGCACGTTGAAAATAGCGGACCGCGCCCTTGTAGTCATTGAGGCCGACCCGGGCCTGGCCCGCGAGATAGTTGGCCGGCGCATGGCTGGCTACCACCGACAGGACATGATCGAACGCCTTCTTGGCGTCGGCAAAGCGGCTCTGGCCGAGGGCATCGACACCCTTTTGATATTCGACCGTCGGATCATAGGTGGGTTCGCTCGGCATCGACGACATGCCGCCGCCGCCGCCGCCGCCAGCAGCATCGAGCGGCATCGCGGAAACCGTCGCCCAGCCGCAAGCAGCGGCAATGAGATATGTTCGGAATTTTCCGGCTGGCATGTTCCCCCTCCCTGGTCCCTCCGCGGACGCCCGGAATTGCCTGTACGCCTGCATGATAGGCCAGATGGCGATACTGTGCCAGCATTGATCGTTGCGCCGACGATAGAGGCAGGCACGCTCCCCGCACGTGCGTCTTTCGCTTTTACTCGCGGTCGTCGCTGACTATCAGGCCGCTACGCGATGCTGGAGAAGCAGGAATGGCAGATTTCGATTTCGGGTTGGGCGAGATGGCCGACGCCATCCGCGAGACCACTGCGCGCTTCGCCGCAGAACGGATCACGCCGATCGCGGCGAAGATCGACGCCGAAGACTGGTTCCCCCGCGATCTCTGGCCCGAAATGGGCGCGCTCGGCCTTCATGGCATCACCGTCGACGAGGAAGATGGCGGGCTGGGGCTCGGCTATCTTGAGCATGTCGTGGCGCAGGAGGAGATCGGTCGCGCCTCGGCATCGGTCGGCCTGAGCTACGGCGCCCATTCCAATCTTTGCGTCAACCAGATCAGACGCTGGGCTACTCCCGAGCAAAAGGCGCGATATCTTCCCAGGCTGATCTCGGGCGAACATGTCGGCAGTCTCGCCATGTCCGAGGCCGGCGCGGGATCGGACGTCGTCTCGATGAAGCTCAAGGCCGAGAAGAAGGGCGACCGTTACATCCTCAACGGCACCAAATTCTGGATCACCAACGCGACCCATGCCGATACGCTGGTCGTCTATGCCAAGAGCGGCGGCAGTGAGGACAAGGCGTCGCGGGCAATCACCACGTTCATCATCGAAAAAGGGATGAAGGGCTTCTCGATTGGCCAGAAGATCGACAAGGTTGGCATGCGCGGTTCGCCCACCGCCGAGCTCGTCTTCGACGACTGCGAGGTGCCCGAGGAAAATGTGATGGGTCCGGTTGGCGGCGGTGTCGGCGTACTGATGTCCGGGTTGGACTATGAGCGGACCGTGCTCGCCGGCATCCAGCTCGGCATCATGCAGGCCTGTCTCGACACCGTCATCCCTTATGTTCGCGACCGGAAGCAGTTTGGCCAGCCGATCGGCAGCTTCCAGCTGATGCAGGCCAAGATCGCCGACATGTACGTGGCGCTCAATTCGGCACGCGCTTATGTCTATGCGGTGGCGAAGAACTGCGATGCCGGCCGGACGACCCGCTTCGATGCGGCGGGCGCGATCCTGCTGGCCAGCGAAAATGCGGTGAAGGTCGCGAACGAGGCGGTCCAGGCGCTGGGGGGCGCGGGCTATACGAAAGACTGGCCGGTCGAGCGCTATATGCGCGACGCCAAGCTGCTCGACATTGGTGCCGGGACGAACGAGATCAGGCGGATGCTGATTGGCCGGGAAGTGATCGGAGCATGACCAGGCTTTCCACGCTCGTCGACCCCTCGTCCGACAGCTTCGCCGCCAATGCCACTCACAATCGCGCGCTCGCCGACGAGCTCCGCGCGAAGGTCGCGACTGCCGCACTGGGCGGCTCCGAGGCCCATCGCGAACGCCATGTGGCGCGGGGCAAACTGCTGCCGCGCGACCGGGTCCATCGGCTGCTCGATCCGGGTTCGCCCTTCCTCGAGGTCGGTCAGCTCGCCGCCAACAACATGTATGACAAGGAGGGCGGCCCGCCCGGTGCCGGGGTGATCGCCGGGGTCGGCATGGTCGAGGGTCGCCATTGCATGATCCTCGCGAATGATCCGACGGTGAAGGGGGGGGCTTATTTCCCGATCACGGTTAAGAAGCATCTCCGCGCGCAGGAGATTGCCCGCGAGAACCGCCTGCCCTGCATCTACCTGGTCGACAGCGGCGGCGCGAACCTGCCCCACCAGGCCGAAGTCTTCCCTGACAAGGAACATTTCGGCCGGATCTTCTTCAACCAGGCGCAGATGTCCGCCGAAGGCATTCCCCAGATCGCCTGCGTGATGGGAAGCTGCACCGCAGGCGGCGCCTATGTCCCCGCCATGTCCGACGAGACAGTGATCGTCCGCGAGCAGGGCACGATCTTCCTGGCCGGCCCGCCGCTGGTCAAGGCCGCGACCGGCGAGATCATCACCGCCGAGGAACTGGGCGGTGCCGACACCCATGGCCGCCGTTCGGGCGTGGTCGACCATGTCGCCGAGAATGACGAACATGCGCTGCTGATCGTCCGCGACATCGTCCGCACCCTGCACCCGCCATCCCCCGCCATCGTCAACATGGCCCCGCCCCGTCCGCCGCTGTTCGACCCTGCCGAGCTTTACGGGGTCGTACCGACAGACGTGCGTGCGCCCTATGATGTCCGCGAGGTGATCGCGCGGATCGTCGACGGCTCGGAATTACACGAGTTCAAGCATCTCTACGGGACAACCCTGGTCTGCGGCTTTGCCCATATCTGGGGCTATCCGGTCGCCATCCTCGCCAATAACGGCGTGCTCTTTTCGGAAAGTGCGCAGAAGGGCGCCCATTTCATCGAACTCGCCTGCCAGCGCCGGGTGCCGTTGCTGTTCCTCCAGAATATCTCGGGCTTCATGGTAGGCGGCAAATATGAGGCCGAGGGCATCGCCAAGCATGGCGCCAAAATGGTGACCGCGGTCGCAACCGCCTCCGTGCCCAAGCTCACCGTGCTGATCGGCGGCAGCTTCGGAGCCGGCAATTACGGCATGTGCGGGCGGGCCTATGCGCCGCGCTTCCTCTTCTCCTGGCCGAACAGCCGGATCAGCGTGATGGGCGGGGAACAGGCCGCCTCGGTCCTGGCGACCGTCCACCGCGATGCCGACACATGGTCGCCCGAAGAAGCCGAAGCCTTCAAGGCGCCGATCCGCCAGAAATATGAAGATGAGGGCAACCCCTATTACGCCACCGCGCGCCTCTGGGATGACGGCATCATCGATCCCGCCCAGACCCGCGACGTCCTCGGCCTCGCCCTTGCCACCACGCTGAACGCCCCGATCCCGGAACGCGCTCAGTTCGGCCTGTTCAGGATGTGATGAAAATGCGGATCATCGACACCAACGGCGCTCCGATGCTCGAAAAGCTGCCGGGCTGGCACGGCCAGATTTTCCATGGCGAGAACATGACCTTCGCCCATTGGC
Organism: Sphingomonadaceae bacterium; assembly: GCA_947476735.1. GTDB lineage: Bacteria > Pseudomonadota > Alphaproteobacteria > Sphingomonadales > Sphingomonadaceae > Rhizorhabdus. Next base: position 3,919 of record CANJRZ010000287.1, read on the forward strand.
GCTTCGATACGGGGGCGGCGATCCACCCGCATCACCATGAGCAAGAAGAGGTGTGGCACGTCGTCGAGGGCGAGCTCGAGGCGACCGTCGACGGCGAGGCCCGCATCGCCGGACCCGGCATGGTGCTGATGCTCGCGCCCAACGAGACCCATGCGATCATCGCCCGAACCGCCGGCTTCGCGATCGTCGCCGACCATCCCGCGCGCAAGGATTTCGGAAGATGATCCGGAAATCATTCCTCCCCGGAACGTGGAGGGGGACCATCCGCAGGACGGTGGAGAGGAATGCGCGACGATGCGATTTGAACGATGTGCTCGACAACAACGCCCTCGTCCTGAAGCACCTCCCTGGCCGGAATGCGGAGCACGTCGATCTCGTGACCCGTCAGCCAATCGTCGCGCTCGAGGTCCCGCACGGGCCGATCACCGAAGCTATGACTCTCGCCATCGATCTCGATTGCCAGCCGCGCCTCCACGCAGAAAAAATCAAGCACATAAGGACCAGCTGGATGCTGACGCCTGAACTTGAGGCCGCCCGGCCGCACACGCAGAGCGCGCCACAGCAACCCTTCGGGCAAGCTCAACGCGCGCCGCAATCCTCTCGCAAGTTTGACGATCTTCCTCGATCCGGTGAGCACAGCGCCTTCCCCTCCACCATGCTTTGCATGGTCCCCCTCCCCGTTCCGGGGAGGAACTATATATGATCCGCTCCCTCCTCATCGCCAATCGCGGCGAGATCGCGCGGCGGATCATCCGGACTGCACGGAGGATGGGGGTCCGCACGATCGCGGTGCATTCGGATGTCGATGCCGGAATGCCTTTCGTGCGCGAGGCCGACGATGCCGTCTGTATCGGCCCGGCGCCGGCGCGCGAATCCTATCTGGTGCAACACAAGATACTCGACGCGGCGAAAGCGACCGGGGCCGAGGCGATCCATCCCGGCTATGGCTTCCTCTCGGAGAATGCCGAGTTCGCGGAAGCGGTCGAGGGGGCCGGGCTGGTCTGGGTCGGTGCTCCGCCCGCAGCAATTCGTGCGATGGGCCTCAAGGATGCCGCCAAGAAGCTGATGGTCGCGGCGGGAGTCCCCGTCACGCCCGGCTATATGGGCGACAATCAGGACCCGGCCCATCTCAAGGCCGAGGCCGACAAGATCGGCTATCCGGTCCTGATCAAGGCGGTCGCGGGTGGCGGCGGCAAGGGGATGCGCAAGGTCGACCGTGGCGAGGATTTCGCCGATGCGCTCGCATCCTGCCAGCGCGAGGCCGCCTCCTCTTTCGGCGACGACAAGGTGCTGATCGAGAAATATATCCTCGGCCCGCGCCATATCGAGGTGCAGGTGTTCGGCGACAGGCACGGAAATGTCGTCCACCTGTTCGAGCGCGACTGCTCGCTCCAGCGCCGCCACCAGAAGGTGATCGAGGAGGCTCCCGCCCCCGGCATGGACGCGGCGACCCGCGCCGTGGTGTGCGACGCGGCAGTCAAGGCGGCCAGGGCCGTCGACTATGTCGGCGCGGGAACGATCGAGTTCATCGCCGACGCTTCCGAAGGGCTGCGCGCCGACCGCATCTGGTTCATGGAAATGAACACCAGGCTCCAGGTGGAGCATCCGGTGACCGAGATGATCACGGGCCAGGATCTGGTCGAATGGCAGATCCGCGTCGCGAGCGGCGAACCGCTCCCCAGGCGCCAGGATCAGCTCTCGATCAATGGCTGGGCGATGGAGGCGCGGCTCTATGCCGAGAATCCGTCCAACGGCTTCCTGCCCTCCACCGGCCCCCTCCACCGATTGAAACTGCCACGTGGCATCCGCGTCGACAGCGGCGTCGAGGAAGGGGGCGAAGTATCGCCTTTTTACGACCCGATGATCGCCAAGCTGATCGTGGCGGCGCCGAGCCGGCAGGCGGCGGCGGCCAAGCTCGCTCAGGCGGCCGCGCGGGTCGAGGTGTGGCCGGTCCGAACCAACGCCACTTTCCTGGCGCTGGC
>CANJRZ010000288.1 GCA_947476735.1 Sphingomonadaceae bacterium
ACAAGCTCCGCCATCATGCCAACCTGCTCGATCCCTCAAAGGTCGATCCCGATTTCGGTGATGAGATGGTGCGCCGCTCCACCGGACAGGTACGCCCCGACGAAATCATCATCCCGCGGAATTAATTGCCACCGTTTATAGGCAGCGCGTCTCTATTCTGTCGGACAGTCCCGCTCCACGGCGTCGCTTTCCATCAGACTTCGTTCACGGGTTCGCCTGGCGAACAAGCATCGCCACCCTCAAACACTCACCTAACGACTATGTTAGTTTATTTATGTTTATTACGTGAATTGTACCCATAAATAGCAAAAATACTGCACTATATAAATAATGATCCAGAAAAATTGGCCGCTCATTTGCGGGTCTATGACACGATCTGAGATAATCATTTTCTCATTGATGGAATGCGCAGGAACTTGGTAAGAGTAAGTCAGATTGATAAATGACGTCGCTTAGCATGGCGACAAGGGGGAGATGAGGCTTGCAGGAAGGACAGCGGGGAGACGGGCGGATCTCACTTATCCGCGACACTTCTCCTCACGCTGCAAAGCGGTCATTGTCAGGGCAATTCCATGGGCGAGGCGGCGGCTTTGCCCGGCTATCCTGCAATCCCGCCGGTGCAAATTTCGAAAATTCTGGTATCTAAGATCAAGAACAATAAACTTGTCGCTCTATCGTGAACTTTGAAAAAACAGGGGAGGTTCCTATGCAATTCAAGTCCGTCTTGCTGACTGCAACCGCGCTCGGCTCGTTGCTGACAGTCACGCCCGCTTTCGCGCAGAATGCCGAAGCGGCATCCGCTGCGGACAGCGGCGAAATCATCGTCACGGCGCGTAAGCGGCAGGAATCGATCCTGAAGGTGCCGGTGACCATGACGACGCTTTCGAGTGTCCAGATCGAGCGCCGGCAGATCAAGAATCTCGTCGACGTGTCGCGTTACGCGGTCGGGCTCAAGCTCGGCGTCGGCTCGGTGGAGACCGGAGCGCTGGTCTCGATCCGCGGCTTCGGTACGAACGCGACCGACCCTGGCGTCGATCAGTCGGTTTCGCTGAACCTCGACGGCCTGCAGCTGACCCAGGGCATGTCCTACACGGTCGGCACGTTCGACATGCAGCAGGTTGAGGTGCTCAAGGGTCCGCAGGCGCTGTTCTTCGGCAAGGCCAGCCCCGCCGGCGTGATCGCGATCCGCACCAACGATCCAGGCGACCGTTTCGAGGTCATCGGCCGTACCGGCTATGAGCCCACTGCTCGCGAGTGGCGGAGCGAACTCATCCTGTCGGGGCCGCTCACCGACACCTTCGGTGTCCGCCTGGCGACCAGCTATGATCATTTCGGCGGCTACTTTTTCAACGATGAAAAGGCGAACGCGGCGAGCGGCGCATTGCCGATGCCGCACAGGTTCGGCAAGGATAAGGGCCTGATCGTGCGCGGCACCGCGCTCTTCAAGCCGTCCTCCGACTTCAGCGCCCGCCTCAAGCTCAACTACACGCGCAACCGGCAAAAAGGCGCGAACAGCAACCAGATCGGCTCCTGCCCCGAGGGCGCAGTCACCAACCCGGCGATCACGGCCTTCGTGGCCGAGCAGTTCGCTCCCACCGAGAATTGCAAGGTGGACCGCCACCTCGCCATCGTCGGCATGGATCCGGCCGCTTTCCCAGGGATGGTCACCAACAATCAGGGCTTCAAGCCCCTCGACGGTGGTCGCAGCGCATCGAACATCACCCAGAAGTTCGGTTCGCTTGAACTGAATTATAATGTGACGCCGCAAATCTCAGTTTCGTCGGTGACCGGCTATTACAGAGTCGACGTCGACGTTGACTATAACTGCTATGGTTCAGGCGCCGGCGCCCCGGCCTGTATGACCCAGAAGCGCTTCAACCGACACGATTTCACCCAGGAACTTCGTTCAGTCTCGGACTTTAGCGGGCCGTTCAATTTCTCACTCGGCGGCTTCTACCAGAAGGGCCGGGTCCACGACGGCGAAACCCTGCCGGGCAATACCCGCTACTTCCTGCCTGCGCTCGTTTTCGAAGGCAATATGACGATCCACATCGAGTCGACCTCGTTGTTTGGTCAGGGCCGCTACAAGATCTTGCCTGAACTCGAACTGGCAGCCGGTGCGCGCTGGACGCATGAGAAAAGGGACCTTGATTCGGTTACCTACAGCTTGCCGTTCACCCCGTTCAACACGGGGATACCGTTCAACACGCCGATCTACCTGAGCAATCCCAAGCTCGATTCGAAGAATCTGTCGCCCGAATTCACGCTGACCTACACGCCCACCAATGACCTCACTGTGTTCGGATCGTGGAAGAAGGCCTATAAGTCGGGCTCGTACAACATCATCACCCCGACCAACCCGGCGGGCCCCGCGGCGCTCGTCAATGGCCGCTATCAGGGCGTTGGTCTCGACCGCTCCTTCCGCGATGAAAAGATCCAGGGCTTCGAGATCGGCATCAAGAGCCGGCTGTTCGATCGTCAACTGGACTTCAACATCACCGGCTATCATTACAAGGCCTCGAATCTGCAGGTCGGCACCACCGAGCCGGCGGCGAACGGGCTTCCGGTGCTGAACACGCTCAACGCCGCCGGCGCCAAGATCTACGGCGTCGAGGCCGATTTCCGCTATCGGCCGGTCGATGTACCCGGGCTCGAACTGTTCGGCGCGGTCAATTACAACCATGCCCGGTTCGTGAACTTCCCCAACTCGCCCTGCATCGGCGGCGACACCTTCGCGGAAGGCTGCAACCGGGCCCCGGGCGTGGTCAGTTCACAGCTCAACACTGCGTTCAGTGCCCCGGGCAACCTGCCTCCGGGTGTGGCGATTACCGACCTGCCCGTGGCATTGCGGGGCGGAGCGCCGTTCCGGTATAATGCCGAGGATCTTTCGGGCTATCCGCTGGTTCGCGCGCCCGATTGGTCCGCGACCGCCGGTTTCCACTATGAGATGCCCGTCATGGGCGACAAGAAGCTCGGCCTTGGCAGCGACGTCCAATATTCGTCGAAATATCTGACGTTGCTCGGCCTCGCCAAGGTGCGCCCGAATTTCTACCAGAAGAGCTTCTTCAAGCTCAACACCAACATCAGCATCTCTGGCGCCAACGATGCATGGGAACTGGCCTTTGTCGGTAACAACCTTACCAACAAGATCGTCACCCATACTCAGGGATCTGCTGCCATCGCAGGCGGCCTGTTCTTCGTGGGCGGTATCACCGGCGGCAAAAGCGCCGGCCTTGGTGGCCTCGACGAGACGCTGTCCCAGGCTGAGCGCGGTCGCGAACTGTGGATCCGCCTGACGGTGCGTTTCGGAAACTAGGACCGGATCGTTCCAGGTTGAAGCAGCCTGGAACGTCCACCGGAACCTTAATTCCATGATCAGGGCCTGATCGGTGATTTGCCGATCAGGCCCTTTTTTTGGAGGCTCGACTTGTAGACGCACAGCGTGCGGATTGCGGCAACACGCAGTGGCCGAGCCCATGCTCCATAGTCGCGCAATTAAATTATCCCTTGCCCACCGCGACGCGTTGAAATCCGCTTAACCCGACGCCTATAAAGGCTGAAACACCCTATGACGGGAACAGGAGCGATCCGCTTGGCGAAACCAGCACAGCCGCGAGCCGCAGCAAAGGCGCCGCCGCGCAAAACCGCGGCCTCCAGCGCCCAATCCAGGAATACTGCGGCGGCCCCGCCGCAACCCAACCGCGAGCGACCCAACGAACCTGTGCGGTACAAGGCCACCAAGGCCGAGATGCTCGAATTCTATCGGCAGATGATGCTGATCCGTCGGTTCGAGGAAAAGGCCGGCCAGCTTTACGGCCTCGGCCTGATCGGCGGCTTCTGTCACCTCTATATCGGCCAGGAGGCAGTCGCCGTCGGGCTCCAGTCCGCGCTCGAGGTCGGCAAGGATTCGGTGATCACGGGCTATCGTGATCATGGCCATATGCTTGCCTATGGCATCGACCCCAAGGTGATCATGGCCGAACTGACCGGCCGCGCCGCCGGGATCAGCCGCGGCAAGGGCGGTTCGATGCACATGTTCTCGGTCGAACATCGTTTCTATGGCGGCCACGGCATCGTCGGCGCACAGGTCAGCCTCGGCACCGGCCTTGCCTTCAAGCATAAATATTCGGGCGATGGCGGCGTTGCGATGGCCTATTTCGGCGATGGCGCCTCGAACCAGGGCCAGGTCTATGAAAGCTTCAACATGGCCGAGCTGTGGAAGCTGCCGATCATCTTCGTTATCGAGAACAACCAGTACGCCATGGGCACCAGCGTCAATCGCTCCTCGGCCGAGGACCAGCTCTATCGCCGCGGCGAGAGTTTCCGCATCCCGGGAATCCAGGTCGATGGCATGGACGTGCTGGCGGTGCGCGGCGCGGCCGAGGAAGCCGTGAAATGGGTCCGCAGCGGCAAAGGCCCGGTCCTGCTCGAGCTCAAGACCTACCGCTATCGAGGCCATTCGATGTCCGACCCGGCCAAATATCGTTCGCGCGACGAAGTGCAGGCGGTGCGCGAGAAAAATGATCCGATCGATCACATCGTCAACGAACTGAACGCGATCGGCGTTGGCGAGGACGAGATCAAGAAGCTCGAAAAAGAAATCCGCGCGATCGTGACCGAGGCGGCCGACTTTGCCGAACAGTCGCCCGAGCCCGAGCCCGGCGAGCTCTACACCGACGTTCTGGTGGGACAATATTGAGATGGCGATCGAACTGAAGATGCCCGCGCTTTCTCCGACCATGGAGGAAGGCACGCTCGCCAAATGGCTCGTCAAGGAAGGGGATTCCGTCAAATCGGGGGATATTCTCGCCGAAATCGAGACTGACAAGGCGACAATGGAGTTCGAGGCGATCGACGAGGGCACCATCGCCCAGATCGTCGTTCCCGAAGGCGCTGAAGGCGTAAAGGTCGGCGCGGTGATCGCGCGGATCGCAGAAGAGGGCGATGCCGCATCCGCGCCGAAGGCGGAGCCGGCAACGAAGGCAGCGCCAGAACCCGCTCCCAAGGCCGCAACGCCCGAACCAGCACCACGTGCTCCGACCGCAACGACGCAGCCGAGCAACGATCCTGACATCCCCGCCGGCACCGAGCTGGTCAAAACCACGATCCGCGAGGCGCTGCGCGACGCTATGGCCGAGGAGATGCGGCGCGACGGCGACGTATTCGTGATGGGCGAAGAGGTTGCGCAATATCAGGGCGCCTACAAGGTGACCCAAGGCCTGCTCGAGGAGTTCGGCGACAAGCGCGTGATCGACACGCCGATCACCGAATATGGCTTTGCCGGCATCGGCACCGGCGCTGCGATGGGCGGCCTCCGACCGGTAATCGAATTCATGACCTTCAACTTCGCCATGCAGGCGATCGACCATATCATCAATTCGGCCGCCAAGACCAATTACATGTCAGGCGGCCAGATGCGCTGCCCGGTCGTATTCCGCGGCCCCAACGGCGCAGCCTCCCGCGTCGGTGCACAACACAGCCAGAATTATGCGCCCTGGTATGCCGGTGTCCCCGGCCTGATCGTAATCTCGCCCTATTCGGCAGCTGACGCCAAGGGCTTGCTCAAGGCGGCCATCCGCTGCCCCGATCCGGTCGTCTTCCTCGAAAATGAGCTGCTTTACGGCCAGAGCTTCGACGTTCCGAAGATGGACGATTTCGTTTTGCCGATCGGCAAGGCGCGGATCTGCCGGGTGGGCAAGGACGTGACGATCGTCAGCTATTCGATCGGCGTCGGGCTCGCGCTCGAGGCCGCCACTCAGCTCGAGAGCGAAGGGATCGACGCCGAGGTGATCGACCTTCGCACCTTGCGCCCTCTCGACAAGGCAAGCGTGCTCGCAAGCCTGAAGAAGACCAACCGGATGGTCGTCGTCGAGGAAGGCTGGCCGGTCTG
>CANJRZ010000289.1 GCA_947476735.1 Sphingomonadaceae bacterium
ATCCAGACGCTCGACCCCAGCGGAGTCGGCGCGCGCAGCCTCGCCGAGTGCATCGCGATCCAGGCGAAGGAGGCCGACCGCTACGACCCGGCGATGGCGAAGCTGATCGCCAATCTCGACCTGCTCGCGCGCGGCGCCATCCCGCAGCTCCGCCGGATGTGCGGGGTCGACGAAGAGGATATGGCGGACATGATCCGCGAACTGCGCGGCTATGACCCCAAGCCCGGGCTGCGCTTCGGCGGCGAGCCGGCGGCGCCGGTCACCCCCGACATCTTCGTCGCGCGCACCGCCAGTGGCTGGATGATCGAGCTTAATTCGGCGACGCTGCCGCGCCTGATCGTCAACCGCGCCTATCATGCCGAGCTGGCGAGCGGGCCGCAGGACAAGGCGAGCAAGGCCTGGCTCGGCGAATGTCTCGCATCGGCCAACTGGCTGGCCAAGGCGCTCGACCAGCGCGCCCGGACGATCGTCCGGGTCGCGCGCGAGATCGTCAAGCAGCAGGAAGCCTTTTTCCTGCACGGGGTGGAGCATCTCCGCCCGCTCACCCTGAAGGCGGTGGCCGACGCGATCAGCATGCATGAATCGACCGTCAGCCGGGTCACCTCGAACAAATATCTGATGTGCGAGCGCGGGCTGTTCGAACTCAAATATTTCTTCACCTCGGGGGTGGCCGCAGCCGATGGCGGCGACAATGTCTCGGCCGAGGCGGTCAAGAGCCAGATCGCCAAGCTGATCGCGGTCGAGGGGGACGACATCCTCAGCGACGACAAGCTGGTCGATCTGCTCAAGGACAAGGGGTTCGACCTGGCGCGGCGCACCGTGGCCAAATATCGCGAGGCGATCGGGCTCGGATCGTCGGTCCAGCGGCGGCGGCAGCGGGCGATGAAGGCGGCCTGAAGCAATCCGCCTGAAGCAATCCGGATGCCCCAAAATGGACCAAGTCTCGCTTTTACGAGCGGGCCCGGCGCAATAGGCTGGCCCCGGAACAGCTCAGGGGGTGAGGACTGTGACGCACTGGATCAGATGGGCCGTCGCGCTCGCGCTGTCGCTGGCCGGACCGTTGGCCGCGCAGCAACCGAAGCCGGAAGTGGTGGCCGAAATCAAGGCCGCCTGGGCTGCCGGCGAGAAGGCCGCCGTGCCGGGCCCTGCCGAGATCAAACTGCTCGACCAGGCGACGCTCAAGCTGCCCGGCGACGAGCTTTTCATCCCCGCCGCGGAGGCCAACCGGATCATGACGGCGCTGGGCAACCAAAGCTCGCCCAGCCGCTACGGCCTGATCATCAACCGCGATCCGCAATCGCCCTGGATGGTCGACCTCGACTGGATCAAGGAGGGCTATATCCGCGACGGCGAGGCCAAGGAGTGGAATGCCGACGAGTTGCTCGAGAGCCTGAAGGAGGGCACCGAGGCGGGCAACAAGGATCGGGAGGCGCGCGGCATTCCGGCGCTGGACGTGGTCGGCTGGGTCGAACCGCCGGCCTATGACGCGGCAGCACACCGGCTGGTCTGGTCGATGTCGCTGCGCAATCGCGGCGATGCGGCGAACGCGCCGCAGACGATCAACTACAACACCTATGCGCTGGGCCGCGAAGGCTATTTCTCCCTGGACCTGATCACCGGATCGGACAGCATCCAGACCGACAAGGCGGTCGCCCGGGAACTGCTCGGCTCGCTCACCTATGTGCCAGGCAAGCGTTATGAGGATTTCGACGGATCGACCGACAAGGTGGCGGCCTATGGCCTCGCCGCGCTGATCGGCGGCGTGGTCGCCAAGAAGGTCGGGCTGCTCGCACTGCTCGGCATCTTTCTGGTCAAGATGTGGAAGCTGGCGGCGGTGGCGGTGATCGCCGGCATTGCCATGGTGCGCCGCTTCCTCCGGGGCCGCAAGGCGACGGCGGACGGCGAGGCCGCGTCGGATGTTTCGGCCGAGGGGCCGTCCGATCCTCCGCCCGAAACGCCCGCCGACGACAAGCGCGAAGGCGAGGGTTGATGGGCAGCGCGCTCGCCCTGCTGCTGGGGGTCTTCAAGCTCGGCAAGGCAGGCGGGACGCTCTTCACCATGCTGATCTCGCTGGCCGTCTATGCCGGCATGTTCGGCTGGCGCTATGCGGCCGGCTTCATCGGCCTGCTGATGATCCACGAAATGGGTCATTTCGTCGCCGCCCGCCAGCGCGGGCTGGCCGTCGGAACGCCGACCTTCATTCCCTTCGTCGGAGCCTGGATCCAGCTCAAGGACCAGCCCATGGACGTGGAAACCGAGGCCTATGTCGCCGCCGCGGGCCCGTTTTGCGGCACGATCGGCGCGACGCTGATCTATTTCTGGGGGCGCGATGCCGAAAGCGGGCTGTTGCTGGCGATCGCCTATAGCGGCTTCTTCCTCAACCTGTTCAACCTCATCCCGCTGTCGCCGCTGGACGGCGGGCGGATGACGTCGATCCTTTCGCCGCGCATCTGGTTCCTGGGCGCGCCGCTGATGCTGGCGATGATGGCCTACCGTCCCAGCCCGCTGCTCGTGATGATCCTGGTCCTGTCGGTGCCCTCGCTCATCAAGGCCTGGAAATTCGATCCGCACGCCGAGGAGAACCGACTCTATTATGCGGCTTCCTCGTCCCTGAAGCTCGAATATGGCGCCCTGTATCTCGGCCTGGCCGCCTACCTGGCGGTGATGACCGATGCGACCCACAAAATTGTCCAGTCCGGCACAGGCGGCTGATGCCGGCACACGCAGGAGGAGGACGCCATGGACCTGCTTTTCCCGGGGATCGCCGGCCGGGAAGGCTGTCGGCGGTCCATTCGTCCACGCAGCCACCACGGCGTAGCGGCTGCTACACGCGTTACAGGCCGATACGAATCCAGCCCGGTCGTTCATTGCCCCGATGCAGAACGATTATGATCGCGGCGTCTCGACCCGGCACGGCAGCACCCTGAGGCGCGACACCCGAATCCGCCTGTGCCGGGCTGCGCGTCGGCAGGGCGAGGATCGGAACGGCGACGAGCGCCGCTGCTATCACGGCCGATACAAGGTTCATCTGAGGACTCCCGTGCGTGACGATGTCGTCTCAACGCGCGGCGGGGGGAAAGGTGTCCCCGGCTGTCCCCCTCCCATCAAGGGAGGGGTCAGGGGTGGGTGCGAACCGAAGGTTCGGCGGCTCCTCGCTGTCGCGCTCGCTTCGCTCGCACCCACCCCCGGCCCCTCCCTGGAAGGGAGGGGAGAAGGAGAGGGAAGCGGCTTTCCTAAGCTGATCCTCCCCCTCCCCGGCTTCGCCAGGGAGGATCTGGGAGACGCTACGCGCTGATCAGCAGCCCCGCCATCGCGGCGGACATCAGGTTGGCGAGGCTGCCGGCGAGGAGGGCCTTGAGGCCGAGGCGGGCGATGACCGGGCGCTGGTTGGGGGCGAGGCTGCCGGCCGACGCCATCTGGATCGCGATCGAGGAGAAATTGGCGAAGCCGCAGAGCGCGAAAGTGACGACCGCGACGGTATAGGGGCTGAGCGTCGCGCCGACCGTGCCGAGATGGCCATAGGCGACGAACTCGTTGAGGACGAGCTTCTCGCCGAACAGGCCGCCGGCGACCTGGGCCTGATCCCAGGGAATGTTGAGGAACAGCATCACGGGGGCGAAGAGATAGCCGAGCAGCTGCTGGAAGGTGACATCGGGGAAGCCGACCAGCGAGCCGACCCCGCCGAGCAGACCGTTGGCGAGGGCCACAAGGCCAACGAAGGCGAACACCATAGCGCCGACCGCAACCGCGATCCGCACGCCGATCTGCGCGCCCTGCGACGCGGCCATGATGATGTTGGCGGGGCGCTCCTCGGCCTCATGCGCCTCGGCGGCGGCGAGCAAAGCGGCTTCGGTATCGTCGCCGAGCGGCAGTTCGCCCTCGGGCTCGCGAGGATCGGGCATGATGATCTTGGCCATCAGCAGCGCGCCCGGCGCCGACATGAAGCTGGCGGCGAGCAGCAGATCGACGCGGATCCCCATCGAGGCATAGGCGCCGAGGATGGTGCCCGCGACCCCGGCCATGCCTGAGGTCATGATCGCGAACATCTGGTGCGGCTTGAGCCCGGCGAGATAGGGGCGGATGACGAGCGGCGATTCGCTCTGGCCGACGAAGATATTGGCGGCGGCGCACAAGGATTCGACCTTGGAGACGCCGATCACCGCCTCGATCGCGCCACCGACCCAGCGGATCAGCCGCTGCATCACGCCGAGATAATAGAGCACCGAGACGAGCGAGGCGAAGAAGATGATCACCGGCAGCGCGGTGAGCATGAAGGAGGTGCCGCCATTTTCCGGCAGGAGGAGATTGCCGAACAACAGCTTCGAGCCCTGATTGGCGTAGCTGAGCAGCTTTTCCACCCCCGACGCGGCTCCGCCGAGCGCCGCCTTGCCCCAGGGGACATAGAGGACGAGCAGCGCGATTCCCGCCTGGAGCGCGAAGGCCGCGCCGACCACGCGCAGGCGGATCGCCTTGCGATCGGTCGACAGGACGACGGCGACGAGGAGTATCAAAGCGATGCCGGCGAGACCCGTCAGCCAATGTGTCATCATTCCCCCCATACCGGCCTGCAAATGGCGCTTTCCGGCGCTTGCAGAGCTTTACCTACGCTGCGCCGGGGGTGACGGCAAATCGGGATTTTGGGGTGGGGACTGGACTGAGATCCTCCCTATCCGAAGGATGGGAGTGTAAGGTTGAATTGCCCCCGGCAATTCAAGATCGTGCCGGGGGCACGATCGACCTGAACACTGGGACCAGCGAAGCTGGTGGAGGGGGCAATTCCGCCATCGCGCCCTCGGCTGCACCGCAGCCGGCTCCGCGCTTTCGCCATGCCCCCGGCATGGCAACGCTCTGCGCCCCCTCCACCACGCCTTCGGCGCGGTCCCCCTCCCCGGCTTTGCCAGGGAGGATCTATAAGCGGAATGGCGACACCTCCCGCCCGGTCAAGGAGCACTTTCGTTCCGGCGACAATCCCGATAGCGTCGGGGAATGACCGAAAGCACCGCACCCGCCATCCCCCGCTCGCTGTTCATCTTCGCGATCTTCTATGGCGGGATGGTGTGCATCGCCGGGGTGCTGGGGGTGAAGCAGGTCGCGATCGGCCCGCTCGCGGTGGAAGCGGGGATCTTCGCCTTTCTGCTGCTGGTGATCATGGCGAGCGCGATCGCCGAGCTGCACGGCCGCGCGACCGCCGACGCGCTGGTGCGCTGGGGCTTCCTGCCGCTGATCGCCTCGGCGCTGCTGATCCGGATGGTCCTCGCCCTCCCGACCGATCCGGGCATGTACCCGCCTGCGGTGGAAGCCTTCCCGATCGTCGTCGGCCAGGGCGCGCGGATGATGATCGCCGGGCTGATCAGCTACGGCCTGTCGCAGACGCTCAACGTGCTGATCTTCGACAAGCTGCGCGGCAGCGGCGCGGGCAAGGCCGTCTGGCTGCGCGGGATGATCGCGAGCGTGATCAGCCAGGTGCTCGACACGCTGCTGTTCATTTCGATCAGCTTCTATGGCGAGCGCGAGATCATGGGACTGATGGGCGGGCAGCTGACGGCGAAGATCGTGCTGTCGGTGGTGCTGGTGCCGCCGTTGATCACCGGGTTCGTGGCGTTGGGGAAGAGGTTGGACGCGACCCGCTAAATCTCCCCGTCATGCCAGCCCTTCGACTGCCTGCAAGGCAGGCGCTCAGGATAAACTTCGGCCAGAGGCCGAAGGCTGGCATCCATGTCTGGCTCCTGCTTAGCTGCCACCTCGAATGGAGAGAGACATGGACCCCTGCCTCCGCAGGGGTGACGGTTGAGGCTAGCCAGTGCTTTGGCTCGCCGCCCACCTTCGCTAAAGCGCCCCCCATGTCGCAC
>CANJRZ010000290.1 GCA_947476735.1 Sphingomonadaceae bacterium
CCCGATCGCCCCTTCGGGAAGATCGATCATGTAGTTGGTTGCGCTGCCCGCACTATCATCGAAACTGGAGTCGATAATCTCGATCCGTGCGGCGCGGCTTTTCACATAATGGCCGCCGCGACCTTTCTCGAACCGGCTGCGACGCACTGTCACCGAACGGAATGCGCTGAGATAAATCGAATGGGCACAGGCAAGATTGCGATCGCAGCGCCCGAGGCCGCTGAACGTCGACTGGTCGATGGTGATGTCGGCATCGGGATCGTCGCCACCACCCAATATGCCCTGCTCGGAGTTACGGAAGATACTGTTACTGACTTCCAGCGGCCCCTTCTCGATGCGAATGCCGGCACCATTGCCGTCGGGCACGCGCAGATTCTGGAACACCAGTCCGTCGACCACCGCGCCGCGCCCACGCAACACCAGGGTGGCTTTGCCTTCGCAGATGCCGCCATCGAACACCGCGCTAAGCGGCTTCTCGGCGCGATATGTAATTTGCCCCCCGGCCTGAACCGCGCAATCGATATACCGCCCCGGGGCGATCCGGATCGTACCGATACCATCACCGATCGCCCCTACCGCGCCGGCGAGGGTATAATAGGACTCGCCCGTGTGCTCGATAGTGAACGGTGCCGCCGTCAGCGGAGCGGACACAAGCCAAAGCATAAGAGACATCAAGCGCGCCATGACCGGTCCAGATAAGCGAATCGCCCTGCGAAAGCGACCTCCCTGGCGATTGCCACGGTCGTATGTCGATTGGCTTTATCTTCGTGGTGAAGATGCGTTTACCGGCGCCCCAATACTGCGGAATTTTGCGTAAAGGCTTGTAAATTAGACTGTAATAAAACGGTAGCAATTCGCTCCCCGGGGGGACTTTGCATGCGTCGCGTTTCGATTCGGACGATCGTCATATTGGCGACGTCACTTCTTGTTCTTTTGACACTGGTCCAGTTTGGTTTTCACCAGCAATTCGCTCGTTGGACGGGCATGAAGGCGCAACATATCTGGCTGGCGCTCAACATGTTGGCGTGGGTGGCTGGGGCGATACTCGCCGCACGTCTTGTGCAGGCGCTGGGCTGGAATCAGGTTGGCCGCAACACCGGCCGGCATGCCCCCTATCTGCTAGTTCAGATCACCAACGTGCTGATTTATACGGCCGCTGCCATCGGCATGGCCGGCGTGCTGTTCGAAATCCCGCTCACCGGCGCGATCGCCACCTCGAGTGTCATCGGCCTCGTCATCGGCTTCGCGCTCAAGAGCCTGATCTCCGATACCTTCTCCGGCATCGCGCTCAACCTCGATCAGGGCTTCACGATCAACGACTTCATCATGCTCGTCGGCCGGCCAGGCACGGCGCGCATCTCAGGTCGGGTTACGCAAATAAACTGGCGGAGCACCTATCTTGAGACGCCTGAGAATTCGACGCTGATCATTCCCAATACGGTGGTCAGTGAATCGATCGTGATGAACTTCTCGAGGCCTGAGCCGGCCAGCGAGTTCGAGCTGCTCGTGACGCTCGATTTCGAGGTACCGAGTGAGCGCGCCATTCGCGTCCTTAACGCGGCGGTTCATGCGGCCGCGCGCGAGAACAAGGCAATCTGGGACTGCAAGGCCCGTATCAGCGAGCTGAGCACCACCGGCATCACTTACAAGATCAAATATATGCTCGACCCGTCGAAGTTAGGCCCTGGCAAGGCGAAAAATCTCATCTTTGGTCATGTCGAGCGTCAGATGAAGATGACCGGATTGGCTTTGGCGCACCCCAAGATCGATAATTGGACCCGCGAGACACCCGAACTGAACACTAGCCTTGGCGACGTCCTGAACCGCATTTGGTTGCTGAAGAAAGTACAACTTTTCAAACAGTTCTCTGAGCATGAGCTGACCGGTCTCGCCGAACGGATGTCGATGCGCCAGTTCGCGCCTGGCGCACAGATGATCACCGCAGGCGAACCCGGCCAGTCCATGTTTCTGCTCAGCGAAGGGCTGACCTCCGTCCTGGTCAAAGGCGAGGATGGCGAGGTCGACGTCGCCACACTCCGACCGGGAGACTTTTTCGGCGAGATGTCGCTGCTTACAGGCGAGGCCCGCAGCGCGACGATCCTCGCATTGACCGACACGGTCGCCTTCGAGATCGATAAAGAGGATCTTATGCCGCTGCTTGATTCGAATCCGGACGCGGCTGAGATGCTTGCTATCGCAGTGGCTGACCGACGACTGGCCAGTGCGGAGGGGGCCGCTCGGAAAAGCGAGAATATCGTCGGTGAACGGGCGTCGCTTTCGGCGAAGATTCTCAAGAGCATGCTTCGCTTCTTCGGTCGAAGCAGCACCACGGCCCAGCTGGCGCGCGCATGATGCGGAACGCGAAACTGTTCACCGCGGCATTGCTCTGCCTGCCGCTGCTCGCGGCCTGCAGCTATGCCGGGCCAAAGTCATTGCGCGGATCTCGTCCGCTCTACAATCAGGCGATCGCCCAGACCAACGATCAGGAGCTATTGCTCAATCTCGTCCGCCTGCGTTACCGCGACACACCCTATTTCACGAGCGTTGAGCGGATCGCGTCCTCGATCGAGATGAACATGGCGATCGGCGGCAATACGAGCCTGTCGGTCACATCGAGCAGTGCGCCAAAGGACACAATCGGCCGCATCCTGAACATCGGCCCCGGATCGATCGCGCTGAACGAAAAACCGACCATCTTTTACACCCCGCTCGAAGGTGAGAAATTCGTCCGTCAGATGCTGACGCCCATCAACGCGGATGTGCTGCTCCTGCTCGTGCGATCTGGCTGGTCGATCGATCGCGTCTTGCTGATCGGCGTCATGGAGATGTACGGGCTCAAGAATGCGCCAACGGCATCGGGACCGGCGCCGTCGCGCGCGCCTGAATTCCGTGAGTTCGCCGAGGCGGTGCGCGCGCTGCGTGCGCTTCAGCGTGACAATCGGCTCGATATCGGCCGATCGGGAGACAAGTCGCCGATCGAACTGCGCTTCACGCGCGGCGCCGCCACGAGCCCTGAGGCGATGCGATTCAAGCAGCTGGCGGGAATCGCGCCGGAGGCAACCACGATCCGGCTCGAGGTCGCCTCGCAACCGTCGGACACGACATCACTGGCGCTGACCACCCGACCTGTGATGGCGGCGCTCCATTATCTCGCGACCGGCGTCGATGTGCCCAGCGCAGACATGACGGCCGGCAAAGTCCGTCAAACGGTGAAAGCTGATGGATCGCCCTTCGACTGGCAGGAGATGCTCGACGGACTGTTTCGGGTCAGGGTTTCGGAAGACGAGCCCGAGGATTCGATGATCAGGGTGCAGTATCGCGGTTCCTGGTTCTACATCCCGGATAACGACCTCGAAGGAAAATCGACTTTCGTGCTGCTGACCCAGATCATCGCGCTGCATTCGACGCCACCGTCTTCGGCGTCGCCGCTGACCTACTCGATCGGCAAATAGGCGAGGCTGACCAACCTTCGGGTTCAGTCGAGGTTCGGCCGCAACCAACGCTCGGCGGTGACCAGATCAATCCCCCGCCGCGCCGCATATTCCTCGAGCTGGTCCCGGCCAATCCGCGCGACGCCGAAATAGCTCGCCTCGGGGTGACCGAAATAGAAGCCCGACACTGCGGCGGTGGGCAGCATCGCGAAGCTTTCCGTCAGCGTGAGCCCGGCCGTCTCGCCGACTTTCAACATTTCGAACAGGATCGGCTTCTGGCTGTGATCGGGGCAGGCGGGATAGCCGGGCGCCGGACGGATACCTCGATATTGCTCTCGGATCAGCGCCTCGTTGGTAAGCTGCTCGTCAGGTGCATATCCCCAGAGCGTGGTGCGAACATGGAGGTGAAGCCGCTCGGCAAAGGCTTCGGCGAGCCGGTCGGCAAGCGCCTTCAGGAGGATCTCGCGGTAATCGTCATGATCGGCCTTGAAACGCGCGATGTGCGGATCGATGCCGTGGATGCCAACCGCGAAGCCGCCGACCCAATCATCCTGCCGATCGACGAAATCGGCGAGGCACATATTGGCGCGACCCTCTCGCTTCCTGATCTGCTGGCGCAGGAAGGGAAGCCGGACTTCGCCAGCCCCGGTCTCGACGAACACGTCGTCGCCCTCGCTGTGCGCCGGCCACAGTGCAGCGACCCCCTTCGCGGTCAGCCATTTCTCGGCGATGATCGTATCGAGCATCTTTTGCGCGTCGTCGAACAGCCCGCGCGCGCTTTCGCCGACGATCTGGTCCTCGAGGATCGCCGGATAATTACCCGCCAGCTCCCAAGCGCGG
The DNA here is from genome assembly GCA_947476735.1 of Sphingomonadaceae bacterium. GTDB lineage: Bacteria > Pseudomonadota > Alphaproteobacteria > Sphingomonadales > Sphingomonadaceae > Rhizorhabdus. Next base: position 4,272 of record CANJRZ010000290.1, read on the forward strand.
AAGAAGGGAGTCCAGTCGATCAGCTCGCGCAACTCTTCGAGCGGCCAATCGGGGAAGGCGTGAATGCCGGGCTGCACTGGCGCCTCGGGCTTCAGCGCGAAATCGGCGACGAAGGCATTAGCGCGCGCTTCTTCGAGCGTCGCCAGCTCATTCTGACCTTTGCCTTCGCGCGCCGCACGGACCGCATCGTAATCGGCCGCCGTCCTGGCGACAAACTCGTCGCGCTGGGTGTCCGATAACAGGGTCGAGGCGACCCCGACAGCGCGGCTTGCGTCGAGCACATGTATCACAGGGCCTTGATAGGCCGGGGCGATGCGCAGCGCAGTATGTACCTTCGAGGTGGTCGCACCGCCGATCAGCAGCGGCATGGTCATGTTGGTGCGCTGCATCTCGCTCGCGACCGTCACCATCTCATCTAGCGAAGGAGTGATCAGGCCTGACAGGCCGATCATGTCGGCGTCATTCTCGTTAGCCGCGGCAAGGATCGTCATCCAGGGCACCATCACGCCGAGATCGATCACCTCGTAGCCGTTGCACTGGAGCACGACGCCAACGATGTTCTTGCCGATGTCGTGGACGTCGCCCTTGACCGTCGCCATGATGATCCGGCCTTTCGGGCGCGCACCCGCGACCTTCTGCGCTTCGATGAAGGGGAAGAGATAGGCAACCGCCTTCTTCATCACGCGAGCGGACTTGACCACCTGCGGCAGGAACATCTTGCCCGATCCGAACAGGTCACCGACGACGTTCATCCCGTCCATCAACGGCCCCTCAATCACCTCAATCGGCCGGTCGAAGCGCAGGCGGGCCTCTTCGGTGTCCTCGACGACATAGGCGTCGATTCCCTTGACCAAGGCATGTTCGAGCCGTTTCACGACGTCCCAGCCGCGCCATTCCTCGGCGGCCTTCTCCGCCACGGCATCGGTGCCGCGATACCGCTCAGCGAGCGTGATCAGCCGATCGGTTGCATCTTCACGCCGATCCCAGATCACATCTTCGCACGCTTCGCGCAGTTCGGGATCAATCGCGTCATAGACGTCAAGCTGGCCGGCGTTGACGATGCCCATGTCCATCCCTGCCTGAATGGCATGGTAGAGGAAGACGCTGTGCATCGCCCGGCGAACGGGCTCGTTGCCACGGAACGAGAAGCTGAGGTTCGAGACGCCGCCCGAAATGTGGCAGTGCGGGCAGCGCTTCCTGATCTCAGCGGTCGCTTCAATGAAGTCGATCGCGTAGCGGCGATGCTCGTCGATCCCGGTCGCGACCGCGAAAATATTCGGATCGAAAATAATGTCCTCAGGCGGGAAGCCATCGCCGACGAGCAGTTTATAGGCGCGCTCGCAAATCGCGACCTTGCGCTCCTTTGTATCGGCCTGACCGACCTCGTCGAATGCCATGACGACCACCGCGGCTCCATAAGCATGGCATTTGCGGGCATGATGTAGGAAAGCCTCCTCGCCCTCCTTCATGCTGATCGAATTGACGATCGGCTTTCCCGAAACGCATTTCAGGCCCGCCTCGATCACCGACCATTTCGAACTGTCGATCATGATCGGCACACGTGCGATATCG
>CANJRZ010000291.1 GCA_947476735.1 Sphingomonadaceae bacterium
CGAGCGCGCCAGATCGCGTTCCTCGCGCTCGGACAGCGGCCGTTCGCAAACCAGCCTAATTTCCAGCCGCTCGACACTGTGCTGGATGATCTGGAACTGCCGAACCGGGGCAGCGTCGCGCATGTCTCGCTTCCCGAACCACGGCCAGTCGCGCCGTCCGTCGGGCAGGTGCAGCAGGTTCCGCTCGCGCCCGACGATACGGCTGATGGTCGGCAGGCCCCGCCCGCACGGGCAGGGTGGACCGGCCTCGGCGTAATCGCCCAGTTCGTAGCGGATCATCGGCGTGGCGAAATTGTGCAGATCGGTGACGACGACACGGCCCAGCTCCCCCGGCTCGCAGACTGTCCCGTCATCGCGCAGCAGCTCGACGATGACCGTCTCCGCCATGACATGGTGATAGGGCGCATCCGGACATTCGAGGGTGAGATAGCCGATTTCCTGCGACGAATAGCTGTCGGCCATCCGCGCGCCGAAAAAGCCGGCGACGTCTTCACGAAACTTCGGCGACACGACCTCGCCGAGCGTGCGCAGGTGGCCGAGCCCGTCGAAGCCCCGCCCGCGCGCGACACAGGCATCGAGCAACATCTCGATCATGCTGGGATAGCTTAACAGGCTGTCCGGCCGGAACTCGTCGATCAGCGCGAGCTGTTCGGAAATTCGCATCCTGCTCGGGATCACGAGCACTTCGCCGGTTTCGAACAGGTCCCCGACAATCCCGCCCCAGGCCTTGGCTTGCAGAACCTTGTCGGTGGTGGTTCGAATCGCGCACCGCCGCGCCGTCAGATCGCGGCGGTGCCAAAGCTCGTCGCGGACCATATGGCCAAGCCACAGAAGCTCACTGATCGCGGTGCGGCGCACACAAACCGGTTCGCCCGTCGAACCGGACGTGCGCGCTTCTTCAACCGGCGCATGATCGGGCGGGATCGAGCGGCAGAACAGATCGTGCGCCTTCTGAATGTCCTGCCTCCGCAAGGGAGGCAATCTGGCAAATCCATCGGGGGTGGCAAACTCGGCCGGCGTGAGCGCTGCCTCGGCCAGGCGCCGGGCGAACTGCGGAGAATGCGCGGCGCAATGCTCCGCGAGCACCCTGAGCTGACGAAACTGGCGAGCGCGGATGGTGGCAGGATCGAGCCACTGGCTGCGGTCGAGGTCATCGAGCAGCACGGCCAGGGTAGCCGCCTGTCCGGTCGGCACCGGTGGCCAGGTGACGCCAGAGATTTGCGACCGGAACTGCAAGGAGGAAAAGGCGTCGGCATTCATCGGGCCGCAAGCCTAAAGACCGACCGCCAGAAAGGGAAGCAATGGTCCGCGCCATAACTTCATCCCGGCGAAAGCCCCGATCTTGGGCGTCCTTCGCCGTTAGCGCATATTTCCACCGTACGAGATGCCTGACTTCGCTGGCATGACGCGAGGCGTTGGGGCTTTACTCGAACTCGATGATCACCGCGTCGACAGCCAGGCTGTCGCCGGGCATGGCAGCGACCGTCTTGACAGTCCCCGCCTTCTCGGCGCGCAGGATATTTTCCATCTTCATCGCCTCGACCACCGCGAGGGGCTGGCCGGCCTCGACCTTGGCACCCGCCTCGACATGGATCGCGGTGATCAGCCCCGGCATCGGGCAGAGCAGGAATCGCGACATGTCCGGCGGAATTTTCTCGATCATGTGATGCGACAGCGCCGCGACAGTGGGACTCAGCACGCGCAGGCTGTGGCTCGCGCCGCGGGTCGTGAAACGCCAGCCGGTGCGGTTGCGGCTGACCCGGATCGACAGGCTCTCGCCGTCAATCACCGCCTCGACCAGCCGCTGCCCCGGCACATAGGGTGCATCGACGGTGATCGCGACGCCGTCGACATAAACGGCATCGGCCTTGATCTCGACCCCACGCTCGACCTTGTCGAGGGTCACCACCCATTCTGGCGAAGGCTCGGCCGGACCGCCCAGCTGCCCGTCGATCTGCGCTGCGCGGCCGGCATCGATAGTGGCGAGCACGCCGGCGACGGCAGCAAGACGGCGGCTGAGCAGATCGTCGGCGGCAGCACCGTGGAAACCTTCGGGAAATTCCTCGGCGATGAAGCCGGTGGTGATGTTGCCCGAGCGGAAGCGCGGATGCTGCATCAGGGTCGAGAGAAAATCGATGTTATGGCCGATGCCATCGATCTCGAACCGATCGAGCGCGGTGATCTGCTTGTCGATCGCCGCCTCGCGGGTCGGGCCCCAGGTCACCAGCTTGGCGATCATCGGATCGTAGAACATCGAGATTTCGGAGCCTTCGTAGACGCCGTCGTCGACCCGGACATGGTCGGCCTCGGCCGGCGGCCGATAGCGCACAAGCCGCCCGGTCGAGGGCAGGAAGCCGCGATAGGGATCCTCGGCATAGACGCGGTTCTCGACTGCCCAGCCGTTAATCTTCACGTCATCCTGGGTGAACGCCAGCTTCTCGCCATAGGCGACCCGGATCATCTGCTCGACCAGATCGAGCCCGGTGATGCATTCGGTGACGGGATGTTCGACCTGGAGACGCGTGTTCATCTCGAGGAAATAGAAGCCCTCGCCGGTCGTATCCGCACCCGAGACGATCAGCTCGACCGTGCCGGCACTGAAATAGCCGACCGCGCGGGCGAGCGCGACGCACTGCTCGCCCATCGCCTTGCGCATCTTGGGGGTAACGAAGGGCGACGGCGCCTCTTCGACCACCTTCTGGTGGCGGCGCTGGATCGAGCATTCGCGTTCGTTCAGATAGACGATGTTGCCATGCTTGTCGCCGAGCACCTGGATCTCGATGTGGCGCGGGCTCTCGATGAATTTCTCGATGAAGACTCGGTCGTCGCCGAAGCTGGCGAGCCCCTCGCGCTTCACACTCTCGAAATTCTCGCGGACGTCTTTCTCGTTGAAGGCGAGCCGCATGCCCTTTCCGCCGCCGCCGGCGGAGGCCTTCATCATCACCGGATAGCCGATACCATTGGCGATCTCGACCGCATGGTCGGTCGAATCGATCTCGCCGACGAAGCCGGGGACGACATTGACCCCGGCCTGTAGCGCGAGCTTCTTCGATTCGATCTTGTCGCCCATCGCAGCGATCGCATTGGCCGGCGGGCCGATGAAGGCGATGCCGGCCTTGTTGAGTGCCTCGGCGAAGCTGGTCCGCTCGGACAGGAAACCATAGCCCGGATGGACGGCTTCGGCGCCGGTGTCCTTGCACGCCTGGATGATCTTCTCGGCGACGAGATAGGATTCGGACGCCGGCGGCGCGCCGATATGGACAGCCTCGTCGGCCATCTCGACATGCGGCGCGCGCGCGTCGGCATCCGAATAGACGGCAACCGTCTTGATGCCCATCCGCCGGGCGGTCTTGATCACGCGGCACGCGATTTCGCCGCGATTGGCGATCAGGATTTTCTTGAACATTCTCGTCCCTTATTCGGCGGCGAGCGCCTGCGGTTCAGCGTTGTTTATTGAGCCGGTGAGCCCGAGCTTGGCGAACAGCCTGCCATCGGCATCGCTGCCCTGGTTGCCGGTGGTCAGCAGCCGGTCCCCGGTAAAGATTGAATTGGCACCGGCGAGGAAGCATAGCGCCTGGGTCGCCTCGCCCATGCTTTCGCGGCCGGCCGACAGCCGCACCACCGAACCCGGCATGGTGATCCGCGCCACTGCGACGGTGCGGACGAACTCGATATCATCGATCCGTGCCTCGGGCAGCCCTTCGAGCATATCGCCGAGCGGGGTGCCCTTGATCGGCACCAGCGCGTTGATCGGCACCGAGCCGGGATGCTCGGGCAGAGTCGCCAGCGCATGGAGGAAGCCGACCCGGTCGGCGCGGTCCTCGCCCATGCCGACGATGCCGCCCGAACAGACGTTGATCCCCGCCTTGCGAACCCGATCGAGCGTGCTCAGTCGATCGTCGAAGGTGCGGGTGGTGACGACCTTTTCATAATATTCGGGCGAGCTGTCGATATTGTGGTTGTAATAATCGAGCCCGGCCTCGGCGAGCCGCCCGGTCTGCTCGTCGCTGAGCATGCCCAAGGTCATGCAGGTCTCGAGGCCCATCGCCTTGACCCCCTCGACCATCGACACGATCGCGTCCATGTCGCGGTCCTTGGGAGACCGCCAGGCGGCGCCCATGCAGAAACGCTCGGAGCCCGCCGCCTTCGCCTCGCGCGCGGCGGCGAGAACCTCGTCGACCATCATTAGCTTCGACGCCTTAAGCTCGGTCTCGTAGCTCGCCGACTGGCTGCAATAGCCGCAATTCTCAGCGCAGCCGCCGGTCTTGATCGACAGCAGGGTGGAAAGCTGGACCGCGTTGGGATCGTGATGCTGGCGATGGACCGCCTGCGCCTGCCAGACCAGGTCGTTGAACGGCAGCTCGAACAGCGCCGCGATCTCGTCGCGGGTCCAGTCGTGCCGGATGGCTTTGCTCACTCCGCCGCCTCCTCAAAGCCCTCGGGCGGCTGGTTGTGGCCAAGCAGCCGTAGCACTTCGGTCGCCGCGGTGACGAGGTTGGTGCCGGGGCCGAAGATACCCTGCACGCCGGCATCCCGCAAAAACTGATAGTCTTGCGCGGGGATGACGCCGCCGGCGATCACCTTGATGTCCGACCGGCCGGCGTCGCGCAGGTGGCCGATCAGCTCGGGGATCAGCGTCTTGTGCCCGGCGGCGAGGCTGGACGCGCCGACAACGTCGACATCGGCCTTAATCGCCAGTTCAGCGGCCTCCTTCGGAGTCTGGAACAGCGGCCCGGCGACGACATCGAAGCCGAGATCGCCAAATGCCGAGGAAACGAGATTGGCACCGCGGTCATGGCCGTCCTGGCCCATCTTGGCGACCAGCATCTTCGGCTTGCGGCCCTTGCGCTGGGTGATACTGTCCACACCCGCAATGAGCCCCGCCCAGCTCGCATCCTCGCCATAAGCGCCGCCATAAATACCCTTCACCGGCTTCGGCATGGTGTCGTATCGGCCGAACACCGCCTCCATCGCCGAGCTGATCTCGCCGAGCGTGGCGCGCTTGCGGGCGCACTCCACCGCGAGCTCGAGCAGATTGCCCTTGCCCCTGGCGCCCTCGGTCAGCGCCGCGAGTGCGTCCTGGCAAGCGCTCTCGTCGCGGCCCGCCTTGACCTTCTGGATGCGACGGATCTGGGCGTCACGCACAGCGACATTGTCGACATCGAGGATGTCGATATCGTCCTGCTGGGCGAGCTTGTACTTGTTGACGCCGACGATGACGTCCTCGACACGGTCGACCCGGGCGGCCCTGGCCGCCGCAGCTTCCTCGATCATCGCCTTGGGCCAACCCGCTGCCACGGCCTTCGCCATGCCGCCCTCGGCCTCGACCCGCTCAATGATCTCCCAGGCCTTGTCGACCAGTTCCTGGGTCAGCGCCTCGACATAATAGGAGCCGCCGAGCGGATCGACGACCTTGGTCATCCCGGTTTCTTCCTGGATGACGATCTGGGTATTGCGCGCGATCCGGGCCGAGAAGTCGGTCGGCAGCGCGATCGCCTCGTCGAGCGCGTTTGTGTGGAGCGACTGGGTGCCGCCCAGCATCGCCGCCATCGCCTCGATCGTGGTGCGCATGACGTTGTTATAGGGGTCCTGCTCGGTCAGCGAGACACCCGAGGTCTGACAATGGGTCCTGAGCATCTTCGAGCGCTCGTCCCGAGCGCCCAAATTGGTCATCACCCGGTGCCACAGCACGCGTGCCGCGCGCAGCTTGGCGATCTCCATGAAGAAGTTCATGCCGATCGCGAAGAAGAAGCTGAGTCGGCCGGCGA
>CANJRZ010000292.1 GCA_947476735.1 Sphingomonadaceae bacterium
GAAGCGCATCACCTTAATTTTCTGCTTCAAGTGTACGTCCGAGCCTCACGCGCCCATCGACTCGGAAAGCTGGCCCCGGAATGGGCTCAACAGCCATGCCGCCTCAGTTTATGGAGGTGCACAAGGTTTAACCGGCTGAGCGCGAGCTGTTGATCAACAGTTAGATAGCTGCCTTGCGACTTCGGAGCCTTCCGCGATCGCAATCTGCAAATCCCTGGGTGATGATGCGTCCCCGATGAGGTGCGCCTTGCCTCCGCTGGCGCGATAGGCGTCGTACATGTCACGCACCGGTTTGTTGGGCATGACGGGAACTGTGACATCGGCGTCGACCCGAAGGCCCTGGCCTGGCGCACCCTGCAGTGGCTGGATCACGCAATGGTCGCTGCCGACACTGTTCAGCTGATGTCTGAGGAAGAGGTGGAAACGCCCGGTTTGAAGGAATCGTTCGAGATAGGGAATCTCGCGGAAGGTGACCTGAACCTGCGGGGCAAAGGTCTTGAGCTGACTAACATAGGTGACACGCAAGCCTTGCGTCAGAAGATGTTCGGTTATGCTCAGCCCTTCAAATCCCCCAACAGTGTCGAGCACCAGCGCGCTCCGGCACCCGTCCAGATCATATCCGGTGACAAGGTCGTGCGGGGTGATAACCCGAGCGGCAAGATCGACATCGGCAGTGAGGCTCGGCTTTGCGAGCTGGAAGATGCCCTCGCGAGGCAATGCGCCGGTCGCGACGATGACCTCATCCGCGCCGAAACCGGCGATCTCGTCGGCATCGACATAGCTGTTCAGTCGAACCTCGACGCCGAGCCGATAGAGTTCCGCTTCGAGCCAGAAAATGATGTCGCCGATCGGCCGCAGGTTCGGCATACGCCTTGCCAGGTTGATCGTACCGCCGAGATTGGGCTGCGCCTCGGCAAGGATGACGGAGTGACCATAGAGCGCAGCGACGCGCGCGGCCTCCATACCGGCGGGACCGCCACCGACGACGAGGATGCGTTTTGCCGGACCGTTGCGCGAGGCGGGGCCGCCGATGTGCAACATTTCGCGGCCGACAGTCGAATTGACCGCGCAACCAAGCTTGCCGGTGCGCTGCAGCCCACCGATGCAACCCTGATTGCACGCGATACAGGGGCGCACCTGATCGGGACGGCCCGCGACACTCTTGGCGACGAGATCCGGGTCGGCGATTTGCGCGCGGGTCAGCGACACGATGTCGGCAATGCCGTCCCGCAACACCCCCTCGACCTCGTCGAGCGCGCGGAAACGGCCGGTAACGATGCGCGGCACGGTCGCGACGGAGGCAATTTCGCCGGTCGTGGGCAGCTCGTAGCGGGCGGGCACGTGCATCGTCCCGACCATCGTTTCCATACGGTAGTAATCCCCGACCGAGAGATCGAGGAAGTCGATCAGCTTCTCGCTTTCGAGCAGCCGAACCACCTGCTTGTTGATCTCGACGTCGATACCGCCGGGCAGATCGCTGGCGCCCAGCCTGACGCCCACCGGATAGTCCTTGCCCACCGCCTGGCGAATCTCGCTGAGAGTTTCGGTCAGGAAGCGCGTCCGGTTCTCGAAGCTGCCGCCATAGGCGTCGGTCCGGTTGTTATAGATCGGCGAGAGGAACTGATGGATGATGTAGCCGTGGCAGCCGTGGATCTCGACGCCGTGGACGCCGCCCTGCTGGCAGAGCCGCGCGGCGTTGACGAAGGCGGCTTTCAGTTCGGCAATGTCGGCGAGACTCATCGGATGGCCGACAACGCCGGTGAAGGCGGGAATGTCGGACACCGCCCAGGGCGGCCCGCCATTGGCGGCGGGGTAGAGGTTTCCACCGTGCCAGAGCTGCTGGAAGACGATCATCCCGTAGGGGTTCACCGCGTCCATCAGCCGGCGATAGCCGTCGACAATGGTCGGTCCGTAAATCCTGAGGTCGATGTCGCTGGACGGGTGAACGCCGGCCGCTTCGAGGATCGTCAGGCCACAGCCACCGCGGGCGCGGGCGGCATGATATTCGATGAAGCCGTCGTTGATGTCGGGCTTTGCAAACCCGGTTTCATGGGCAGCTCGTGCGATTCGGTTGGGGACCGTAATCCCGTTTATCGCGATGGGCGCGAGGGCGTGCTTCAGCGGCATCCGAGTCAACCCAGACCGTAGAAGGCCATGGCACCGCCAGCCATGACCATGTGGCGGGTTTCGGCCGGCAGAAGCGCCAGCTTCTCCCGGACCATCGCCGGCGCTCCGGGGAAGAATCCGTCGGGATGGGGATAGTCGGTCGCCCAGAGGATGTTTTCGGGTCCGATGTAATCCGCGAGCAGGCCGAGTGTGCCTTCGACCGGCTCAAAGGAAATCCAGCAGTTGCGTCTGAACAGATCGCTCGGCCGGATCGTCAAGTCGGAATCATTCATGTCATGGTCGTCGAAATGGCGGTCCATCCGATCGATCCACGGCGCGATCCAGCCGCCGCCCGATTCCATGAACCCGATCTTGACCTTCGGGTGGCGCTCGCAGACGCCGCCCCAGATCACGCTCGCCGCCGCCATCATCATCTCCATCGTATGGACGACGATGTGGCGAGCGCCCGGGGTGGAGAAGCGATCGGAGCCGACCTGAACCATCGCAGCGCCGGCGCCCTCATGGAAGGCGATAGCCAGATCGAGATCCTCGGCGGCGGACCAGAAGGGCGCATAGTCCCGATGGTAGATCATCTTCTCGCTATAGGGGGTCGGTCGGATGCAAGCCGCGCGTAGGCCAAGCACGTTGCGGATGAATTTCATCTCCTCAATGGCGAGCTCGACCGATTGGAGAGGCAGCATGCCGATCCCGAACAGCCGATCAGGATAGGACGAGCAATAATCGACGATCCAGCGGTTATAGGCCCGGCAGACAGCGGCGGCGAGGGCGGGATCGTCGATCGCACCGGCGAACAGCCCGAGGGTAGGGAAAAGGAAGGCAGCATCGATCCCGTCGAGATCCATGTCGGGGATGCGCTTGTGCGGGTCGAAGCCGCCCGGCTTGCCGTCGCTGTAGGACATGGTGTCGCTGCAGACGACCCCGTCGCGCGCGCCGATGCCCCCGGCCACGCCGATTCCCCGCTTCGACCCCAGGACCTTGCCCGACAACGCCAGGGCCTCCTTGCCATCGTCGCGGACAACGACACTCGGCGCCTGGTCGGCGAATTTGGGATCGATGTAGTTCGCCCAGAGATCCAGCGGCTCCAGCACATGGGCATCAGCGTCTATGACATGATATTCGCGCGCCACGATCCCGCTCTCCTCGATCTGTGTTCGACGCCGGGCGTCAGTGCATTCCCTTGACGAAACGCAGCGCCCGCTGGTTGGTCAGCGGCCGCCGGTATGACGGATCGCTCCAGTCCCGGCCCGGTACGCCGTTGGTGTGAACGTCCGGAATATCGGCGAACGGGATCGGGCCCTCGGTGATCGAACCAGACCATTCGACGACGCAATAACGATCGGCAATCTTCCACTCGCCGCTGCGCCGCTCGAACCGATCAAGATAGCGGCCACCTGCGATCCAGACGGTTTCATCGCGATTGCGCGCAACGAAGAAGAAATAGGTTTCGGTATGCGCTGTGTCCCCGTCCAGCTCGCAGCTGTGATTGGTGAGCTGGTGCTGGGTTGAAATCTGGCCGGTGCCATGCAGGTCGAGGACCCAGTCAATGAATTCTTCCGGATTGCCGACGAAGGCGCCGTGATCGTCGGTAGCGTCGGGATGATAGACCGAGCGAATCATGTCGACGTCGAACCGGTCGACCCCGCGGCTGTATCGCATCAGGCAGTCGAGAATCGCCTGACGGTCAACGAGTTTCTGGACCGCAGGTGGAAGGTCGTCGTCGCTCATTTCACTCTCCTGGACGCTGGTGCGATGGTGACAGCCATACCGATCAGGCCGTCAGCGATAGAATTTCTGCTGATCTTCGAGAAGTGCGTCGAAGCCGATGAAGTCGTTGAACTCCGCAAGGCTTGTCCGGCCGCGCGGCAGCGCCGAATAGCTGCGGTCGTTTCGCAACGCTTTGAGGTTTTCCATCAGCGCTGCGGTGGTAGTCATCAGAGCCGCCAGAGAGAATGTGGCGATTCCGGCGATCCGCTCGATTTCTGCCGGGCTCAGCCCTTCGAGCCAGCCGAGGATCTGGATCGACAACGGCACCTGGCATTGCTCGTGGAGGCCTTTCAATCCGGCAAAATCACGAAAGGTCTTGCTGACCGGCTGGATGAGATCCGCGCCCGCGCCAACATAGGCTTTCGCCCTGACGACCGCTTCGGCCGGATCGAAAGTGTCAGTCCGGGCGATGACCACCATAAAGTCGCCGCCAGCCTGACGTGCCGCTCTGATCTTGGCGACGGCCTCGTCGATCGGAATGATCTGCGTGTCGTCGACACAGGCAGCGCAGCGCTTCGGGCTGATCTGATCCTCCAGGATGACTGCCTGCGCACCGGCGGTCTTGAAGTCCGCGACCGCGCGCATGACATTCGCGGTATTGCCATAACCCGTGTCGATGTCGGCTATCACCGGAATGTCGAGGGCACGGCTGACGCGCGACACGACACCCACATTCTCGGTCAGTGTCAGAAGCTCGGCATCGGGCATTCCCAACAGGCTGGCCGTCACGCCCATCCCGCCGGTCATGACGGCATCGAAACCTGCAGCCTCAGCGACGCGGGCGCTCAGCGCGTCATAAACCCCGACAGCCCACACGGTCCGTCCCGAGGCAAGTTGTTCTCGCAATCTCGTCATTCGAACGTCTCCCTCCCCAGGAGAGGCGGACTAGGCCGGTGCTGCCCGACGGACCGTGAAACCCGGTTCAACCATGCGCCTCGTGGAGGACTTCGTCGATCGCCGGTTTCACCTGATCCATGAAGATCGCCATATTCTCCATGACCTTTTCCTTGGGCATCTGCGCATAGTGATAGACCAGCACGATATATTCCGCCGGGACCCGGCGGAATTCCCTGACCAGCTGGTTGCGGACGGTTTCCACGGTGCCGGCCGCGTACAAGCCGGACGCGATGGCAGAGTTGGCGGCATCCTTCAGGTCGATCGTCCGCTTGCCCATCGGGCAATAGAAATTCTTCCACAGCTCCCCGTCATATTCGAGCAGCTGCTCGACGGCATGTTCGTCGGTGTCGCCAAAGTGGAGCCAGCGCACGACGCACTGATTTTGACCGAGCCGCACCTGCCGGCCGGCTTCGGCCGCCTTGTCGACATAATATTGCGCAAGCCGTTCCGCCGTATCAATATTGGTGAAATAGACGGGAGCGAAGCCATTGCGCGCGGCGAATTCGATCGTCGCCGGCGTGCCGCTGCCCGACACGAAGACCGGCGGCGATTTGTTCTCATAGGGAGCCGGCACGACGCTGATTTCCCGCACGATGCCATGCTCGTCGACTTCATTTGGCGCGCCCAGCCTTTGGGTGAGCCCGGCTTCGGCCATCTGCCAATTCTCGATGCCTGGCTCATAAGGATTGGGGATCTGCCAGTTCAGGCCCTTGTGACGGAAGCTCTTCTCGGTCCACGCCTTTTGCAGAATCTCGAAATTCTCGTTGAACACGGCACGGTTGCGCGCATCCTGATCGTGATCCGCCTGTCCCTTGGCGGCCTGGGCAAAGCCAATCCCGGCCGAGGTCGGATTGAGTTCCGCCGCCCTTGGCGATTTGGTCGGGGTGGTGCCGAGGTGTTGGCCGATCGTGCCCATCCAGCGGTTCTGATAGCCGCGCGCCAGGCCGACGAAGAA
>CANJRZ010000293.1 GCA_947476735.1 Sphingomonadaceae bacterium
CAGCCTTCCCCGCCGCCTATTTCCGGTTGCCGGCCAAGCCGCAGACGATGGCGAGCCTGGTGGCGTCGATGAAGCAGTCGATGGAACATGCGGCGGAAGCGCAGAAACAGCAGGAAGCGCCCGCCAAATAGCAGGCTTCATTCCGGTCTTCGCCGGATTGAAGGCGAGGAAGGACAGTGCCCCTCCCGCGTGGGGAGGGGCCTGTTGCCTCAGTGTGCGATGCCGGCCGCGGCCAGCACCGCAAGCGTCATCAGTTCGGACGCGGTCGACGACATCGTCGCGATCTGGACCGGCTTTTCCATGCCGACCAGCATCGGGCCGATCACCGAACCCTTGCCGAGTTCCCGGAGCAGCTTGGCCGAGATATTGGCCGATTGCAGGCCCGGCATGACGAGGATGTTGGCCGGTCCCGACAGGCGGTTGAACGGATAGAGCTTCTGGATCGCCGGGTTGAGCGCCGCGTCAGGCGCCATTTCGCCCTCATATTCGAAGCTCGCACCCCGCGCGTCGAGCAGGGCAACCGCGCCGCGGACGAGGTCGAGATAATTGCCGGGCGGGTTGCCGAAGGTCGAGTAGCTGAGGAAGGCGACCCGCGGCTCATGGCCCATGCGGCGCGCCACGGCGGCGGTCTGTTCGGCGATGTCGGCGAGTTCCTCGGCGGAGGGGCGCTCGTTCACCGTCGTGTCGGCGATGAACACGGTCTGGCTCTGGCCGACGAACAGGTGGATGCCGCAGGGCTTCTTGCCTTCGGCCGGGTTGAGCACGCGGCGCACCTGGCGGAAGGTCTGGCTGTAGGTTCGGGTCACGCCGGTCACCATCGCATCGGCTTCGCCGAGTGCGAGCAGCAGCGCGCCGAAGATGTTGCGGTCCTGGTTGACCATCGCCTGGACCTCGCGGCGGAGCGTGCCGCGCCGCTGGACCCGCTCGTAGAGATAGTCGACCATCTTCTCGATCAGCGGCGAGGTACGGCTGTTGTGCAGCTCGTAGCTCTGGGGATCGTCGACGCCGAGGTCGCGCAGCTTGTCGAGCACGTCCTCGCGGCCGACCAGCACCGGGGTGCCATAGCCGAGATTCTTGTACTGGATCGCGGCGCGCAGCACCACTTCCTCCTCGGCCTCGGCAAAGACCATGCGCTTGGGATGGGCGCGCGCAGTCTCGGAGGCGAGGGTGAGCACCGACGTGGTCGGGTTGAGCCGCGCCTTGAGGCTCTCCTTATAGGCGGCCATGTCGAGGATCGGCTTGCGCGCGACCCCGGTGTCCATCGCGGCCTGGGCGACGGCGGCGGGGATGATCTCCATCAGCCGCGGATCAAATGCCGCCGGGATGATGTAATCGCGGCCGAAGCGCGGCGCGGCGCCGCCATAGGCGGCCGCGACTTCCTCGGGCACTTGCTGGCGGGCCAGTTCGGCAACCGCGCGGGCGGCGGCGATCTTCATCTCCTGGTTGATGCCGGTCGCGCGCACGTCGAGCGCGCCGCGGAAGATGAAGGGGAAGCCGAGGACGTTGTTGACCTGGTTCGGGAAGTCCGATCGGCCGGTCGCGACGATTGCGTCGGGACGCACGGCCTGCGCGTCGGGCGGCAGGATTTCGGGATCGGGATTGGCCATTGCGAAGATGATCGGATTCGCCGCCATCGTCTTGACCATATCCGGAGTCAGCGCGCCCTTGACCGACAGGCCGAGGAACACGTCGGCACCGTCAACCGCTTCGGCCAGCGTGCGCTTGGTGGTCGGCGTGGCGTGGCCCGACTTCCACTGGTTCATGCCCTCGGTGCGGCCCTGGTAGACCACGCCCTTGGAGTCGCAGAGCAGAACCTTGTCGGCGGGAACGCCAACCGCCTTGATCAGCTCGGTGCAGGCGATCGCCGCAGCGCCGGCGCCGTTGACGACGACGTTCATGTCCTTGAGCTCGCGGCCGGTGAGGAAGGCTGCGTTGATCAGACCCGCGGCTGCGATCATCGCGGTGCCGTGCTGGTCATCATGCATCACCGGGATGTTCATCCGCTCTTTGAGCGCCTGCTCGATGATGAAACATTCGGGGGCTTTGATGTCCTCGAGGTTGATGCCGCCGAATGTCGGTTCCATCAGCGCGACCGCGTTGATGAAGGCTTCGGGGTCCTCGGTATTGAGCTCGATGTCGATCGAATCGACGTCGGCGAAGCGCTTGAACAGCACCGCCTTGCCTTCCATCACCGGCTTGGCGGCGAGCGCGCCGAGATTGCCGAGCCCCAGGATCGCGGTCCCGTTGGTGATTACCGCGACGAGATTGCCCTTGGCGGTATAGTCATATGCGGTCTCGGGATCGGCGGCGATCGCCTTGACCGGGACGGCGACGCCCGGCGAATAAGCGAGGCTCAGATCGCGCTGTGTAGCCATCGGCTTTGTGGCGATGATCTCGATCTTGCCGGGTCGTCCGGTAGAATGGAAGAATAGCGCCTCGCGGTCCGAAAACTGTACCTTGCTTCTGTTGCTCGTATCGTCGCTCATGACTCGGCCCCCCTCGGCGCCCTTGTGATTGCCCGGGCATGCTTGTGGGGTATCGCCGGAGAGTCGACAAGCCGTTATCAGCGTCGGGATGGTGCAAATCGCAAAAAACCATAGGGAAATGTCCGGACCCGCAACGACCCCCATGATGGCGCAGTATCTCGCCCTCAAGGCGGCGGCGCAGGACTGCCTGCTGTTCTATCGGATGGGCGATTTTTTTGAGCTTTTCTTCGATGATGCGCGGGTCGCCTCGGCCTGTCTCGACATCGCGCTGACTGCCCGCGGCGAACATGGCGGCGCGCCGATTCCGATGTGCGGGGTGCCGGCCCATTCGGCCGAGGGCTATCTGGCTCGACTGATCAAGGCGGGACACCGCGTGGCGATCGCTGAGCAGACCGAGAGCCCGGCCGAAGCGAAGAAGCGCGGCGGCTCCAAGGCGCTGGTCGGACGGGCGATCGTCAGGGTCGTCACCGCCGGCACGCTGACCGAGGAAGCGCTGCTCGATGCCCGCGCCGCCAACTGGCTGGTCGCGGTGGCGGCAAGCGGGCAGGGCGCCGATCTGCGGCTCGGCATTGCCGCCGCCGATATCTCGACCGGACGATTCGAGATCGCCGCGCTGCTGCCGTCCGCGCTCGACGCTGAGCTTGCGCGGCTCGACGCTGCCGAGATCGTGATCCCCGAGGATTTCGACGAGAGGCCGGCCGGCGCAGTGCCCTGGCCGCGCGAGCATTTCGACAGCCTGCGCGGCGAGGAACGACTCAGGCGCCTGCTCGGCGTCGCCACACTGGACGGCTTCGGCGCCTTCACCCGCGCCGAGCTGGCCGCCGCCGGTGCGCTGATTGCCTATCTCGACCGGGCAGGGCAGGGCAGCCTGCCCTTTTTGCAGCCGCCGCGTCGGCGCGTGGTCGCCGATCATATGATGATCGACGCGGCGACGCGCGAAAGCCTCGAGATCACACAGAGCCAGGCGGGGACGCGCAAGGGGAGCCTGCTCGACGCGATCGACCGGACAGTGACGGGCGCGGGCGCGCGGTTGCTCGGTGCCGATCTTTCCGCGCCGCTCACCGATGTGGCGGCGATCGAGGAAAGGCTCGATCTGGTTGCGCTGTTTGAGGGTGACGGCGCCCTGCGAGATCGTCTGCGCACGACCTTGCGGGCCCTGCCCGATGTTGGTCGCGCGCTCGGCCGGCTGGTTGCGGGGCGTGGCTCGCCGCGCGATCTCGGTCAGCTCCGCGACGGTCTCGAACAGGCCCAGGCGCTGCGCGCGCTGCTTGGCGCGATCGCGCCTGTCCCCCGGCTGCTCGAAAAGCTGCTGCCGGCGTTTCTCGGGCATGAGGGACTGGTCGATCTGCTCCGGCGCGCGCTGGTCGCAAGTCCGCCGATCGACAGTGCGCAGGGCGGCTATATCGCCGAGGGGTATGACTCCGAACTCGACATATTGCGCGGCCAGGGCGGCGAAGGGCGCAAGGCGATCGCAGCGCTTGAGGCGCGCTACCGCGCCGAGACCGGCATTGCCTCGTTGCGGATCAAGCACAATGGCGTGCTCGGCTATCATATCGAAGTGCAGGCCAGATATGCCGATCCGCTGATGGCGGCGGATTCAGGCTTTACCCACCGTCAGACGCTGGCGGGGGTCCTCCGCTTCAACGCGCCCGATCTGCATGAGCAGGCGATGCGGGTGGGGCAGTCGGGCGCGCATGCGCTGGCCGCCGAAGCGGCGCATCTCGAGGAACTGATCGCGGCCGCGCTGGCTCGCACAACCCAGATTGCCGCGACCGCCGATGCGCTGGCCCGGCTCGATGTCGCCGCCGGCCTCGCCGAGCGCGCTGCCGAGGGCGGCTGGTCGCGCCCCCGCTTCGAACAGCACAGCTGCTTCGATGTGCGCGGCGGGCGGCATCCGGTGGTCGAGGCGGCGGTGGCGGCGCAGGGCGGGCGCTTCGTCGCCAACGACTGCAGCCTGTCCGAGCAGGGCCGGCTGTGGCTGGTCACCGGTCCGAACATGGGTGGCAAGTCGACCTTCCTGCGCCAGAATGCGGCGATCGCGATCCTGGCCCAGGCCGGGAGCCCGGTGCCCGCTCAAAGCGCACGGCTCGGTATCGTCGACCGGCTGTTCAGCCGGGTCGGCGCTTCGGACAACCTTGCCCGCGGGCGTTCCACCTTCATGGTCGAGATGGTCGAGACCGCGGCGATCCTCGCCCAGGCGACCGAGCGCAGCTTCGTGATCCTCGACGAGGTCGGGCGCGGCACTTCGACCTATGACGGCCTCGCCATCGCCTGGGCGGTGGTCGAGGCGGTGCACGATATCAATCTGTGTCGCTGCCTGTTCGCCACCCATTATCATGAACTGACCCGGCTCGCGGAGCGGCTCGATGCGCTGTCGCTCCATCATGTGCGGGCGCGCGAGTGGAAGGGTGAACTGGTGCTGCTCCACGAGCTGGCCGATGGCCCCGCCGATCGCAGCTACGGCATCGCCGTCGCCAAGCTGGCGGGGCTTTCGCCACCGGTGCTGGCCCGCGCCCGCGAGGTGCTGAAGAAGCTTGAGGCGGGGCGGCAGGCCACCGGTGGTCTCGCCGCCGGCCTCGACGACCTGCCGTTATTCGCCGCTGCCGTGCAGGCCGAGGTGGCGGCAGCCGATCCGCTGCGCCAGGCCGTCGAGACGCTCGACGTCGATGCGCTCTCGCCGCGCGAGGCGCTCGACACGCTCTACCGGCTCAAGGCAATGGCGCGCGATTCCGGGTCATGAAGCGACTGCTACGGACGATGGCCACCGGGCCGGTCGCCACGACCGCGATCCGGGTGTCGCTGGTCGTCGGCACGATCCTCAACCTGATCAACCAGGGCGATGCCCTGATCCACCTGGCCGGCGTCCAGTGGGGCAAGTTCGCGCTCAACTATGCGACCCCCTATCTCGTCGCGAGCTACAGCGCCGCCCGGGCGCGGATCGCGATGAAAGGATGATCGGGTCCTGCCCGGTCGGATGACGGACACGCCGTTCGTCCATCGCCATTGCAGGTTCATCGAAATGACATTGCCCCGCCACCGCTTTCGCCGCCACTGGCCGCGCGTCACGCGGGAGGACGATATGAGCAGGCAGATGACGGCGACGAAGCATCTCGTACTGGGGGCGGCGCTGGCGCTGGTCGTGGCCGGCGGCGCGGTTTCGGCGATCGCGGGCGGGGCGACCGCGCCCTACATGGCGCCGGTACCCCCGATCGACGCAAAGGCGCCGCTGAGCG
>CANJRZ010000294.1 GCA_947476735.1 Sphingomonadaceae bacterium
CGCCAGTTCGCCAATCCGCGCAATGCGGCCGCCGGATCGCTTCGCCAGAAGGACCCGGAGATTACAGCCTCGCGTCCGTTGCGCTTTCTCGCCCATGGCTGGGGCGAGGCCTCCGTCCTCCCCTCCGACACACAAAAGGGCGTGATGGATGCGATCGCCGCATGGGGCATGCCTGTATCGAACGATCTCGTCCGTGTCGTCGGCGCCAATCAGGCTTTGTTACATTATCGCGGTATCGAATCGCGTCGCGCCGGCCTGCCATTCGACATCGACGGCGTGGTCTATAAAATCGACAGGCTCGACTTGCAGAAAAGGCTTGGCTTCGTCGCGCGCGCGCCGCGCTGGGCGATCGCGCACAAATTCCCCGCTGAGCAGGCCCAGACCCTGCTCAACGCGATAGATATTCAGGTCGGCCGCACCGGCAAGCTGACCCCGGTCGCACGGCTCGAACCGGTGACGGTCGGCGGCGTTGTCGTCACCAACGCGACCCTGCACAATGCCGATGAGATCGAGCGGCTCGGCGTCTGGCCCGGCGACCGTGTGATCGTACAGCGTGCCGGCGACGTGATCCCGCAGATAGTCGACAATCTGTCGCGCGACGACAGCCGCAGCACCTGGCCCTTCCCGCTGACCTGTCCCGAATGCGGATCCACCGCCGAACGCGAGGCGGGCGAGGTCGATTATCGCTGCTCCGGCGGGCTGATCTGTCCGGCGCAGCGGGTCGAGCGTCTGCGTCATTTTGTGTCGCGCCACGCGCTCGACATCGAAGGCCTTGGGATCGTCCACATCGAAAGCTTCTTCCGCGACGGACTGGTCCATGCGCCGGCCGATATCTTTAAACTAACCAAAGAGATCTTGCTGTCACGCGAGCGCTGGGCCGACGTCTCAGCCAGCAATCTGATCGCTGCGATCGACGCGAAGCGACGTCCCCCGCTCGACCGTTTTCTCTTCGCGCTCGGTATCCGCCATGTCGGTGAAGTGACGGCACGCGACCTTGCGCGCCGCTACCGGAGCTGGCGCGACCTCAGGGCGATGATCGAACGGGGAATCGAAGCGCGCGGCGCGGCCGTGCAGGCAGTCGGCGAAAGCGACGACAAGTTCACCGCCAGAAAAGCGAGGGAACTGGCGGTAATCGCCGAAACGCCTGGGGTAGGTCCCGAAGTAGCGCTGGCGCTGATCGACTTCTTCGCAGAACCGCACAATGCGGAGGCGGTGGCGAATTTGCTGATCGAGGTCAGTCCAACCGACGTCATCCATGAAACGCGCGCGTCGGCGGTAAGCGGCAAAACTGTCGTCTTCACAGGCTCGCTCGAAACCATGTCGCGCGACGAAGCAAAGGCACAGGCAGAGGCACTCGGGGCCAAGGTGGCCGGGTCGGTATCCGCCAGAACCGATCTCGTGGTGGCCGGACCCGGCGCAGGGTCCAAGTTAAAAAAAGCTACCGAATTGGGTATCGAGGTGATCGATGAAGCAGGCTGGGCCAGTATCGTCAAAGACACTTGACAATCATTTGTAATACAATGTTTTTTGTTTTCCCAACCCGTCCCTCGCCCGCGCGCAAAGCGGCTTAGGAGAATGGGCGCGACTTACGCTCGGCATGCGGATCATACTCTACGGACTGACCGATCATGCGTGCGCCATCGACCAGTTTAGGTCGGACGGATTTACCGCTCCACTACCACCATGCCATCGCGGCCTGACAATTCACGCAACTTTCCGCCAGGGCCATTGCCTGCCGCCCCGGCGATGCCCGTCTGCACCATCTCGACAAAGACGTGTGGCATAACCTTGTTTCACAGGTCTGCGCCCTTTAACTCCACCCCATGTATCGCACGATAATCCTCGTCACTGCAGGCGCCATCTTCGGCTGGCACGGTGTGAAGAAACCGGCACTCCGTCCATGAACCCCGTCTATTCGGCGCTGCCAACTACCATCTTCGAGAAGATGTCGGCCATCGCGCGCGAGACCGGCGCGATCAATCTCGGACAAGGCTTTCCCGATGCTCCCGGCCCCGAAGATATTCGGCGCGCCGCTGCCGATGCCGTCATGAACGGGTATAACCAATATCCACCCATGCTCGGCATCCCCGAACTGCGTCGTGCGCTCGCTGATCACTATTGCAGGCATCACAACATCGATCTCGACTGGCAAACAGAAGTGGTCGTGACATCGGGAGCGACCGAAGCGATCGCCGCCGCCATCCTCAGCCTCGTCTCGGAAGGCGATGAAGTGGTCATGATACAGCCACTCTACGACGCCTATATGCCAATGGTTCGCCGCGCTGGAGGCATCCCCAGGCTGATTCGGCTTGAGCCGCCCCACTGGACCATCGACGCCACTGCGCTCGATGCAGTGATCGGGCCGAAGACCCGCCTGCTCATCTTCAACAATCCCGCAAACCCGACCGGCAAGATGTATGACCGGGCGGCGCTCGAACTCCTGGCCGAACGCTGCGTCCGCCATGACGTTACAGCCATTTGCGACGAAGTCTGGGAACATATCGTATTCGGCGCGGACCACACCCCGCTGATCACGCTACCCGGCATGCGCGAACGAACCGTCAAGATCGGTTCTGCCGGCAAGATCTTCGCGCTGACCGGGTGGAAGGTCGGCTGGATGATTGCGGGAAAAGCACTCGCCGCGCAGGTCGCCAAAGCCCACCAGTTCATGACTTTCACGACTCCGCCCAACCTCCAGGCGGCGGCGGCAATCGGACTCGCAAAGCCTCGCGACTGGTTTGTCGGGATGCGCTCAGGATTTGAGCGGTCACGAGCGCGGCTCGTAACGGGGCTAGAGAGCGCGGGCTACAAGGTGCTGCCGAGCCAGGCGACCTGGTTTGTTTCAGTTGACCTTGAGGCTTCCGGAATCGAACTGGACGATGTCAGTTTCGCCGACAAGATGGCGCTCGAAGGCGGGGTCGTTACGATCCCGGTCTCGGCCTTCTTCGAAGAAGAGCCGGTCAGGAACATCCTGCGCCTTTGCTATTGCAAGGAGGACGCAGTTTTAGATGAGGCGATTGGGCGGCTCGCACAGATGCGGACCGCCCTCACCTCATAACCTCACAGCGGCGATGGCTGGCGCGACGATTAAAGGCTGAATCAACGTCCCCCGCCGAACCGGCGAACCGCCCCCTTGTGCGCGCCAGGGGCGCCCTTGGGCCGGCTGAAGTGGCGCTTTGGCTGGGCATCGCCGTTGCGTCCACCGCCATCGTGGCGACGGCGATCACCCTGAGGCTGCGGCGCGCTCGGGACTGGCTTGGGCAACTTGGCCATCTCGCTGCGGAAATTCTCCGGCAGCGGCTGAATGTCGAGCTGGATGCGGGTCAGCTTCTCGATTGCCTTCAGATAGGGCCGCTCGTCGTCCGCCACGAAAGCGATAGCGATGCCTGCCGCGCCGGCGCGCGCGGTGCGGCCAATGCGGTGAACATATTGCTCGGCGACGTTGGGCAGTTCGAAGTTGAAGACATGACTGACCCCGCCGACGTCGATGCCGCGCGCCGCGATATCGGTCGCAACGAGGATCTTGATTTCACCGGTACGGAACTGGCCAAGCGCTCGCTCGCGCTGCGGCTGGCTCTTGTTGCCATGGATCGCCTCGGCGGCGACGCCCGCGGCGCGCAGATTCTTCACCACGCGGTCGGCGCCATGCTTGGTACGGGTAAACACCAGCGCGCGGTCGATCGGCTCGGAACGAAGCCGCAAGGTCAGCAGCGCCTGTTTCTCCGCCGGGTTGCAGAAGGTTGCAAATTGCTCGACCCGTTCGGCAGTGGTCGCGGCAGGCGCAACCGACACCCGCGCCGGGTTAGTCAGGAAGCGATTGCCCAGCTCGGCAATCGCCTTGGGCATCGTCGCCGAAAAGAACAGTGACTGGCGCTTCTTGGGTAATAGCTGGTCGACCCGCTTGAGGGCATGGATGAAGCCGAGGTCGAGCATCTGGTCGGCCTCGTCGAGCACGAAGATCTCGACGAAACGCAGGCTCAGCGCGCGCTGGTCGATCAGATCGAGCAGACGACCCGGGGTAGCGACGAGCACGTCGACTCCACGCTGGAGCTGACGGATCTGTTTGTTGATCGGCACGCCACCGAATACGGTGGCGACGCTCAGGCGCAGAAACTTGCCGTACTGGACGAAGCTCTCAGCAATCTGGCTGGCCAGCTCGCGGGTCGGCGCGAGGATCAGCATGCGGCAACCCTGCGGCGGCGTGTGCTTAAGATTCTCAGAAAGATAATGGAGTGACGGCAGCGCGAAAGCTGCGGTCTTGCCGGTGCCGGTCTGCGCGATGCCGCAGAGATCACGGCCTTCGAGTAGCACCGGGATGGCCTGTGCCTGGATGGGAGTGGGAATGTCGTACCCCTTCGCGGCAAGCGCGCGCTGCAGGGGCTCGATGAGTCCGAGTTCGGAAAATTTGGTCACAAATGGACTTTCGCAAAAAATTGCGGGCGCACGGACAGTCGGTCCATGCGACAGCGGGTTCACATGACGACCCGCGTGAATTGGGAAGCCTCAGCTTGGTTTTGCGTCTTTGCGGGCCCGAGCCGGCCTGTCCCTTGGAATGGACAGGAGATCACGCTGCTCATCAGCCAAATGCTGCAAAACAGCATCGACGCAGAGCGGCATATGATCCATCTTTGAACAAATTACAAGCCGAGGTATTTTATATGTCCCGAAAATGGCGGTTTTTCGTCGCTTCCATCCTGCTGGGATCCCTCCCTGCCCCTGCCTTGGCTACGCTCAGCGCGGCGGAGAAGGCGATGCTGCAAAGCGTCGACGCCGAATTTGATCGCACCGTCGATCTGCTCAAGACTCTGGTTGAGGTCAATTCGGGATCCCGCAATCTCCCGGGAGTCACAAAGGTCGGCGAGATGATGCGCGCCGAGCTCGAGCCGCTCGGCTTCATCGTGCGCTGGATCCCGATGGAGAAGACCGGGCGGGCGGGCCATATTGTCGCGACCCACAAGGGCAATGGCCAGGGCAAGAGACTATTGTTGATTGGTCACCTCGATACGGTGTTCGAGCCGGACAGCCCGTTCCAACACTGGACGATGAAGGGCAAGGATAGCCAGGGTAGCGAGTGGGCCGAGGGTCCTGGCGCGGGCGACGACAAGGGCGGCATGGTCGTGATGCTCGCCGCCCTACGCGCGATGAAGGCGGCTGGAACGCTGAGGAACGCCGACATCGAGATCGTCCTCACAGGCGATGAGGAGGATTCGGGCGATCCGCTCGAGCTTGCCCGCGCCGACCTGATCGCTGCCGGCAAGCGCGCGGACGTCGCGCTCGACTATGAGGGGTTGGTCCGCGAGGGCGGTCGCGACATGGGCTCGATCGCACGGCGTTCCTCATCGAGCTGGGTCGTCAGGACCACCGGCAAGGCCGGCCATTCAAGCGGTATCTTCAGCGACAAGGTCGGCTATGGCGCGATCTACGAGCTGGCACGGATTATTGACCGCTTCCGCCGCGAGCTGCCCGAAACCAACCTCACTTACAATGTCGGCCTGCTCTCGGGCGGAGCCACCCAGATCACCGACGCCGACGGGATCCGGGCGAGCGCGACCGGCAAGACCAATATCATCCCGGCCCTTGCCGAGGCACGGGGCGACATGCGAACCCTGTCCGACGAGCAGACCGAGCGGACCCGCAAGAAGATGTCGGCGATTGTCGCCGATCATCTGCCCGGCACCGAAGCCTCGATCGAGTTCGA
>CANJRZ010000295.1 GCA_947476735.1 Sphingomonadaceae bacterium
CCCTTACTGTCGGTCTGAGGACGCGAAATTTCCGTACAGTTTGTCGGCGTGTTCCCGTTAACCGTGCAACCGTCGCTCAAGGTCGGCTTCCTGATGCCGAACACGGCACCTACATCCGCGAAGATCGACGGGCGGAGGCCCAACTCGCGGGCGCCATTGCCGAGCGGCAGTTCGAGTTCAAGGCGCCCCTTGTAATATGTGTTTCCGCCGAGCGCATCATCGACATAATTATTCTTGTCGGTCAGGACAATCGGTACCGCCGGATTGGTTACATCATAACGCTGGCGGCGAACGCGCGGGCCGACGCCGCGGATGCCGAAACCGCGCATCTCCGGTTCGCCGAGGTAGAAACGGTCAGTCAGGCGGACCTGCTGTCCGATCCCCTTGATATATCCGCCTTCAACCGCGGCCGAGAAGATGAAGCCGCCGCCGAAGCCCCAATATTTGGTCGCCTCGAAAGATGTCTTGAGGTAGCGGACATCGCCCCCCAGCCCTGCAAGATCCTGGCTGAAGACAGCGCGTTGGCCCCGGCTCGGCCGGATACGATTGTTAAGATTATCGAACACCAGTGAATAGCCGACCGATGAGGTCAAGCGCTTGCCGATCGCGTCGCAGAGATAACGGCCGGCCAGGATCGGGTCGCATGTCCCGTTTGTATAGAACTGGAACTTGTTCAACGACACGTCGTCGTAGCTCAGGCCATATCTGGCCGCGACAGTGATGAACTCTGTAAGCGGGACACCAGCGCGGATCTGAAAGCCGGTCGTCGATTGCTCATAGGTGGTGTTACGATCGCTGCCTTGGAAGTTGAACGAGTTGTAGTCCCGCCGGAACAGGTCAACGCCCACGGCGATATTCTTGTCGAACACATAAGGTTCGGTGAAGCCCAGTTCGAGCGACTTTGAATAGGTCGAATAACTGATACTGGCGCGGACCTCCTGGCCCTTCCCCATGAAGTTGCGCTCGCGGATCGACAGGTCGACAATGAACTTCTCCAGGCTCGAATAGCCCGCCGAAACCTGAAGTTCGCCGGTCGATTTTTCCTCGACATTCGCCTCAAGCACGACACGGTCCGGAGCTGAGCCAGGCTTTTGCTCGACCTCGAATTTCTCCTGGAAGAAGCCGAGCGACTGGATGCGGTCGCGCGAGCGCTTGACTTTGAAGCTGTTGAACGCGTCGCCTTCGGCGAGGCGGAATTCGCGGCGGACAACCTTGTCCTTGGTGTGGGTGTTGCCGGTCACGTCGATCCGCTCGACATAGACACGCGGCGCCTGGTTGATCTTGAAGACCACCCCCATCGTCCGCTCGTCCTTGTCGCGGGTAAAATCAGGCCGGACATCAGGGGTAAAACCGAACAAGCCGGTCGTTTCGGTGATCGCGTCCACCGTGTCCTCGACCAATTTGGCGTTGTACCAATCGCCCTTCTTCATCGGCAGAAGATATTTGAAATTCGCAGCCTTGATGTCGCGGATTTCACTTTCGAGGTCGACGGCGCCGAACTTGTAGCGTTCGCCTTCCTCGACGACATAGGTGATGATGAAGTCCTTCTTGTCCGGAGTGAGCTCCGCCACCGCGGAGACGACCCTAAAATCGGCAAAACCCTTGGTCAGATAGAACTGACGCATTTTCTGCTGGTCATAAGACATACGGTCGGGATCATAGCTCGTACCCGACGAGAATATCTTGGTGATCCCGGTCTGCTTGGTCACCATCTCGCCGCGCAGCCGACCATCCGAGAATTTTGTATTCCCGATGATGTTGATCTTGCGGACCTTGGACTTGTCGCCCTCATGTATCTCGAAAATGATATCGACGCGGTTCTGATCAAGCAGCACCATCTTGGGCTCGACGGTCGCGGCGAAACGACCCTGACGGCGATAAAGCTCTATGATCCTGTTAACGTCGGCGCGGACCTTGGAGCGCGTGAAGATTTGCCGGGGGGCGAGCTTGATCTCTGGATTGATCTTCTCGGCTTTGAGCCGCTTGTTCCCTTCGAGAACGATCCGGTTCACAACGGGATTTTCGCGGACCTGCAGCGTTATGTTGCCCGTGCCGTCATCGCGGACCTGCACGTCGGCAAACAGCTCGGTTGCGTAGAGGTCCTTGAGCGCTTCATCGAGGCCTTCGCGCGTATAGGGCTCGCCAGGGGCCAGTTTTACGTAGCTGCGAACCGTGTCGGGTTCCAAGCGCTCTGAACCGGTAACATTGACGGTTTTGACGACCCCCGACCCGGTCACCGGGGCAGCGGGTGCTTGCGGAGCCTGCGGCGGCGGCGGGGCGCCGACGTCCTGGGCCCAAAGCGGTTGTGCCATTCCGCCGAGCATCGTGCCGACGAGGAGGGCCGACGTGAGCCGGACCCTGGTGAAATTCGTCGTCGTCGCCGTCACGCGTTCCCCGCTTCCATAGAATCCGCATGTCCCATAGCGGGACCGTGCGCCTGCACTGCCCCAACAAGCTCAGCCGATCAACCCGGCAAGCTCCTTGAGGGCACCTAGCGAGAGAATATCATTAAGCGTCACGAAGATCATGAAGGACAAGAGCACCGCCAGGCCTGAACGGAATGCCCACTCCATCGCTTTCTCCGGCACCGGCCGACGCGCAATTCCCTCGAACAGATAGAAGACCAGATGGCCTCCATCGAGCATGGGGATTGGCAACAGGTTGATGAATCCGAGATTAATCGAAATGAGAGCGAGCAGACTGACAAAGTAGATCGGACCCAGAGATGCCTGCTGGCCGGCGACCTGAGCGATCTTGATTGGACCACCCAATTCTTTGACGGAACGCCGACCCGTGACAATCTGGCCAAGCGTATCGATCATAGTACGAACGATCCGGAAGGTCTGGCGGGTGGCTTCGACTGGCAATTGGGCCAAGGGAACTTCCACCACCATCTGCGGCGCTTTCACGCCGATCGAGCCCTTGCGGAATTCGTTTCCAAAGCGATCGCGCTCGACATCCGCAGCTGTCACCACAAACAGGCTTTTCTCGATCCCGCCACGGACAATGTCGACACGCAGCCGCTCGTCCGGTCGGAAGCGGATCATCTCCGCAAGCTCGTCGAAAGTATCGACGGGCCGGCCGGCAATCGCGACGACCCGGTCACCCGGCACGAATCCCGCGCGGTCCGCCGGGGAACGTTCGATTACCGCAGCGATCACCGAGGGCGAGCGCGGCGCGCCATAGATCGCAAAAAAGGCGACGAAAATACCGATCGCTACGAGAAAATTTGTCACGGGGCCCGCGAAAACGATCAGGAAGCGCTGCCAAACCGCCTTAGCCTGAAAGGTTCTGGCGCGTTCATCGGGCGGGAGCGCCAACCATTCCGGAGTCGGCTGGCTAGCCGGGTTCATATCTCCGGCGAATTTTACATAGCCGCCCATCGGCAACCAGCCCAGTTTCCAGCGGGTTCCCCGCGAATCGGTATAGCCAGCGATTTCCCTGCCGAAACCGATGGAGAAGACATCGGCTTTAACCCCGCACCAGCGGCCGACGAGATAATGGCCCAACTCATGGACAAAGATCAGCGGCCCTATAACGAGCAGAAAAGAAAATATAGAGAACAGGATACCGGGGCTTTCTGTCACGCGGCGATAGTCTCCATGGCCGCCAGGGCGGTCCTTCGCGCACCGGCATCAATCTCGAAAACATCGTCGATCGAGACCGGAGCAGGCGGATCATAACGCTCCAACGATTTGCGTACGATTAACGCGATGTCGAGAAACCCGATTCGGCCTGCCAGGAAGGCCGCGACCGCAACTTCATTGGCCGCATTGAGCACAGCGGGTCGCGCCCGGCCGTCCTTCAGCGCATCCATCGCCAGCCCAAGCGCCGGAAAGCGTTCAAGATCGGGGGCCAGGAAGTCTAGCCTTCCGATAGCAGCCAGATCGAGCTGGCGGCAGGGCGTGCTCATTCTTTCCGGCCAGGCGAGACAGTGGGCAATGGGTGTGCGCATGTCGGGCGTGCCGAGTTGGGCAAGTACCGAGCCATCGACATAATCGACCAGCGCATGAACCACCGATTGCGGGTGGATTATCGCTTCAAACGCGCTCGCAGGCAGCGGAAAAAGAAAGCTTGCCTCAATGAGTTCGAGACCCTTGTTCATCAGCGTTGCCGAGTCGACCGATATCTTCGCGCCCATCGACCAGTTGGGATGCTTCACCGCCTGCGCAGGCGTTGCGGTGCGCATCTCATCCATGCTCCATTCGCGGAATGGCCCCCCACTGGCGGTCAGGATGACCCGGCGAATGCTGCCCGGGGCGGCATGATCGAAACATTGAAACACGGCATTATGCTCGGAATCGACGGGCAACAGGCGCGATCCATGCTGCTCGACGGCCGCCATCACGATCTCGCCGGCGGCGACCAGCGATTCCTTGTTTGCCAGTCCTACCGTACGCCCCGCCTTGAGTGCCGCCATGGTCGGAGCCAGACCAGCAAAACCTACGATCGCAGCCATGGTCCAGTCGGCGTCGATTTTAGCCGCATCAATGACAGCGTCTTCACCAGCGGCAACCCGTGTCCCGGTGCCGGCTAATGCTTGTTTGAGTTCACCAAAGAGCGAGGCATCGCCAATTACCGCAAGTTGGGCGTTGGTGCGCCGCGCCGCCTGCGCGAGCCCCGCTACGTCGCGCTGGGCGGTCAGAGCGGCCACCTGAAAACGATCGGGCTCGCGCTCGACGAGATCGAGCGTGGAAGTACCGATAGAGCCGGTCGCGCCCAGGATGGTGATCTTGCGTACCGTCATAGCATTCCCACCGCCACCGCAGCTGCAACCAGCATCGCGACAGGGACCACACCGTCGAGACGGTCCATCACTCCGCCATGGCCCGGCAGCAAACTACCGCTATCCTTAACTCCCGAACGCCGCTTGAGCCAGCTTTCGAAGAGATCCCCGATTTGCGCCGCGACCGCGAGTGGTGCCCCTGCGACCCAGCACAGAACCGGTAACCCACCAGCGGAGGAAATGGCGGCACCGACAAGCCCAGCAGACGCCATACCGCCTATCAAACCCGCCCAGGTCTTGTTGGGGCTCAGCCCGGGGGCGAGCTTCGGCCCCCCGATGGCGCGCCCCGCGAAATAAGCTCCAATGTCGGTCGCCCAAACGATCATGAGCGTCCACAGCGCCAGCATGAGTCCCTGCCCCGGCTGCTGACGAATGAAGACCAGCGCCACAGCCGGAAACACCGCATAGAGCAGCCCGACACCAAGCCTGGCACGGAAGCTGATGACAGCGAGGAGGATCGCAGAGATGCCCGCCAGGTCGGCCATCTGCGCAATCAGTCTGTCGGGAAAGGAGGATACAAGTCCCTCGTCGGTGAAGCTCCAGGCGGCGGCCATAAGCCCAGCGGCCAGCGCCGCCGACAGCCAAATCTGCCAGCGAACGGCCTTCGCCATTTGCGCCCATTCAATCATCATCATCACCGCGAGCAGCGATACCAGCCCCCAAAAGGCGGCCCCGCCAAGCCAGAGAGCGCCAAGGGCAGCCACGATCATCACCACGCCCGTAAGGATCCGCTGATGCAATTCTGTCATGATGGATTAACGGCCGCCAAAACGGCGCTCGCGGGTTCCGAAATCCGCGATCGCGTCGGCCAGTGCCTTGCGATCGAAGTCGGGCCAAAGCGTGTCGACAAACAGAAGCTCGGCATAGGCGGCTTGCCACAGCAGAAAGTTGGAAAGACGCCGCTCGCCGGA
>CANJRZ010000296.1 GCA_947476735.1 Sphingomonadaceae bacterium
AAGCCCGATGTGCTGATCGAGACCGGCGTTGCCCATGGCGGCTCGCTGATCTTCTATGCGTCGCTTTTTGAGGCGATGGGCAAGGGCCGGGTGATCGGCATTGATATTGAAATCCGCAAGCATAATCGTGACGCGATCGAAGCCCATCCGATGAAGAAGCGGATCGAACTGCTCGAAGGTTCGTCGACGGCATCGGAAATTGTCGAACAGGTCAAGGCATTGGTGAAGCCGGGCGAAACGGTGCTGGTGGTGCTCGATTCAAACCACACCAAGGCCCATGTGCTCGACGAGCTGCGTGCCTATGGGCCGCTGGTCAATGTCGGTGGCTACATCGTCGCAACTGACGGCATCATGGAGCAGGTGAAGGGTGCGCCCCGGACCGGCGACGATTGGGACTGGAACCATCCCAAGGCTGCGGCCCACGCCTTCGTTGCGGAGGATTCACGCTTCATCATCGAGGAGCCGGCCTTTCCCTTCAATGAAGGGGTGGTGACGCGGCGCGTGACCTATTGGCCCGACGCTTTCATCAAGCGTATCGCCTGACAGCTCTGCGGGGATAGATCATGAAGGCGGTGATACTCGCGGGGGGACTGGGGACGCGGATTTCGGAAGAGAGTCATCTCCGGCCGAAGCCAATGATCGAGATTGGAGGTCGGCCGATCCTCTGGCACATCATGAAGCTGTTTTCGCATGCCGGCTTCAACGAGTTTATCGTTTGCCTTGGCTACAAGGGCTATGTGATCAAGGAATATTTCTCCAACTACGTCCTGCACAATGCCGACCTGACGGTCGATCTCGCTGCGGGTTCGGTCGAATATCATGCCACCAAACATGAGCCGTGGAAGGTCACCCTGGTCGATACCGGCGCCGAGACCCAGACCGGCGGGCGGCTCAAGCGGGTCGCTTCCTATCTCGATCCCGGCCAGCCCTTCTTCTTCACCTATGGCGACGGGGTTGCCGATGTAGACCTCCATGCGCTGGTCGCCTTTCACAAGCTGCATGGCCGTGACGCGACCGTGACCGCGGTCTCGCCGCCGGGCCGTTATGGCGCGCTGGCATTGAATGGCGATCGGGTCGACAGCTTCATGGAGAAGCCCCCCGGAGACAATGCCCTCATCAATGGCGGTTTCTTCGTTCTTCAGCCCGAGGTGATCGGCAGGGTCGACAGCGACGCGATGCCGTTCGAGAAGGAACCACTCGAAGGCCTCGCACGCGATGGCCAACTGATGGCCTATCAGCATCACGGCTTCTGGAAGGCTATGGACACGCTTCGCGACAAGAATGAGCTCGAAGCCCTGTGGGCCAGCGGGCGAGCGCCGTGGCAGCTCTGGGAATGACCCGGCCGAACCCGGCCTTCTGGACGGGCAAACGGGTCTTGTTGACGGGACAAACAGGTTTCAAGGGAGCCTGGGCGGCGACTTGGCTGAGCCGGATGGGCGCGCATGTGACCGGGTTGGCGCTGGCACCCGAGGATAGCCCCAATCTGTTCGAACTGGCCGGCATTTCGCAGCGCATCGATCATAAGGTCGTCGATTTGCGCGATCGGAGTGCCGTTCGATCTCTCATGGCCGGGCAGGGCGTCGACATCGTCATCCACATGGCGGCCCAGGCGCTGGTCCGCGCCTCTATCGCCGATCCGGTCGGCACTTTCGCGACCAACATCATGGGCACCGCCCATCTGGTCGACGCGCTGCGTGATCAGCCCGGGCTTCAGGCGATCCTCGTGATCACGTCTGACAAGGTCTATGCTAACAGCGACACCGGTCAGGCCTTCGTCGAGGGCGATCCGCTCGGCGGCAAAGACCCCTATTCGGCCTCGAAGGCAGCCGCCGAAATTCTCGTTTTCAGTTTCGCGCGAAGCTTCTTCGACAGGGCTGACGTCCCGCTCGCCACGGCCCGCGGCGGCAATGTCATCGGCGGCGGTGATTTCTCCCGCGACCGGATCATGGCGGATATCGTTCGCGCCGCACTGGCAAGTGAAGAGACCATCCTGCGCCATCCCGAGGCGACGCGGCCCTGGCAGCATGTCCTCGATTGCGTCGCCGGCTATCTCGTCTTCGCCGAGCGGCTGGCGATAGACAAGACGACGCCGCGCGCGATCAACTTCGGCCCCCGTCCGGGCGCTCCTGCAATGACGGTCGGCGAACTGGCGACTCGCGCTATCGAAGGGCTCCGCGCTAAGCCCTGGCGCCACGAACCTGACACTGTGTCGATCGAGGCGCGCATGCTCGGGGTCGAGACCGGACTCGCCGAACGGGCGCTGGGTTTCCAGAGCCGGCTCGATGCGGCGGCAGCCGTCGACTGGACGGTTGACTGGCATCGCCGTCAGGCCGATGGCGCGGCCGCGCTCGCGCTGTGCGAGGAACAAATCTCTCGCTACGAAATGCTGTGATGACCGAGCCAATCTGCCGATTCTGTCGCACCCCACTGGACCTTGATCTGATCGATCTGGGCCAGCAACCGCTGTCCAACGCCTATCTGACCAGGGCGCAACTCGATGCCGGCAGCGAGGGATTTTACCCCCTCCACGCGCGAGTTTGCGAGGCTTGCTGGCTTGTGCAGGTCGACGATCCGGTTGCGCATGATGCGATTTTTGACGACGACTATGCCTATTTTTCGTCTTACTCGGCGAGCTGGGTAGCGCATGCCGGGCGTTATGCGGGTGCGATGGCCCGACGCTTCGATCTCGGCCCGTCCTCGCTGGTCGCGGAGGTCGCGAGCAACGACGGCTATCTGCTCCAGCATTTTGTCGAGATGGGTATTCCCGTTCTGGGCATCGAGCCGACTGCGAACACTGCGGCGGCGGCGACCGCCAAGGGCGTGCCGACCGAGGTGACCTTTTTCAATGCCGCGACGGGTAAGGTGCTTGCGGCACGGGGAGTGGCGGCCGATCTGATGGCGGCGAATAATGTGCTCGCACATGTCCCTGACATTGCGGATTTCGTCGCCGGCTTCCCTCTTGTGCTGAAGCCCGAAGGCGTGCTGACCTTCGAGTTTCCGCATCTGCTCAAGCTGATAGAGCTGGTCCAGTTCGATACTATTTACCACGAGCATTTTTCCTATCTCTCGCTGCTCGCGGTGGAGAAGGTGTTGGCGGCGAATGGCATGAAGGCGTTCGACGTGGAGCAGCTTCCAACCCATGGCGGTTCGCTTCGCCTGTTCTGCGCCCACGCTGATTCGAGACATGCCGAAACCCAGGCAATCCGTGATCTGCGCGCTGCGGAACTGACGGCGGGACTCGACAGCCGTGAGCCCTATGCGAGCTTCTCGCCGAAGGCGGAGGCGGTGCGCGACGGCTTCCTAGCCTTCCTTGATCAGGCCGAGGCCGAGGGGAAAAGCGTGGCCGCCTATGGCGCTGCTGCCAAGGGGAACACTTTCCTCAACTATGCGGGTGTAGCGGCTCCAAGGATCAGTGCCGTGTTCGACGCCAATCCGCACAAGCAGGGCCGCTATCTGCCGGGCAGCCATGTACCGATCCTCGCACCTTCCGAGGTGACGGCGGTGCGGCCCGACTATCTCGTCATCCTGCCCTGGAACCTCAAAGCGGAAATCATGGAGCAGATGGCGGTGGTCCGCGATTGGGGCGGACAATTCGTGATCGCCGTTCCGCAGGTCGAGATCCTCGACTGATGCGGTTCGAGCCGACCCTGATCCTCGGCGTGGCGATCGTCGAGCTCGAACCTCATGTTGACGAGCGCGGTTTTTTCGCCCGTGCTCATTGCCCCGACGAATTCGCTGTAGCGGGGTATCCCTTCAGCCCCGTCCAGACCAGCATCTCGCGCAACCATGCGAAAGGCACGCTGCGCGGCATGCATTATCAGGCGCGGCCGCATGGTGAGGCGAAGCTGGTTCGAGTGGTTCGCGGCCGCATCTATGATGTCGCGCTCGACCTGCGACCCGAAAGCCCGACTTTCATGCACTGGACGGCCGCGGAGCTGTCGGCCGATAACGGGCGGGCGCTGCTCATCCCCGAAGGTGTCGCGCATGGCTTTCTGACGCTCGAGCCCGAAAGTGACATTCTTTATCAGATCGACCGGATGTTCGAGCCCGGCCATGGCCGCGCAGTTCGCTGGAACGATCCCGTTTTCGCGATTGAGTGGCCTGCCGCGCCTGATGTGATATCGGCGGCCGACGCCAGCCTTCCTGACTTTGGCGCCGAATCCGCTGGGGAGCGCTGAACTGATGCTCGAAGCCGATCCCACCGCCCGTATTTCGCCACTCGCCGACATCGAGCCGTCGGTGCGCGGTACCCGCTATGTGATCGGCGCCCGAACGATGATCGACGCCTTCGTCAAGATAAAGCCGGCCGGTGGTTCGGGCGATGTTGTGATCGGAGCGGACAGCGCAATCAATTCGGGAACTGTGATCTACAGCGGCAATGGCGTACGGATCGGTGACGCGGTGCTGATCGCCGCCAATTGCACGCTGGCCGCGACCAATCATGCATTTTCCGATCCTGACCGCCGCATTCGCGATCAGGGTTTTCAGCCCAGTCGCGGGGGCATCGTAATCGAGGACGATGTCTGGCTGGGTGCCAATGTAGTCGTCCTCGACGGAGCAGTGATCGGCCGGGGTGCGGTGATCGGGGCAGGTTCGGTCGTCGGCGGAATGGTTGAGCCTTATGCCATCTATGCGGGTACGCCAGCGACGAGGCGAGGGAGCCGACTGCCGGAATGACTCAATACACGATCATAGGAGCGGGGGGCTTCGTCGGAAGCCATGTCGCGGCGAGGCTCAGGGCGGAAGGTGTCGAGGTCTACCACCCGGCGCGCGACGATCCGGAGGTGTGGGAGCGCGACCTCGGCCGGATCATCTACTGCGCAGGGTTGACCGGTGATTATCGCACCCGTCCCTTTGCGACGGTCGAGGCGCATGTCGCGCTGCTGGCGCGCCTCATCGAGCGCGCTTCGTTCGAGCGGATCGTCTACCTGTCATCGACCCGCCTCTACGATCTCTTGCCCGATGGTATCGGCAAGGAGGACCGGGCGATACCGGTAAATCCTGGCAATGCTGAACATCTCTACGAACTGACCAAGATGCTCGGCGAAAATCTGACGCTGCATCGGTCGGGCGGGCGCGGGGTGGTGGCGCGTCTGTCCTATGTGTTCGGCTGGGAGGATGGTGCACAGGGATTCCTGTCCGATTGGCTGCGTGCTGCGAGGGGCAGCCGGCGGTTGACCCTTGAAAGCAGCCAGGGTTTCGCGCGCGATTATATCCAGGTCGATGATGTCGCCGCGGCGCTGGTCAGGATGGCCGACAGCAAGGCCACGGGCATTGTCAACGTCGCCCGGGGCGAGATGTTGAGCAATGCCGAGATCGCGGTGCTGTTTAAGGAGCGCGGCTGGGACGTCAGCTTCTCCCGCGAAGGAGGCAGCTCCAAGCGCGCCGTGGCGATCAGCGCGACGAAGCTGGCGGACCTGGGCGCTACTGCCCGGCCGGTGCTGCCACTTATCGGTCAATATCTGGCTGGGCTACGCTGACTATTTGATCAGCAGGCCCTGACCAGTGGGCAGCTCAAGCACATGGTAGCCGAGCTTGCTGAGCCAGTTGTCCTCGGCGACTTTCTGCGGACGGTAACCGAGCCATCCATAATCGTCGAGCACCATCACCGCGCCCGGCACCATGCGTTCGAACAATATGTCCAGCACCGCGATTTCTGCTTCGGCATTGTTGAGATCGAGATGGAGGAAAGCGATC
>CANJRZ010000297.1 GCA_947476735.1 Sphingomonadaceae bacterium
GTGCGGCAGAATAAGGTCAATCCGCGCTGCCATCTCCTGCACATCGGGTGGATCCAATTCAAAACTGATCACGCCGTTGCGGACATAATGGGCATAGATCGATGCAATCGCGGCAGCATCAGCCCGCGACGCGGGGCGGATTATCAGTGTGTCGCCCATGCGAGAAGCTTGTTTGCGGACTCACGGTCACCAGGTCGAGGGGTCTGCCCGCTCGTACATACGAGGCAGCGGGCCTGGATCGCGGGCCCCATGAGTACCTGCTGCGCATCCGCGAGAGCGCGCAGTAATATCCGCTCCGGCCGGCCGGCCATGTTGTTCCAGATTCCGCCCTGCCGCATGGCTTCATCAGATTGCTCATCGGAGCCGAGTACCTCGGTAAGCATATGCTTCCAGGTCGAAAGCGGTTTCTCGATGTAAAGAGGTCGCACCTTTTTCGGGTCGAGCTTCGCAAGTTTCGCTGCTTCGGCGACCGCATCGTCGAGCGAGCCATAGCGATCTATCAAGCCGATCTGGCGTGCTGAGCTTCCCGACCACACACGCCCTTCCGCGATCTCCCTGACACGGGTGATCGGCAATTTGCGTGACTGCGCGACCATCATCGTGAATCGCCGATAGATATCTTCTACCGTTCCTTGCATCAGGGCGTCGAACTGAGGCGAAGTGCCCTTGAAAATGTCGGGTTCGCCGGACAGCCCGGTGGTTTTCACGCCGTCGGCGGACAGGCCGAGCTTGGTCAACGAACCTTCGAAGGTCGGAATTATACCGAATACACCGATCGACCCTGTGATCGTCGCCGGATCGGCGATGATGCGGTCGGCGGGCGTCGCGATCCAGTAGCCGCCGCTCGCAGCCACACCACCCATTGAGACGACGACAGGCAGGCCGAGACCCTTGGCCTGCAAGATCGCTGAACGTATATTCTCGGCAGCGAGTACCGATCCACCCGGGGAATCGATCCTGACGACAAGCGCCTTGATCCGCTTGTGCGCGAGTTCGTCGAGAAGAAGCTGGGAGATTGTGCCACCGCCGGCGGTACCCGAAGGCGCTTCACCATCAACGATTTCACCAGCAACCGTGAGCACTCCGATCTGTGCCCCGCTCGTTTTCTCGGGATGGGCCGTGACCCAGGCGTGCAACGGTATCGTCTTGAAGGCATTGATCCCCTCGCTGCTATCCTCACCTGCGATGGCGGCGATGCGCGAGTTGAAAGCGTTGCGGTCGCCGAGTTTGTCGACGAGGCCGGTCTGGAGAGCGGCGCTCGACATTCGTCCTCCGGCCGCAGCGATCGCGGTGGCGGGTTGAGCGATATAATTGGCGAGCTTTGCGCGTGGGCGCGCCTTGGCTACATCGGCCTGCCAGTTTGCCCAAAGGCTATTGGCGAGGAGCTGG
The DNA here is from genome assembly GCA_947476735.1 of Sphingomonadaceae bacterium. Classification (GTDB taxonomy): domain Bacteria; phylum Pseudomonadota; class Alphaproteobacteria; order Sphingomonadales; family Sphingomonadaceae; genus Rhizorhabdus. The sequence continues at coordinate 1,390 of CANJRZ010000297.1, forward strand.
TCGGCCTCACGCGCTTCAGGCGACTGGTCCGAGCGCATATAGGGTTCGACCGCGGACTTGAAGGTGCCGACACGGTAGATTTTGGCAGTGATGCCAAGTTTGTCCATCAACCCTTTGTAATAGAGGCGCGAACCGCCTGGCCCGGTCAGGATCACGCCACCCAAGGGATTGAGCCAGATCTCGGTGGCGTGTGAAGCAAGCTGATAACCATCGTCGCTGTAGCCGGTGGCATAAGCAAAGACGGGCTTGCCCGCCGCTCGAGCCTTGTCAACCGCGTTGCCGGCCGCTGCAATCACCGCCTGCTCACCACCGAGGAATCCGTCGAGATCGATGACAATCGCTTTGATATTGCCCGAGGTTGAGGCTGCGCCCAGGGCGCGTTCAAGGTCGCGCAGACGCGTCTCTCGACTGACGGGCTGATTTCCGGTGAGCAGAGTGAAAGGGTCGGTGTCGGATGGCTGCTCGACGAGCGTGCCCGCAAGGTCGACGACCAGGGCGCCACTGCCGGGAATGACGTTGTTAGGCGCGATCGATAGCGCAGCGAACAGCAGGCCGAAAAAGAGCAGCATCACGATCAGGACCAACAGGTCCTTGATCCCGACCAACAATTTCCAAAGCCCCCGAAGCAACGCCATGTACGATTAATGCCTTGCCAGTTTGAAACTCAGATAGGCGCGAGGTCAGGCGGCGTCCACCGCCTCAATCCTGAAGCTGACCCTGCGACAGGACGACATCGACGCCGACATTGAGCACCTCATGCCCACCACCGACGCGCGCTCCCGAGATCGGGGCCGCATCACGGAAATCAAGGCCCTTGGCTACCCGCACATAGCATTCATCGGGACAATGGTCATTGGCCGGATCGAACCCGATCCAGCCATAGCCAGGGACATCGAGCTCCGCCCAGAAATGCGGGGCCTGACGAAATCCGTGGTCGGGATCGTTGCGATAGATGTAGCCAGTGACGAAACGGGCCGGAAATCCAGCTACGCGGGCTGCAGCAATCAGGACATGGGCCATGTCCATACTGCAGCCTGAGCGGGCAGTGATGATCTCGCGCACCGGGCGCACCTCACTGCTGCGCTGCTGGGTCAATTCGATCATGGAATGGACGCTCCGATTGAGCGCGTGCGCCCGACTCAGATCGTTTTCAGCGCCGAGACCGTGCTCGCGTGCAAACCGGAGCAATTGCTCGTCGGGAGCCGTCAGTTCGGTGTTGCGGCGGAAAACTTCGGGCGGGAGCGGCTCGATTGCGCCTGATACAATGCCGGCACGGTCATCGGTGAGCACCTCGCCCGACACACTTAGCCCGATACGCTCGATCGGCCCATCGACATAGAGCATCGAGGTGACATTGCCGAAACCGTCGGTCGAGTGCTTGATGCGCGCGTCGCAATCCACATCGACATGCCAGTTGATGACGTTCTGACCGATATGGCTGGTAGGACGCATGCGTAGCAACTGAACCACGCGCTTTTGTGGCTCGGTAAAGCGATATTCGGTCTGGTGCTGGATCAGAAGACGCATGGTTTGTTCGACGCTTATCCGAATTTCAAGCGAAGCGGAATTGCTGTCCTACCGCTTGATGGATCCGGGTATTCTCATAGATGAAGGCAGACAGCCACTCATGCAAACCCTGGGCGAATATTTCGTCGATCGTCGTGCGCTCGAGATTGTTGTGACGGACGCGGGCCAGCCGGTCGGCTTCACCCTGCAGGCCGGTGCGCTTGCCGATCGCATTGAGGTGCATCACCGCCTCTTCGGACGAAGCGACGAGCGAGCGCGGCAACTCCTGCCTGAGGCAGAGCAGTTCGGCGACCAGCCATGGCTTGAGGCCTTCGCTGTAGAGCCAGCGATATGCGGTCACCGCTGAGACCGTATGCAATATCGTCGTCCACTGGTCGCGGTCGATCAGTCCGCCTACCTTTTCGCCCTCGGGCAGCAGCAGATGATATTTGACATCGATCAGCCGGGCCGTGTTGTCGGCGCGTTCCATAGCTGCACCGAGGCCGATGAAGCTGTAGGCCTCATTGCGCAACATACGGTGCAGCGCGCCTTCAAAACCGCGAGTTTCGGCGCGAATCTGCTCGACGAGGCTCAGCGTCGTCTGGCTGCCACCGGTCGATGCGCGACCGCGCAGACCAAGCCAAGCGCGATTGATCGCTTCCCATGCATCGCGGCTGAGCGCGGTGCGCACTGATTTGGCGTTGCTTCGCGCCGCATCAAGGCAGGAGCGGATCGAGTTGGGGTTGGCCGCTGACAAGGTCAGGTAGCGACTGATCGCCAGCGGCGACCTCGCTTCGCCTGTGATACTGAAATCATTGTCGGCGGCGGCAACGAGCAACGCGCTGTCCCACGCTCCCTGACCCGCGGGGCGGGGCGAGAGCGCATCGAGCCGGATCGTCGCTTCGATCAATCGGGCGGTAAACTCGGCGCGCTCGCCGTAGCGGCCTATCCAGTAAAGCGAGTTGGCGGTGCGGGAGAGCATCAGGCCACGTCCTCCGCACCCGGAGCGAGGATCAGGCTGTCTTTTGTGCCACCGCCCTGGCTCGAATTGACGACAAGCGATCCTTCCCGAAGCGCAACCCGGGTGAGACCGCCCGGCGTGATTGTCACCCCGTTGGCTCCGGACAGAACGAAAGGCCGGAAATCGACATGGCGAGGGGCCACGCCCTTTTCGGTCAACGTCGGAACAGTGGAAAGGGCCAGCGTCGGCTGCGCAATATAACGCTGCGGTTCAGCTATCAGCGCAGCCCGGAAATCCTCGATTTGTGCTCGGGTTGCCGTGGGGCCTACCAGCATCCCGTAGCCGCCCGATCCATCAACCAGCTTGACCACCAGCTTGTCGAGATTGTCGAGAGTGTACTTCAGCGCGTCAGGTTCACGGCAGCGGAAGGTTTCGACGTTGGGCAGCTTCGCGTCACCACCGGAGTAATATTTCACAATCTCGGGCATATAACTGTAGATCGCCTTGTCATCGGCGATGCCGGTGCCGGGCGCATTCACGAGCGCAACATTGCCAGCCATATACGCCGCGATGATTCCGGGCACACCCAGCAGTGATTCGGGCTTGAATACCAGCGGATCGAGATAATCGTCGTCGATGCGCCGGTATATCACGTCGACCTGGACGCGGCCCTCGATGGTACGCATCCAGACCCTGTCGTCGTCGACTTCAAGATCGGCTGCTTCGACCAGTTCAATACCCATAGAATCGGCCAGGAAACTGTGTTCGTAAAAGGCGGAATTGAAATGGCCGGGGGTGAGTAGCACGCAGGTCGCTCCGGCGCCCTGGGCGCGCGGTGAAACCGATTGGAGCGTTTCGAGCAGTGAATCGGGATAGCTGTCGATCGGTCTGACGTCGAAGCGCTCGAACAGTTCCGGGCACAGGCGAAGCATGGCCTCACGATTTTCGAGCATGTATGACACGCCGGAGGGTGTCCGAGCATTGTCTTCAAGCACCCAGAACTGGTCTGGTCCGGTCCGCACGAGATCGATCCCGCAAATGTGCGCGAAGATGCCGTGGGGTGGTCTGGATCCTGCCAGCATCGGACGGAATTGCGGGTTGGCGAGGACCAGCTCGGCCGGCAATATGCCGTCGGCGATAATCTTCCGGGCACCATAGATATCGGTGAGGAAGGCGTTGATCGCTTCCACGCGCTGGACGAGCCCTTCGGAGAGACTCGCCCATTCGCGCGCTGTGAAGATCCGGGGAACGATATCGAACGGGATGATGCGTTCGGCGGATTCCTCCTCGCCGTACACCGCGAACGTGATCCCGAGTTGACGGAATGCGGCCTCGGCAGCCTTTTGCCGCCGATCAAGCTCTGCGGAGGGCGTATTTTCGATCCAGTCGGAAAGTTGGGAGAATTCCGGTCGCCCGGCAGATTCACCCGGCTTGCCCCGGATTTCGTCGAATGCGGCTGCCCCTGCCATATCGCTCCATCAATAGCCTGACCGGCAAGGCCGATCGTGCAGAGCTTTGTTGCACTGCACAAGAGACTTTGCAAGGCATGTTCAGATCGCGATCAGGACTACCCGTCGCACTCACGCCAAAATACTGACCTATTCCTCAACCAACGGATACTGGCACATTACACGGATGGTTTCACCCCAGGCGTGACGGTGAACACGGAAGGTCCTTGCGAGGCGCTGAGAAGGGGACTTCATGGTCGCCGAAAAGGGCACTCATCCAGGTGTTTGGGGTTGGTCGCTCACTTTTCTCTTTTCTGATTGGCTGGCTCTGAATCATCCGGCTTCAATCTAACAGTTTTCGAA
>CANJRZ010000298.1 GCA_947476735.1 Sphingomonadaceae bacterium
CTGCGACGCGGAACCATCGCCGCATTTTGATAGTATCATTCGAAGGCGGCCATGCCGCTCGAAAGGGGATTGGCAATCATGCGGGTTAAGGCGCGAGCTTCGGCGAGAATGATCGGCGTCGCGGCGATGGCACTGACCCTCACGGCCTGTGCAACGACCGGCACCGACCGGTTGGCTGAGCGTGATCCCTGGGAAGGCTTCAACCGCGGCGTCTGGGCGGTCAATCGCGGTGCCGACAAGGTAATCGCCAAGCCGGTGACTCAGGTCTATCGCGCGGTAACGCCCAGGCCGGCCCGCGACGGGGTCCGCAATTTCTTTTCCAACGTTGCCGAGCCATGGTCGTTCATCAACAATATCCTGCAGCTCAAGATCGATCGTGCAGTCCGCAACCTTGGCCGCTTCGTCGTCAACAGCACGGTCGGCGTAGGCGGGCTGTTCGATCATGCAACCCGCTTCGGCATCCAGCCTGCCATCGAGGATTTCGGGCAGACGCTCGCGGTGTGGGGCGCGAATGGTGGTCCCTATGTGATGTTGCCACTGCTTGGGCCCGCTACGTTTCGCGATGGCATTGGTACCGGTATCGGCTTTTTTGCCGATCCCTATCAAGTCTGTCTGAACGACTGCGGCCTGCCCAAAGGCGTTCCGACCGGCCTGACCGGTATGCGGATCATCAGTGCCCGCAGCGCACTCATCGAGACGGGTGCTGACAATTTTCTCGAATCGAGCCTTGATCCCTATGCGGCGGCGCGATCGGCGTTCCTGCAGCGGCGACGCGCCGAAATCCTCGATCAGGAGAGCGACGATGCCGCGGCCGAAGCAGCAGCAGCAGCCGATGCCGCGGCGAATCCGATTGACGGCGACCCGGCCTTCCTGCCCGATTCTGATGCCGGCATTCCGGGCGGAGATGCCGCCCCGCAACCAGAAGCCGCAGCGCCGGCTACGCCCGCTGAACCGTCCCCGAAACCAACCGAACCGGCCGCTTCGACGGCCCCGGAACGACCGAATTAACTACTAGAACAAGAGACATTGCATCGCACTGCGCAAAACTGTAAGAAGTCCACGCCTGTTTCGGGGGGAAACAAGCCTGAACGTGAATTTGGAATCGTTCGAGCCACTCTCTTTTTAATTCATTTCCGGAGATTTCGATCATGAAGAAGATCGTTGCCCTTTCGCTTATCGCTGCCGCCTCGCTGACTCTCGCTGCCTGCAAGAAGGAAGCGCCTGCTGCCGAGAACAACACCGCGGTTGTCGACAACGCCGCCGATGCCATGGCCAACTCCAACGCCGCGATGGCTGATTCGAACGCGGCTGCTCCGGCGGACAACGCTTCGAACGCGATGTAATCGCGCCGGCAGCCGCCTTTACGGGCGGCCGCCGAAAAAGATTGAAGGCCGCGCCTCCGGGCGCGGCCTTTTTTCTTGTCTGTGGCAAACCGGCGTCAGACTCGTTCGGCCGTGACGCAGGCCTCTGGTCCGTTATCTGAAGATTGGTTGAGTGATCAGCAGCTCTTCGGCCGAGCAGCTCTGCGCCGAAGGCGCTGTGCCCACCTTGCGCAATGCCTCAAGCTCCTTGCGCGCCGCGACCACCGCATCCTGGTAGGGCGGTTCGGTCCGGACCACGGCGAGCGTCGAACTAGCGGCCATCCGGCCCGCTTCCACGGCGCTCATGCTGTGCACGCCGCACACCACTCCACTCTCGCCATAGGCGCGCCCACGGGCGAGAATCGCCGCAGCACGATCATCGAGCAGCTCGGACAGGATCAGCGCCCATGTCCAGCCACGTGTTGCAGCAGGCGACGGATAATCATAGCTGGTCAACAGCACATCGCTTTGCGGTTCACAGATCTCGCCGGGGTTCGTGACGAATGGCCGCTTCCGCTTATAGAAGCTCCGGACCTCATTAGCCTCCCGAACGGTGTCGCGCGACGCCCGCTCAAGCAATGCGGTGGTTTTCGGCGCATTGGCCGGGGTCATGTTCACGCGCGTGGCGCAGGCGAATCCCTGCATCATGGAGGCTGGGTCAGCGGGCACATCGGCAACCGCCATATCCCAGCGCTTGGTGCCCTTGATCGCGCGCGTGAGCTTGAAGACCTCGCTGTCGGCAACCCCGCGCGGCTCCTGCGGGATCGGTGCAGGAAGAACCACATCGATGAGGGTGATGTAGCCCCCTTCGAGGAAGCCCAGCGGCTCGGGACCTGCCGCCACTGCAAGGCCTGCCGCGCTCGCGAGCGCGGCCGCTACCACCATGCGACCCGATTTCTTCATCGCAAACCCCTTGTCAATTGCGCGCCGACCTTAGCGGTCAATCACTATAATAACCGCCGTACCGCTTGCCCTGTCCATAGCCATAGCCATAGCCATAGTCGTCGGCGACCAGCCCGGCATTGTAGCGGTTGAGCACCGTGCCGATGCAGGGCGCCGGTGAGAGCAGACGGAAACTGTCGCGAACCTGCTTTCGCGTCGTCACGCCATCCTCAATGACCAGCAGATAGGCATCGATTTTCTGGCTGACGATGACGGCATCGTCATTCGCAAAGACGGGTGGCAGATCGCACAGGCAGATCGTCTTTTCGGGCAGTTGCCGCATCGCCGTGATCAACGAATCCATCCGGGTCGAGCCAACCAGCTCGTCGGACGCTGCGGCGTTCGGATAGCTCGGGAAGACCGTCAGATGCTCACCGGGAATAGCCTGCGCCACCTGGCGAAGGTCGGTGATCGTACCATCGAGGAAGTGCGAAACCCCGACCTCGCCGGTCAGACCGAAATTTTTCGCGATGGTCGAGCGCCGCAGATCGAAATCGAACAAATAGGTGTGCAGATCGGGGGTCCGCGCCAGCGCCGCCGCGAGATTTGACGCTACGAAGCTCTTGCCGACCTTGGGAGTCGGCGAGGTGATGCCGATGATTTTCCACCCTCGGGCGCGCGCGATGCGCAGAAGCTGGGCGCGCAGCAGGGTAAATGGCCGCGACCGCATGTCCTTGCTGTCGAAGCCGTAGATGCCGGTCTCGCGCAATGCTTCGAAGCCGGTGGCGCGTCGCGCATCGCCAGGTACGGGGTGGGCGGGTTCAACACTCCCTGGCGAATCGTAGCTCATGCCTGAATCGCCTTGCGACGACCGAACAGGGACTTGCCCTTGCGGCGCCTGCGCTTGCCGGGACGTTTCGGCTTGAGCGTCGGTATCACCACGAGTGGACCTACTCCGAGCAACGCCTGCAGGGCCTGGGAACCGCGGATCGGGCGCTGGAACAACTCGATCAGCAGGGCAAGACCGAGACCAAGCACAATGCCAATCGCGAAGCCGCCCGCGATCAGCAAGCCGCGATTGGGCGAGTTCGGCTCGTCGGGCAGCGTCGGAGGATCGACCAGCACCAGCCTCTCGCCGCGCTGCTCGGCATCCATTTTCTGCGCGGCCTCCGCGGCGAGCAAATTGCCCGAGATACGCCGGTAGTTTTCGCGCAGGCCTTCTGCCTTTGCGTCGAGCTGGCGAATGCTCTCCTCGACCAGCGGCGCACCGGCCTGCGCCGAAACGGCGGCGCTTGCGCGTGACATGTCCGCGGTCTTGGCGGCGGTCAGCGTCGCGATGGTGCGCTGATTCGCAGCGATCTGAGCGCTCAGAGCCGGATTGTTGCGCGGCGCGACCGACGTTTTGGCGGCGGCGCGCGCCTCGATCAGCTTCTGCTTGGCCGAGACCACATCCGGGTGATTGTCCGAAAAGAGCGACTGGGCCGCCGCCAGCGCCGCCTCGGCCTGGCTGACGCGGTCATCGGCGTTGGTGCTGTTGCTGTTCAGCCTGCCCTGCAGCTCGGTATTCTCGCGCTGCAACTGGGCGATCTGAATATCATAGCCGGAGGTCGACGGGATGAAGCCACCGATCCGCGACAAGGCGAGGCCGTTCTTCGACTTGATGCCCTCGATCTGGCCCTCGATCTCGGCGATCTGCGCCTGGATCTGCGATGCCTGGTCGTGCAGGAAGGTGACCGTCGCATCGGCCTGGGCGGAAAGCTGGGTACTGTCGAGCTTGAGCAGTTTCTCGGTGAACTGCTGTGTGACCGCCTGTGCCTTCACAGGATCCGAATAGGTGAAGGAGACCGAAAAGGCGATGGTGCCGGATTCCCCCCGGCGCGACGCGAATTTGTCGATGTCCGCCGTCACAGGCATGATCGCGGTATCGCCGCGCATCCTCTCGATGATCGCCGACAGCGATTTTTTGCCGCGCAGAGAGGTGTAGAGGTTGTTTTCCTGGATCAGCTCGATCAGGCCAGGCCTGCTCAGTATCTGCTGTTTGATCTTGGCGATGCGCTGATCGATCAGGTCCGTGACCGAGGCAGCTGCAATGGCCTCCGGCAATTCTTTCGATTCGACAACAACTGTCGCCGACGACTGGAAATGTGCGGGCAGGCCATAGGCGAGGCCGACGCCGGTGAGCACGCTCACCGCAAACGGAATGATAACGAACCAGCGCCGCTGATAAAGGATCTGCGGCAGATAGGCGAGCAGGCCATCGGCCAGCTCGCCTTCAGTCGTCAGATCGATTTGATCGTTCATTTGCGGGCCGGGAAATAGATCGTTGCGTTGAACTCGCCGCCATAGTCGCCGCGGATCTGCCGTCCACCGAAGACATCGCGATACCGGCCCTCGACGCCGAGGATGAGCCAGCGGTTGGCGAGATATTCGAAGCCGCCGGTGCCGCTGAGATATTCGCGTGTACCGCCTGGGCCCGACTGCGACTTGCTGCGGGTATAGTTGGCACTGCCCCGCCAGCTGAGCTTCTCGCTCAACTGGCGGCCATAATTGACGCCGAACTGGCTGCGCTCGACCGTACCGCCGGCGCCCGACGCCGTGACCGAACGGCCGGCATGGAAGCAGAAATCGTCCTTCACAGCCTTGTGACAGAGATTGACGTTGCCGGAGAGGCCCTTGTGGCGCGGGTGTCGGACAAGCCGAGCGCAAGCGGCTGGTACAGCTTGCTGAAGGTCACGCCCACCGCGGCATCAAAAGACCAGGTTGGGCTGAACTGGGTAGAGAAGGTGACATTGGGCTCCATGATCATGGTGCTGAGCCCGGGCGTGTCATAATCGATGTAATAGACCGAGGTGCTCAGGCCGATCTTGGTGCGCCCGTTGAGCGCATGCTTCCAGCCGATCACACCGCCGTAATTCTTCGAATCACTGCCACCCGCGCCTGCATAGCGCGTGTCGGTATAGCCGCCATTTGCCGAAATCGTGTCGGTCGGCGAGATCTGATATTCCCAGCCGCCGTTCGCCTGGAAGGTGTTGGACCTCCGCCGCAGACCGATCAGGTTGACATCGGTATCGTCAATCGGGGGGCCGGTGACATCGGAACTGGAACCGCCCTGGCCAATCACCTCGCTGTCGTAGCGCAGCGACCCGGTTACCCTCAGCTTGGGTGTCAGTCTGCGCTGAAACTCAGCCTCGCCGCCATATTGGTTCGAATGGCCGTATTGCTTGAAATATTTGGTGCCGTCGAAATAGCCAGACACCGAATATTCGCCCTGCTCGCTGCGCTGCGAGACCTTGGGGGAGACCACCACCCCGGCATAGCCGCTGTCAAGACCACTGCCCGGCGACAGGAACGGGTTCATATCATAGCCCAGCCGGACGTCGGTCTGGATCGAAAACTCGGCCGGCGCCGCAGC
>CANJRZ010000299.1 GCA_947476735.1 Sphingomonadaceae bacterium
AGGTTGCGCAGGAAGCTGTTGCGCACCGCCGATGAATAAAAGCCGGTCGGCGAGAAGCGGTGGAGCAGGACGTCGCCGGGCTCGATCTTCGTGAGCTCATCCTTCCACCCTTGCGGGATCGGGCTTTCCTGGGTCAGCAGCGGCCGCGTGCCGAACTGGAAAGCGATCTGGCCGAGCTCGGGATTGTCGATCCAGTCGTTCCAGTCGCGCAGGTACCACACGCCACCGGCCATGATGATCGGCACATCGTCCGAAATACCGCCCTCGCGCATCGTTTCGCGCAGCGCCTTGACCCGGGGATACGGATCCTGCGGGACCTTCGGGTCCTCAGCATTGGACAGGCCATTATGGCCCCCAGCCAGCCAGGGATCCTCATAGACCACGCCCGCCAGCCATTCGGCCGCCTTCGAATATGCGCGCTTCCACAGCGCGCTGAAGGCGCGGCTCGAGGAGATGATCGGCAGATAGTTGACGCCGTAGGAGGCGGCGATCTCGCTCAGCTTATAGGGCATGCCCGCGCCGCAGGTGACTCCGGCCACCATACCGCGGGTCTTTTCGAGGACGCCGTGCAGGATGCGCTGGGCGCCACCCATCTCCCACAGCACGTTGATATTGATCGCGCCCTTGCCGCCGGCGATATCGAAAGCGCGCCGAACCTGCTCAACCGCGCCGTCGATTGCATAGGCGATCAGTTCCTCGTGACGCTCCCGCCGGGTCAGCGCATTGTAGATCTGCGGGATGATCTTGCCTTCGGGATCATAGCTGTCGGCGTTGACCGCGGACACGGTGCCGATGCCTCCCGCCGCCGCCCAGGCACCGGAACTCGCGTGGTTGGTAGCCGAAACGCCCTTACCGCCTTCAATGAGCGGCCAGACCTCGCGTCCACCATAGACGATAGGCCGCAATCCCTTGAACAACGAGACCTCCAAAAACGCGCAATCAACCATCGGTTGAGAATTCGCGCCCTATAGGACCAACCGCCATAAAATGCGCGTAAATTCTCCGCGACGAAACCAATGTCCAACCTGTCACTGTCTCAGGCGTTCTGCCATCGCATTCCAATATAGCTTGCGATAGCGATCTATCATCGCTTCTTCTGCAAAATCCCTGAGCGCGACCGCGCGATTGGCCGCCCCGATCTCTCGGCGCAGTGCCGTATCGGCGGCAAGGCGCGCCAGCGCTGCGGCGAGTTCGACCTCATCGTCCCGGCCGAGAATGAAGGGGCGGTTCTCAGGCGCAGTCATCGCTGCGATGTCGCCGACGTCAGTCATCAGGCCGGGGAGGCCGCACGCCATCGCCTCGACCAGCGAGATCGGGAATTGCTCGCTGTCAGACGACAAAGCGAAGATATCGAACCCCGCCATGACGCGGACGGGATCGCGCACAAAACCCGGCAGGGCCACCCTTCCGGCAACACCGAGCCGCTGCGCCTCGTCCATGATCGCAACCCGTTCGGGCCCTTCGCCAAGGATCACCAGCCTCGCGTCAGCAGGCGCCCCCCTGGCGAAGATGCGCACCAGCCGGGGCAGGTTCTTGACCGGCCTGAGCCCCGCGACGGTGCCTATGATCAACCCATCGCCCTTGGGGACACCCGGGATCGGCAGGGGATCTGCAAGCTCCGCATCGCTCGGCAGCCCGATGCCGTTTGCGATCCGCGCGATCCGGCGCTCGGGCTGCTTCCAGATGGTCCGCGCTATCGTCTCGAGCCGAAGCGACGGGACCACCAGCTTTTCCGCGGCCGGAAGCATCAGCCGTCGAAACCAGACGCGAGCCGGCTTCTGCCGCACCGCCTCATCCTCGTTGAAGCCATCCTCATGGTGGATCAGCGGCGGCAGGCAGCGGACTCCGCCATAGAACCGGCGCGCGCCGACGACGTCCATCGCACCCCAATTGTAGCTGAGCACCAGATCGAACTGGTCCATATAATCGGCGAGATCGGCATAGCGCCCAAGCCCCGGCTTGCCCTGGAGCGAAGGCGCCCCGGCACCGGGGAAATCGACCCTGATACCCGGATCGATCGCCTCGCGCGCCGCCAATGCACCGGGGACCGCACTCAGTACGACATGCTCGGCCTCGGCCCCGAACGCGTTCATCAGCCGTACCGCCCGCGCCTCCTTGCCCCCCAGCATGAAGGTCGAGTGGCAGTGGAGGATGCGGGCGGGGCGCATCATCCCGTCAGCCGGCCCTGGCGATCCGCGCGAGCAGGCGGTCGATCGCCGCCTCGCATTCAGGTTCAGTCAGCAGCGGGGTATGGCCGACCCGATCGAGTTCGATCCGTTCCATCAGCGGCAACGCCGCCTCCATCCGGTCGGCGGTCTCGGCGGACAATATGTCGGACAGCTTGCCGCGCGTGAGCAGGCTTGGAATCGGCTTGAGCGCATCGAGCAGCGGCCAGAGATCCGGGGTCAACTCGCTGCCGGGCAGCTTGAGCGGTTCGGCCAGCGCACTGTCATAATCGAGCACGATCCGACCCGCCGCGGTCAGCCGGCACAGCCGCTTGGCCATGGCCAGCCAGTCGTCGAGCCCGAAATCGGGATAGGCGACACGATGAACCTCGGACAGGCCTCGCGCCGCGTGGAGCCAGGTGGGAAAGCTGCTGCCCCGACCGACATAGGTCTTGATCCGGTTGAGCCCGGCCGTTTCGATGGTCGGGCCGATATCATTGAGCAGCACGCCGGCCACCTGGTCGGTATGTTTGGCGGTGATCAGCATCGACAACATGCCACCGAGCGAGGTGCCGAACAAAATGTAGCGATCAAGCGCGCACTGACCGATCAGCGCCTCGATATCCTCCAGATAGACCTTGGCGTCATAGGTCATTGGGTCCTTGGCAGCAGCGCTGTCGCCGCGGCCGCGCAGTTCGACCAGGATCATTCTCCGCTTTCCGGCGAGCCGATCGGCCAGCTCGGCGAAGTCGCGCGCGTTGCGGGTCAGGCCGGGAATGCAGATGATCGGCAGCTGTCGACTGCGCGGCGAGGCGGGATAATCGCGATAATGGAGACGCAAGCCATCCTTTGACCCCCAATAACCGTCTTGCCATTCGGCCATACTTGCACCTCCGCCCTTCTCTCCCCCATATCGCCGCATGACCATCGCCCCGCAAGCCGCCGCCTATCAGCCTGATCCCCGGATCGAGCAATTGGGTGGCCGCCTCTCTGATCCGGTCGCCGCAGCCGCTTTCCCGAAGACGATCCTGCGTTTCCGCAACCGGCGCTGGGACAAGACGGTCGGCCTCGACATGCTCAGCGACGAGCAATGGATCGCCCATTTCGGGCGCTTCGAGCCGCTGCCCGGTAACCTCGCGCAGCCGCTGGCGCTGCTCTATCACGGCCATCAGTTTCGCAACTACAATCCCGACATCGGCGACGGCCGGGGCTTTCTGTTCGCGCAACTCCGCGATGGGGCCGGCAGGGTGCTCGATCTCGGAACGAAAGGATCGGGACAGACTCCCTACAGCCGATTCGGTGACGGCCGGCTCACGCTCAAGGGCGGGATGCGCGAAATCCTGGCCACCGAGATGCTCGAAGCGCTTGGCGTCGAGACCTCCAAGACCTTCTCACTGATCGAAACCGGGGAACAGCTCGAACGCCACGACGAACCTTCTCCTACCCGCGCCTCGGTGCTGGTCCGGCTCAGCCATGGCCATATCCGGATTGGCAGCTTCCAGCGCCTCGCCACCCTTGATGAGCCCGATACGCTGCGCGACCTCGTCGGCTATACCCTCTCCAATCTCTACGACGTGCCGCCTGGCAACGCCGCCGCCGGCCAGCTGCTCGATCTGGTCTGCCGCCGCACTGCGCAGCTCGCTGCCAGTTACATGGCGGCAGGCTTCGTCCATGGCGTGCTCAACAGCGACAATATCAACGTCACCGGGGAAAGCTTCGACTATGGGCCCTGGCGCTGGGTGCCCACCTGGGATCCCGGTTTCACCGCCGCCTATTTCGATCATAACAATCTCTATGCCTTCGGTCGGCAGGCTCAGGCGATCCATTGGGATGTCGTCCAGTTCGCCAAGACCCTCCGCTCAATCGCCGAGGCGGAGGAACTCACCCCTGCGCTAGACCTCTGGCCCGGCCATTATGAGCAGGCCGTCGCCCATGCGATCTGCGTCCGCCTTGGCGTCTCTCCGCGTGGCGCCGAAGCCGATCTCAACCTGCTTACGACGATGGATCTCGGACTCCAGAACAGCAAGGTCGGCGTCGACCGCTTCTTCTTCGACTGGCGCGGAGGCAGGCGCCGCACCGCATCGCCCGCCGACGCGCATTATGACGGCGAGCACTTCGCCGATTTCGCTGCTGCGATCCGGGGATATGAGTCGGCCGTCTCGCTCGACCATGCCTATTGGAGCGACCCCGAACCCTGCTCGATGCTGATCGACGAGGTCGAGGCGCTCTGGAGCGCGATCGACCAGCGCGACGACTGGGCGCCGCTATACGCCAAGGTCGCGGCGATCCGGCGGATGGGCGAGGCGATGCGCGAGCTAGTGGATTGAGGCGCGCAGATCGACCAGCGGCTGCTGAGAAACCCGGATCGCGCCGGCAACAGGCCGCTCCAGATCGATGATCATCGTCAGCGTCATCGCCACCAGGAGGAGGAGGAGCATCGTCGCTGCGCGGTGCCGCCTGACCTGCATCACATAGCCCAGAAGCAGCGCGGTCAGCAGAGCACAGACGAGAAGGACGAGCAGCACTTCGGAGGGAATATGCGCCATGCGAGCGGCGCTACGGGCCGAGGCGAGATCAAAGCTCTCGTTCATCGCGTCCATCAGGCCGCGGGTGAGTTGCTGCGAGCTATCATGGCGGAGAGCAAAGCCCATCTGCTCCCACAGTCGCTGCTGCGCCAGCCCGGTCGCTTCATATTTGGGCACCGACGCCGCGTCATGCGACCAGGCCAGCCGGACGTCGGCATAATCGCGCAGCAACGGGCTCAGGCGGCTTCGCGCCGGCTCCTCAAGCAGTTGCGCACGCAGCCAGGTGGTGCCGATCGCATTGGCTTCCTCGACCACCAGTTCCCGGCGCGCCTCATACCGGCTGAGCGCGAGCGAGAAGGTGAAGCCCAGCAACAGCGCGAGGAGACCGAGCATTGCGGAAACCAGATGATCCGGCACAACCTGTTCGGTCCTGATCGCGCTAGGCCGGCGATGCAGCCAGCGATGGCCGTGCAGGCCGAGCTCCATCGCCCCGAACAGCAGCAGAGCGACGAACAGCAGGATGAGCGCCAGCGGTATTTCGGCAAAGCCCCACATCTGACAAATCCCCATTTGGCCAGTTTCAGCGATAAGGGAGCAGCGGATCGATTTCCAGCCCGCTGGAAATCCGCCATGTCGATCCCCGCCCTCAGGACGCCGACGCCGGGCCGACCGGCTCTATCGTATCGAACGCGATGGGCAGCCCTCTCAATCCCCATGTGCTGAGGAAGCGACGCCAGCCACTTGGCCCCATCCGGCGCGGATTGAGGATGCGCTGGGCGATCAGGTGCAGCCCCTCCTCGATCTGGGCCAGCGCGATGTAGCGACCAAGGCAGATGCGCGGCCCGAGGCCGAAGCCGACATGCGAATGACGCTGCGACCTTTCCGGATCGAATTCCTCGGGGTTCTCGACGGCGCGCGGATCGCG
>CANJRZ010000300.1 GCA_947476735.1 Sphingomonadaceae bacterium
ACGGCTACCGAGCCAAATGGGCCGCCGATGCCGAAGCCGACCTGCGCACCACCGTCGACACTGCGCGCCTCTCGGGAAGCAATCCCTTCCAAACCATCCTCCGCGCCGTCACAGCCTGATCGCCCGCAGCAGGGGGTGGGTAATTACTGTCGTACATGTGGGTGACGTTCACGGTCACGCCGCCTTGCACGAAGCCGGGGAAGAACATGTTCGGGAAGCCGCGGGTAATGAAGCCATGCAGCGTCTTGAACCCGTCCTGCCAGTGATCGTAAAGCGATAGCCCGTTACGGCCCTCGAGGGTGTCGATGCCGATCCGGCGCTTCATCGACGTCGTGACCTCGAAGCCGCTCGCGAATATGATACAGTCAACTTCATATTCCACGCCGCCGGCGATGATCCCCTTCTCGGTCACCTCCTCCACGCCCTGCGTCTCGGCGACATCGATCAGCGTCACATTGTCGCGATCGAAGGTCGGCAGATATTCGTCGTGGAAGGTCGGCCGCTTGCAAAGGAAGCGGTAATAGGCCTTGAGCCTGTCGGCGACCGCCTCGTCGCGGACAAATTCGTTGACCCGGCGGCGGACCCGCTCCTGATAGCCATAATCCTCCAGTTCCAGCATTTCGAGCCGCTTCTCCGGGGTACGCTCCGCTTCGGGCAACGCCGCCCACTTCGCCGACAGGTTGCGGTTGATCTCGGTCCAGCCGTCGCAGACGAGATCTTCCATGCCGGCCGGGAAGCCATCGAAGGTCGCGGCGTGAAAATTGGCCTGGCGATCGCGCTGCCAGCCCGGCTGCAGCGAGTTCGCCCAGGCAGGATCTGTCTGTTTGTTATTGCGGACATCCACGGCAGAGGGCGTGCGCTGAAACACATAGAGATGCCCGGCATCCCGACCGATATGCGGGATGCACTGGATCCCGGTCGCGCCGGTACCAATGACCGCAACCTTTTTGTCGGCCAGTTTGGTCAGGCCGCCATAGGCGTCGCCACCGGTATAATCGAAGTCCCACCGGGACGTGTGGAAGCTGTGGCCCTTGAACCTGTCGAGGCCTTTTATGCCGGGTAGCTTCGGGCGATTATACGGACCCGACGACATGATCATGAAGCGGGCCCGGATGTCGTCACCACGATCCGTGGTAATGCACCAGCGCTGCAATTCCTCGTCCCACCGGACCGAGCGGACGATCGTGCCGAACAGAGCCTTTTCGTAAAGATTGAAGTGGCGGCCGATGCGCTGGCAATGCTCGTAAATCTCGACGCCATAGGCATATTTCTCCTTCGGCATATAATTGAGCTCTTCGAGCAACGGCAGATAGCAATAGGACTCGGTGTCACATTGCACGCCGGGATAGCGATTCCAGTACCAGGCCCCGCCGAAATCGCCGCCCATCTCAATGATGCGAAAACTGTCGATCCCGTCCTGCCGGAAATGCGCGCCTGCCATCAGGCCGGCAAAACCGCCGCCGAGAACCGCTACGTCGATATCCTCGCTGACCGGCTTGCGATCGACGGGCGGCGACCATGGATCGGTCTCGTAATAGTCGGCATAGTCAGCCGCGACTTCGACATATTGCGCCTCGCCGTCAGCCCGCACCCGCCGGTCGCGTTCTTGATCATAGCGGAGCCTCAGCGCCTGCAGGTCGAAATCGGTAGGGTTGCGAACAGTTTCGCAGGTCATAATTCCGCTCCAACAGTTAAAGTCATATCAAGAAAATGGTTTGTCATAATGGATCAATATAATTGATCGATCGAGCGCACCTCAAAGGATAAGGCTGACGCTAGGGCAGCAGAAGGGCCCTCACTTTGATAAGAATCAAATCTTGAAACGACTTTTGCGCTGATCGGGCGCGGATACAGTTTGGATTGTATCGAGAGATTCTATTGCGGCCGTATCCCGCTTGGTTACCTAATCAATTGCAGAACATCGAGGACTTTCACTTTGACCTCAATCAAAGAATGAGTGCTTCATTCTCTGCTAACCAAATAACGTTCGATTTAAAAATATCATCATTTGGAATGAAATTTAATATCGTGATATATTTTTAATAATCCGAAACTATTTAAGGTTTGTCGACAATGATGAAACAAAAAACGATCATAATAGGCGCAGGAATGTCTGGAATATTGGCTGGATATTGTCTTTATAAATCAGGCTATAGAGACTATACTATTTACGAAAAAGGCGACAGCGTCGGCGGGACATGGCGCGAGAACAGCTATCCTGGCCTGCATTGCGACGTGCCGGCGCATCATTATTCCTACTCATTTGCGCTCAATCCGGACTGGTCAAAAGTGTTCGCCCCAGGTCCGGAGATTTGGGCCTATTTCGATCGGCAGGCCCGGCAGCTCGGCGTCTTTGACCATATCCGCTTCAATAGCGAAATTGCCGACGCCCGATGGGATGGAGCCAAGTGGAACATCACGCTCAAAGACGGCTCGACCGACAGTTCCGACATTCTGATTTCCGCGACCGGCTTTCTCCACCAGATCGTCATGCCGGACATTCCAGGCCTGGATACATTTGCCGGTCATAAATTCCACACTGCGCGTTGGGACCACAGCGTAGCGCTCGACGATGCGCGCATCGGGATCATCGGAACAGGCTCGACTGCCGTGCAGATCGTATCCGCGCTCGCGGGGCGGGTCAGAAATCTCGAACTGTTCCAGCGCACGCCCCAATGGGTCCTGAATGTACCACAGACCGAATTTTCTGCCGAACAGCGTGCGGATTTCGCCAACCGGCCCGAATTGATGCAAGCACTCTACGACGAGGCAGCCCACTTCACCCGTGAGACCACGCGAGCGGTCATGGGACTCGACGAGGAAGGCCGGGCCGCGATGGTTCGCAACTGCGAGGAAAATCTCGCTCGGGTTAAAGATCCCGAGCTTCGCGCACACCTGACGCCTGACTATGCGGTGGGATGCAAGCGCCTCATCATGTCGCCTGACTTCTATGAAGCGATCCAGCGACCACGCACCGAACTGATCACCGCCGGGATCGAGCGCATAGTCCCGGAAGGCGTGCTAACCAGCGATGGCGTGTTACACGAACTCGACGTTCTGGTCCTGGCATCCGGATTCGATCCGACCGCCTATGTGCGACCGGTCGCGATGACAGGCGAGGATGGCCGGACGCTGGCCGACATTTGGGCCGAACAACCCGTCGCCTATCAATGCGTGACGGTGCCGCACATGCCCAATTTCTTCATGATCGGCGGTCCCTACAGCCCCGTGGGGAATATATCGCTCGTCCTGATGGCCGAGTGGCAAGTCGACTACATCATGAAGTGCATTGCCTATATCGCCGAGAATGACGCAGCCATGTCCCCCGATCCAACGGCTACGGGCGGCTATATTGCTGAGATCAGGGCCGCTGCCCGGAAAACCATCTGGGCGACAGGCGGGTGCCGTAGCTGGTACCTAGATGCCGAGGGTGTACCCGCCATCTACCCCTATCCCAGCGAAATATTCCGCGAGGAGACGCTGGGCGGGCCCGACTTTTCCAAATTCACGATCCGCAAGCTACGCCAGCCGGAGCCAGTCTGACTCGTTCCGCCCGCTTCAAGGGCAAACGGTTCAACCGCCTTTCAGCCCCATGCCCACCGGCGGCCCCGCTCTCGCATCGTATCGATGAACGCCCGCACAGCCGGCATCGCTGCGCGTCCGGCATCGTATAACAAGCTGACCGGCATCGGCGAAGGCGCGTACGCTTCCAGCACCCGCACGAGCCGCCCGGCGGCGATCGCGTCAGCCGCCTGATAACTCAGCACATTGGCGAGCCCGAGCCCCGCCTCGGCCGCCGCGATCGTCGCGTCGATGGTGTTGACGGTGAGCCTTGGAGTGACTTCGACGAGGGTTTCGCCCTTCGCTCCGAACGGCCAGGTGCTGCCGACCCGCACGCCGCTGCCGACGATACAGCGATGGGCCCGCAGATCGGCGGGAGCAGCCGGAACGCCATGCTCGGCAAGATAGTCGGGGCTAGCCACGATCGTTTGTCGCACCGAACCAATCGTCACCACGCGCAGCGCGCTGTCGGCCAGCGGGCCGATCCGCACCGCGACATCAATGCCTTCCTCGATGATCCGGACGTTGCGATCGAGCAGCATCATCCGCACGTTGAGGCGGGCATGGCTGGCCAGCATGGCGGAAATGGCGGGCAGCACATGCAATCGTCCGAACATGACCGGTGCGGTCACGTAGAGGTGCCCCTGCGGGGCGGACCGGCCGCCCATCACGATCTGTTCCGCTTCGCGCAGATCGATCAGAAGCCGGCGCGCCCGATCGAGGAAGACCGCCCCCTCGTCGGTTAGCGATGTGGCGCGGGTCGATCGGTGAAACAGGGTCACGCCGAGCTGACGCTCCAGCGCCGCTACCGCGCGGGTGATGGCCGGCGGCGATTTATCGAGCGCGCGCGCCGCGGCGGCGAAGCCGCCCCGATCTGCCACGGCGACAAAGGCGGTGAGGGTTTCGAACCGATCCATTATTCCTCAAAGTGAAATAGTGAACGCGATTTTACGCTGATTATCATCGTACATATCATGCACTATTTCGGCGGCATGGCACAGACATTCCTCCACACCATGTTCGGCCCGGGCGCACGGGCGCTGCAGGAAACGGCCGGTTCGCGCGCCTCTTATGCAAGAATGGAAGAGGGCGCGGGCGAAGCGGACATCCTCACCGATCGCGAAGCCGATTTCATCGCCGCGCGCGACAGCTTCTATATGGCGAGCGTCAGCGAAGATGGCTGGCCCTATGTCCAGCATCGCGGCGGCCCGGCGGGGTTTCTGCGGCGGATCGAGGGCAACCGGATCGGCTTTGCGGACTTTCGCGGCAACCGCCAATATCTTTCGACCGCCAATCTGGCCGCCGACGATCGCGTGTCCCTGTTCCTGATGGACTATCCGAACCAACGGCGGCTCAAGCTGATCGGACATGCCCACTGCACCGAGGATCGCGGGACTATCGCGGCGCTGATGGTGCCGGACTACGCCGCCCAACCGGAACGCGCCTTCGTGATCGACGTGATCGGTTTCGACTGGAACTGCCCGCAGCACATCACCCCCCGCTTTACCGAAACCGAAGTCGAGCGCGGCACCCGGCCGCTGCTCGACGAACTTGACCGGCTGCGCGCACGCGTCGCCGAACTGGAAGGAATGCCATCATGACCGAGAAGCTGACCCGCGGTGCCCATCATATCGGGCTCACCGTTCCCGACCTGGACGAAGCGCGCGCCTTCTTCTGCGGGGTGCTCGGCTTTGACGAGGTCGGCGGAGTGCCGGCCTATCCTTCGATCTTCGTATCCGACGGGGCGATCCTGCTGACCTTGTGGCGAGCGGCCGATCCGCTGACAGCGCGGGCGTTCGACCGGCGCACCAATATCGGCCTGCACCACCTCTCGCTCGCGGTGGCGGACGATGCTGCGCTCGAGGCAGCGTGGGCAGAGATAAGCGCGCATCCGGGGGTCGTGGTCGATTTCGCGCCCGGCCCGATGCGTCCCGGATCGGCGACGCGCCACTTCCTCGTCTTCATTCCGGGCGGTATCCGGATAGAGTTCGCCACACCCTTCGCGTGAGAGGATCACCACCATGTCACGGCCCCCGCTCCCGCC
>CANJRZ010000301.1 GCA_947476735.1 Sphingomonadaceae bacterium
ACAATTGATCTCCAGCCAGGCCCGGATCTCCGCACGGAAGCTTTCCGGATCGCTCATGCAGGCCTCTTTCCAAATTTCATAATGTATTATATCTTTATCAGCTTGAGACGCGTGTTAGCAACGGGCAAGCCATGCCATGACTTGTCGGGAGAGGCGATCGGGAAATGAGCACGCGGGAATCCCAGAAGGCCGAACGCCGCGAGATGATCCTGGACGCGGCGCGCGCCCTAATCCTAGAAGGCGCGCGTGGCGATTTCTCGATGCCGCAACTAGCCGCTGCAGCCGGTGTCGCGCTGGTCACGCCCTATAATCTGTTCGGTTCCAAGGCGAACATCCTGCTCGCCATCGCCCGCGAGAATATCTTCGAGCCGATGCGGGAAATCGATCAATTGCCCTGCGACGATCTTGGCCGGTTCGTCTCCGATCTCAGTTCGGTCCTGGCACGAGTCTATCATGGCGACCGCCATTTCTACCGACGCCTGATCCAGACACTGACCGCGCAGAACAGCGCCGAAGGCATCAAGGCGGTGGTCCAGCTCAATTATGAACGGTTCGAGCCGCTGGCCGAACGGCTTCTCGCGCAAAAGAAGCTGCGGCCGGTGCTCGGCAAACATGTTCTGGCGCAGCAGTTCGCACATGCGATTGCCGCTGCACTTCAGCACCGTATCATCACCCGGGGCTCGGAGGAGCGACTCAAGCTGGAATTTGAGCTGGGGCTGATCCTGATTGTCGCCGGGCTTGCCTCGGCGGCGGACCGGACTTCGCTGCTCGAGCGCGCCCGGGACATCGAACGAGCGATCGGCTGAAAGCGAGGGGGAAGCGAATGTCGGTGCTGGCGGAATTCGATGCGATCAGATCGGGGCTGTCTGCCCCCGGCCAGCCGTTTGAAATGGAGCAGCGCCGCGTCAAGGGCGCCGACATGCTGGTCTACAAGAGCCTGCCGCCAAACCTCAGCCATATGATCGTCCAGGCGCAGATGTTCGGCGACCGGACCTATATCGTGAGCGGGGAGCGCCGCTGGACATATGCCGAGTTTCTGCCGCTGGCTGCCGGCTTCGCAGAGGTCCTGCGCGAGCGGTTCGGTGCGGCTCCCGGGGTCCATATCGCGATAGCAATGCGCAACTCGCCGGAATGGATCCTGGGCTACTTCGCGACCATCCTGAGCGGGGCAACCGCCGTGCTGATCAACAGTCGCGGCACGCCCGACGACATGAGCAATGCACTCAAGGATACCGACTGCGCCGTTCTGCTGGCAGACCAGCGGCGCACCGAGGCGCTGCGGGAACGTTTCGGCGGCGCGATACTGACAGCGGGCAGCAGTGGCGGCTTTTTCGACGCCGCGGGAAAAGCGATTGAAATCGCACCCGCTCCGGTCGAACCGACCGACGCTCAGTGGGAAGACCCCGCGATCATCATGTTCACCTCCGGTACCACCGGGCGGGCCAAGGGAGCCGTGCTCGACCATGTCGGGGTCGCAACTTTCCTGATCGGCTTACGCCACAACGGCATGTGCCATTTGACCCGGGCGGCCAGGAGGCTCGGCATGGAGCCGATGGCGCTCGCCGCCGCCGCCCCGCCTTATTCGACGATCGCGACTTTCCCCTTCTTCCATATGAGCGGCGCCACTTCGATGGTGCTCGGCGCGGCCGCAATCGGGGGAAAGATCGTCATGATCGACCGCTGGAATCCGGCGACCGCGCTCAAGCTGATCGAGCAGGAGCGCCTCTCCATCCTGCAAGGTCCGCCATCGCTGTTCTGGGACGTGCTCGCTTGCCCTGACTTCGCCACCACCGACACCAGTTCGATCACCAGCGTCTTCAGCGGCGGCCAGTCGCTCGCGACCAATCTGGGACAGGCGATGCTGAAGGGATTCCCCGGAGCAATGGGCGGCGGCGGCTTCGGCATGACCGAGACCAACGGCCCGGTCTGTACCGCGACCGGCGACGAATATCTTGCCAACCCCAGGGCGGCCGGGCGGGTCGTGCCCGGCACCGAGGTACGTGTTGTCGACGACGCGGGACGCGACCTGCCGCTTGGCCAGGCCGGCGAGATCTGGGTGCGCAGCCCGCTGGTGATGAAGGGCTACTGGAACAATCCGGAGGCCAATGAAGCGGCTTTCCACGACGGCTGGTTCAGGACCGGCGATGTCGGCTTCCTCGATGCGGACCGGTTCATCACCATTGTCGACCGCAAGAAGGACGTGGTCATCAGCAAGGGCGAGAACATCTATTCGGCCGAGATCGAGCGCGCCTTCCAGCAAGTGCCGGGGATGATGGAGGTCGCGGCGTTCGGCGTGCCCGATCCGCGGCTCGGCGAGCGGCTCGTCGTCGCGATCGTACCCCACGCGGGACAAACTCTTGATGCGACCGACTTGATGGATTTCGCCCGAGCGAACCTCGCCGACTACAAGGTGCCGACCGAGATCCTCGTTCGGCCCGAGCCCTTCGTACGCAACGCGCTCGGCAAGATCGACAAGGTCTCGCTGAGGCAATCTTATCAGACCGAATATGAGGGGAGGAACGCCGATGTCGTATCTGGATGAAGGGGGCAAGGTCATCGACACGATGTTCGGCTTGCCGGACAAAAAGGGATTTCAGGGCGCCTACGACGCGATGAAGCCCTCCTATCGCGATGCCGAGAGCCGCAAAATGGCCTTCCCGGCACAATATATGTTCAAGAATGTCCCCGATTTCGGCGAGCTTTCCGATCCTGTCGCCTATGCCGTCGAGCAAATGGACAAATATAATATCGAACGCGGCATGTTGCCGATCAACGTCTTTTCTCCGCTCAACGAGGAAGCCCGCGACCGTTTTCCGGGCCGGTTCATCTGGGACATCCCGATCGACCCCAATTACGGAATGGACGAGGTTCGTCGTATCCGAAAGCTGGTCAAAGAATATGACGTTCGCGCGGTGAGCTTCTTCCCGAGCGGCAGCTATCCGCAGGTCGCGATCAACTCCAAGGAAATGTATGTCATCTACGCGGCATGCATCGATCTCGACCTGCCGATCTTCGTCAACGCCGGCGTGCCTGGACCGCGTTTCCCGATGGCACCGCAGATGACCGAGCTGATCGACGAGGTCTGCTGGTTCTTCCCCGAACTCAAGTTCGTCATGCGCCACGGCTCCGAACCGTGGGAAGCGCTCGCCGTCAAGCTGATGCTAAAATGGCCGAACCTCTATTATTCAACGAGCGCCTTCGCGCCGAAGCATTATCCGAAGGCGATCATCGACTTCGCCAATACGCGCGGCAGCGACAAGATAATCTTTGCCGGCTACTGGCCGATGGGCCTCTCGCTGGACCGCATTTTCGCCGAGCTACGCGAGGTCCCGTTCCGTGATCATGTCTGGCCTAAATTCCTCTACGAAAATGCCAGGAACTTGCTTCGCCTCTAGGAGGACATCATGAACGACCCGTCTCCCGTCGACGCCCGCACCAGCCCTTCCTCCGTCTGGAAACTCGTCGAACATCTGAAGGGTGACGATCTCGTCGCCTGGCGTATGGCCGATCTGCCGGGTCGGCGATCGGCTGAAGAACGCAACCTCACCGAACCCTTTCCGTTCGGCTGGTATGTCGTCTGCTACAGCGACGAACTGGCCGTAGGCGAGGTCAAGCCGGTACGCTATTTCTCCCGCGAGCTCGTCATATGGCGCGGCGAGGATGGCCAGGCGCGCGTTCTCGACGCCTATTGCCGTCATTTCGGTGCGCATATGGGCCATGGCGGACGGGTCGTCGGCAACGACCTCGAATGCCAGTTCCACGCCTGGACCTACGATGGCACCGGCGCGGTGACCGGTATCCCCTATGCCAAGGCAATTCCGCCCCAGGCCAAGCGCGCCAATTGCGTCGCGTCCTGGCCGGTGTGCGAGCGCAATGGCTTCGTCTGGGTCTGGTACCATCCCGAGGGCGCGCCGCCCAAATGGGAGCTCGATACCTATGCAGAGGTCGGCTCGCCGGGCTGGACGCCATTCGCGAAGTTCGAATGGCGCGTTTACAATTCGATCCGCAACCTGTTCGATAACACGGTCGACACCGCCCATTTCCTCTACGTCCACCGCGTCGCCAGCTTTCCCGAAACCGAGATCGTTATCGACGGCCATTATCTGACCTCGGTCGCCCGCGCGAAGATGGGCACGACCAAGGGCATGGTCGACGGCGCGATCGTCGTCCGCAGCATGGCCCCTGGCCAAGGCTGCACCCGCTTTGAAGGGATATTGGAAACGCTGCTGGTCAACGTGCTGACCCCGGTGGAGAAAGACGAGGTCCATGCCCGCTTTGCCTTCACCCAGCCACAGGCCGAAGCGGACGGGCCGATGGGCGGGCTGGCCCGTGCGATCATCCGCGATGTCTGCAAGCAATTCGACCAGGACAAGACGATCTGGGATCGGATGCGCCATGAGGATCAGCCGCTGATCTGCGACGGCGACGGACCGGTGATGGCGTCGCGCACGCGCTATGATCAATTCCTGTCCGACGAGGCCTTCGAGCAGGCGAAGGGCAAAAAGCAGACAATCAGGACAAAGGCGCGCTCGGAATAGGGGTTTGGTCCTGCAAAACTCCAGGTCGTGACGGACGGATTCTGTGCCTGCTCCAGACCACGCCGGCCGATCACGTCAACTTGTGGAAATCCCCCATAGGAAGATGACACGCACGCGTGGACAATTCTGGCCGGGTCTCGATTCCGAGCCGGGGGAGATAACGTGGGGAATGATCCTGTATCTGGTCCGGAAACGGCGGACGACGAGCTGGCTGCACTAGAACGCGCGATGGCCGAAACGCCGCGGGGCACCATCGCGGTCGCCGGTACCGCAGTCTCGCTGCTGATGCTCAGCTGGTTCCTGATTTATCTTCTGGTTTTTCTGCCGCGCGGAAGTGTCGGCTGATGACTGGCGATCAGATGGAAGGCAAGATTCTCCGGTCCGAGTTGCGCTGGGCGCTGGTCGTCGCGGCCGTGGTCTTGCTGATCCTGGCGGCAATCCTGTTCGCCGGGATATCGATGCACATCAACCCGCCCTCGAACCGCGAATATATCGATCCCAAGTCGCTCCACCTTTCGGGCGAGTTCACCGAAGCCAATCTCGGCACCAGTGTCGCGGCCGACGGGCAGGTGACCACGCGGATCATCACCACCCAATTCGCCTTCGTTCCGCAATGTGTCGTGGTCCCGGTTGATCGGCAGGTAACGCTCCGCTTCACCAGCCCGGACGTGATCCACGGGATCCTGGTCACGGGTACCAACGTCAACACGATGATCGTGCCGGGGCATATCTCCCAGGTCCACACGATATTCCGGAAGACGGGCAACCTGCTCATGCCGTGCCACGAGTTTTGCGGAATGGGGCACAGCCAGATGCTCGCAAGGGTGCGGGTGGTCGCACCCGATCAATTCAAACCGGGTCCCGACGGGAGGATAAGCTGTGGCTAGCGCATCGAGTCCCCTTGCCAGCTCCGCCGCATCCGTTCCGCAATGCGAAACAAGCGGCAGGCCGGGTATAGCATCGCTTGCCCTTGCCCATCTGTGGACAGGTTTTGGCGCGTTCATGCTCGCCTGCCTGCTGGGGGTCTGGCAGATGTGGGCA
>CANJRZ010000302.1 GCA_947476735.1 Sphingomonadaceae bacterium
GGGCGATTGCCATTAAGCAGTTGGCAACCTCAATTCCCTATCCTGACGGTTCGCTGCTGTAGCCGGAGAACCCAATGGATAGCGGGACGATCAAGGAGGGCGCGCTCGCGGGCCCGGCCGAAGGTCGGCGCGACCTGCTGACCATGGGGATCAGCGTGGCCGCCACGATTTTGGTGATCGTCTCGAGCTGGATCGTCGCGACCAAGCTCTATCGTGTGTTTGGCACGGGCCTCTCGGTCACCGACAATCTGATGATCTCGGTGTTGCTGCTCAACATCGCGCTCTCGATGCTTGGCTGGCGGCGCTATCGCGCGCTCAAGGCGGAGGTGGCGTTGCGTCGTACCGCCGAGGCGCGGGCCAGTCAGCTCGCCACCAGCGATCCGCTCACCGGGCTGCTCAACCGCCGCGCATTCGGCGAGATGGGGGCGCGGCTGATCGAGACGGCGCTCAAGCGCGGAAAAGCGGTGGCGATGCTGATCGTCGACCTCGACCATTTCAAGTCAGTCAACGATCTGCATGGCCATCTCGCCGGGGATCAATTGTTGCGCGCGGCGTCCCAGACGATGATCGCGGCGCTGCCCGATCACGCAATCGCCGCGCGACTGGGGGGTGATGAATTTGCCTGCTCGTTTGCGTTTGATCCGACGATGGCCGGCGCGGTCGACCGCGTTGCCGACGCGATCATTGCGCGCATGGCGGAACCCTTCAGGATCGAGTCGGTCGAGGCGCATATCGGTGCATCGCTGGGCGTCGCGCGGACCGAATCGGGGTGTCGGACGATCGACACGCTGATGCGCCGTGCGGACATCGCCCTGTATGTCGCCAAGCGGGCGGGCCGAAACCAGCGCATCTGGTTCGACACGAGCATGGAACGTGAACTCGAACGAAGGAACGCGATTGAGCTCGGCCTGCGTGCCGGCATTCCTTCGGGCCAGATCGTCCCATGGTTCGAGCAGCAGGTCGATCTGGCCAGCGGCGAGATCATCGGCTTCGAATTGCTCGCGCGCTGGGAGCATCCCGAACAGGGCGTGATCGAACCTGGAGCCTTCATTTCGATCGCCGAGGAATCCGGTCTGATTGGCGAGCTTTCGATGTCGGTGATGCGCAGCGCGTTCGAAGAAGCACGGCACTGGGATCCTAGGCTGCTGCTCGGCGTCAACATCAGCCCCGCGCAGATGCGCGATCCCTGGCTCGCGCAGAAGATCGTCAAGCTCCTGACCGAGATGAATTTCCCGGCCGAGCGGCTCGAGATCGAAATTACCGAGGCTGCCCTGTTCGAGAATCCAGGTTTTGCCACATCAATCATCGCCAGCCTCAAAAACCAGGGCATCCGCGTTGCGCTCGACGATTTCGGCACCGGCTATTCGAGCCTGACCCATTTGCGCGCCCTGCCGCTTGACCGGATCAAGATCGACCGCAGCTTTGTGACGCAGATGACGATCGATCCCGAGGCGGCGGCACTGGTACGCATGATCATCGCCCTTGCGGACAGCCTGGGTATTCCGGCCGTAGCCGAGGGCGTCGAGACAGCCGAGATTCTCATGATGCTGAACGGCCATGGCTGCCCGCTGGGGCAGGGCTGGCACTATGGCCGCCCGATACCTGCCCGCGCCACTCGCGCACTGCTTGCCGAACGGGAATTGCTGCTTGCGGCCAGCCCGAGTGCGGTGGCAGGCGAGATCGTGTCGATGCGGCAGGGGCTGAAGAAGCGGGCTTGATTCCCCCAATCGTGCCCGGGAGGAATAGTGGACTTCGCCCCCTCAAATCCTTAGATCGCGCGGCCATGAAGGTCCGCTTCCACAAGATGCATGGTCTCGGCAACGACTTCGTCGTGATCGATGCGCGCGAAACGCCGGTCGAGATGTCGGCTGTACGGGCGCGGGCTTTGGCCGACCGTCGAACTGGTGTCGGCTGCGACCAACTTATCCTGCTGGAGCCTTCCCGGATCGCCGACGTGCGGATGCGGATCTTCAATGCTGATGGTGGCGAAGTCGAGGCGTGTGGCAACGCCACCCGCTGTGTCGTCAGACTGCTCGGCGGAACAGCCACCATTGAGACGCTGGGTGGTCTGCTCGGCGGGAGCAGTGAAGATGGTCTGGTCTCGGTCGAGATGGGCGAACCACGCTTCGACTGGGATGCGATCCCGCTAGCCTATGCGATGGACACACGCGCCATGCCGGTCGCCTGGGACGAACTGGAAACGCCGATGGCTGCCAATGTCGGCAATCCGCACATCATCTTCTTCGTCAAAGACCATGAAATGGTCGATCTTGCCCGGCTGGGGCCGCTGATCGAGACTGATCCGCTGTTTCCCGAGCGCGTCAACGTCAATGTCGCGACGGTCGACGACCGGAAAAATATCCGCTTGCGCGTGTGGGAGCGTGGGGTTGGGCTCACCGATGCCTGCGGTACCGGCGCTTGTGCAACGGCGGCCTCGGCGATCCGCGCCGGCCTTGTCGATACGCCCGTCACAGTGACTCTGCCTGGCGGCCAGCTTGTCATCGGCTGGGTGCCGGGTACCCCGCTAACGATGTCGGGACCGGCCACCCACGTCTTCACGGCGGAAGCCGAACTGAGCGCCTTCGGGACCGAAGCCGGCGAATGAGCGGACCCGAGCTGATCACACTGGGCTGCCGGCTCAACATCGCCGAAAGCGAGGCGATGCGCGTCCTCCTGCCCGCGGCAGAAGACCTGATCATCGTCAACAGCTGCGCGGTAACCGCAGAGGCCGTCAAACAGGCGAAGAAGGCGATCCGTCAGGCGGCGCGGCGGCGCCCGGAGGCAAGGATCGTCGTCACCGGCTGCGCTGCGCAGACAGATGCAGCTGTTTTTGCCGCCATGCCTGAGGTGGCGCGCGTGATCGGCAATGCCGGCAAGGCTGATCCCGCGCTATTCGGATTCGAACGCGGTGCCGCCGCTGATATCCATGTCTCGGACATCATGGACCTGCGCGAGACCGCACCGCACATGGCGGCGGCCTTCGCTGGTCATGCCCGCGCTTTTGTCGAGGTGCAGAATGGCTGCGACCATCGCTGCACTTTCTGCATCATTCCCTTTGGCCGAGGCCCGAGCCGTTCGGTACCGGCGGGGTTGGTCGTCGAGCGGATCAAGACGCTTGTCGCCCATGGGCATCAGGAAGTGGTGCTGACCGGGGTCGACCTCACCAGCTACGGGCCGGACCTTCCGGGCGCGCCAACACTCGGCATGCTCGTCGAGCGGATCCTTGCGCATGTGCCAGGGCTGAAGCGACTGCGGCTCTCTTCGCTCGATTCGGTAGAGATCGACGACAGGCTATTTGCGCTGGTGACCCAGGAGACGCGGATCATGCCGCACCTCCACCTTTCGCTGCAGGCCGGTGATGACCTGATCCTCAAACGGATGAAGCGGCGCCACAGCCGCGCCCAGGCGGTTGCGATGGTCGAGCGGCTGAAGGCGGCGCGCCCGGGCATCGCGATTGGCGCGGATCTGATAGCCGGCTTCCCGACCGAGGATACGGCCATGGCCGCCAATACGGCCGCGCTGATCGACGATTGCGACATCGTCTTCGCTCATATCTTCCCCTATTCGCCGCGCGACGGCACGCCGGCCGCGCGCATGCCCCAGCTTGAACGTGAAACGATCCGCCACCGCGCCGCTGCCCTGCGCGAGCGCGCCGCAGGTCGGCAGACAGCCTGGCTGAAGGCGCTGGTCGGCACCCGCCACAATGTGCTTGCCGAGCGCGGCGGTGCCGGCCATGCGGAGAATTTCGTGCGCGTCCGTTTCGAGGGCGCGGTGCCCGAACCCGGGCGGATCGCTACAACCACCATCACCGGCGTCGATGCCGACGGCCTGAAAGGACAGACGGCGGCATGAGCGAGAAGAGCTGGCGCGAGCGGCTGTTCGGGGGATTCCGCAAGACCTCGGACCGACTCGGCGAGAATCTGACCGGGCTTTTCACCCGGGCGGCGCTCGACAAGGAGACGCTCGACGAAATCGAGGAGGCGCTGATCTCCTCCGATCTTGGCCCGGTTACCGCGGGCCGGATCCGCGAACGTCTGGCCGGCGAGATGTTCGAGAAGGGGCTCGACGAGCGGAGCCTGCGTGAGATCGTTGCCCAGGAAATCGAGAAGGTGTTGGCACCTGTCGCCAGGCCGCTCGTGATCGAAGCCTTTCCCCGCCCGCAGGTCATCCTCGTCATTGGCGTCAACGGCTCGGGGAAGACCACGACGATCGCCAAGCTCGCGCATTGGCTGAAGGAGCAGGACTATGCGGTGATGCTGGTCGCGGGGGATACGTTCCGCGCTGCCGCGATCGGTCAGCTCACGGTATGGGCCGATCGCGTCGGCGTGCCGATTATCAGTGGCAAGGAGGGCGGCGATGCGGCGGGGCTCGTCTTTGAGGGCGTGAAGCAGGGCACCGAGAAGGGCATCGACGTGCTGATAGTCGACACGGCAGGTCGTCTGCAGAACAAGACCGGACTGATGGACGAACTGGCCAAGATCAGGCGGGTGCTCGGGCGGTTGAACCCAGCGGCACCACATGACGTTCTGCTGGTGCTTGATGCCACCACCGGACAAAATGCACTGAGCCAGATCGAGATATTCAAGGAGACGGCGGGGGTGACCGGCCTGATCATGACAAAGCTCGACGGCACCGCGCGCGGCGGCGTACTGGTCGCGGCGGCCGAGCGTTACGGCATGCCTGTCCACGCGATCGGCATTGGCGAGTCGCTCGACGATTTACGACCCTTCGAGCCCGCCGAGGTAGCGCGCGCGATTGCCGGTCTCGAGCGGCTCAAGTGAGGAGTGAGGTGGCGTTGAGCGGAAAGAAGGGCCGGGAGGCAGGACCCAAGGCGCGGCTGGCGATCGATTTCGGCCCGTTGATCATCTGGTTGATCGTCTATTTCTCCACGAAGGACGTGCTGCTTTCGACTGCCGTGTTCATGGCCGCAACCACGGTGGCGATCGGCGCCTCCTGGCTGGTCTACCGCCACATCTCGGCATTGCTGCTCTTCTCGGGGGCGATGGTGCTCGGCTTCGGCGGGCTCACGCTCTGGCTGCATGATCCCAAATTCATCCAGATGAAGCCGACCGCCTATTATTTGCTCGTAGCAGCGATCCTGGGTTTCGGCATTGTTACCGGCCGGCCGACGATCAAGCTGGTGCTGGGCCATGCCTATCCCGGGCTGAGCGAGATCGGCTGGGCGAAGCTGACACGAAACTGGGCGCTGTTCTTCGTCGCCATGGCCGTTGCCAACGAAATGGTTTGGCGGAGCACCAGCATGGACTTCTGGCTCGGCTACAAATTGTGGGGAGCATTGCCCGCCACCTTTGTGTTCGCCCTTGCGAACATTCCGATGCTGATGCGACACGGGCTCAATGCTGAAAAGGCCGAGGACGCCGCGCTGCCGCCGCAGGGGTAAGCGCGCCGGAATTGTAACCGGGGCAGATTCCCGTGCGCTATGCGGCGACGAGCCTGACGAGACCAGGCAAGCGGGGCACGTGCGGCGCGTTGGGGACGGTGAGACGATCACCGAGCAGCCGGTAGAATGAGACGTCGAGCTTGGCGCAGGTCTTGATGAGAC
>CANJRZ010000303.1 GCA_947476735.1 Sphingomonadaceae bacterium
TCGGCGCGGGCGGCATCTACACCGAGATCATGGACGACGTCGCGGTACGACCGCTGCCGGTCGATGCCGAAGACATCAGGGAGATGGTCGCGGGGCTCAAAGTGGCAAGGCTACTTGCCGGTGCGCGCGGAGCGAAACCTGCGAATCTCGAGGCTTTCGTTGAACTGGCGTTGAGCGTTGCGCGGCTCGGCGAATCCGCCGGCAGTCGCCTTGCCGAGCTTGATCTCAATCCGGTGCTGGTCACGCCCGAGCGAGCGGTCGCGGTTGATGCGCTGGCGGTCGCAGGCGCCAGCAGCGGGTGAAAAGACGGCCGAAAGGCCGAAGGGGAAACAGGGCCAATATGAAGGTCAGCATTAGGGGGAGAAGCGAGATGCAAGGATATTCTGTCGCGCGGTCGCGGACGTTGTTGCTTGCGGGGCTGAGCATCGCGGCGCTGGCATGGACGGCACCCGGCCAGGCGCAGTCGGCGCCAAAGTCACCGGCTGCCGATTCCGGCGGAAGCGAAGACATCATCGTCACCGCGCAGCGCCGCAGCGAACGTCTCGTTGACGTGCCCGCCTCGGTGGTCGCGATCTCGGGCGAAAAGCTGATGGAGTCGGGCATCACCCGTTTCCAGGATTTCGGCCAGTCGGTCGCCGGCGTCCAGATCGGCGTCACCGGCCCGCTGACCCAGCCCTCGATCCGAGGTATCACGACGACCACCGCCGGCACCGGTGCGGAGAATAATGTCGGCGCCTATATCGATGGATTTTACCAGGCGAGCCAGAACCAGATCAATCAGGACCTCGCCAATCTGCGCAGCGTCGAAGTGCTGAAGGGCCCGCAGGGAGCGCTTTACGGCAAGAACGCGACCGGCGGCGCGATCCTGATCAACACGCTGACGCCGGGCAACGACCTGAAGGGCAAGCTGTCGATAAGCTACGGCAAGCTCGCCGACCGGAACCTCTCGGCCTATGTCTCTATTCCGGTGATCAAGGATTTCGTCGCATTCAGCGTGACCGGCAATTATCACAAGAACCACGGCTATATCAAAGATATCAACTGCTTCGCCGATCCGGTGAACCGGACGGTTCCGGGGCCCGGCACCGGCAGCACGCATCATTGCCGGACGGCACCGTTCGAAAGCCGCTCGCTGCGCGTGAAGGCGAAGGTGGACTATTTCGAGAATTTCTCGGTCACTTACGGCTATAATTATTATTATACGTTCGACGGTCGAACCCTGGCCTATCAGCTCAAGGACCACCCCAGCGCCACGGTCAAATCGGTGCTCGCGGGTACGGCTGCACAGCCTTTCAAGCAGGCCTTCCTGATGCGGGACAGGACATCATTGAACACGCAGCCGGTGGTCAAGAATCAGGGCGATGAATATACCGCGCTGGCCGAGCTGGACCTGGGCGCAATCGGCAAGGTCACCAGCCACACCTCCTATGCGGTCGAGCATGGCGGCCCCGGCAATTTCGACATCGACGCTTCACCGGTCGACTCGCAGACCATCATGGGAACCAGCCTCAACAAGACCTTCATCCAGGCGATCGACTACGCCTATAGCGGCGAGAAGCTGACCGTATTGATGGGCGGAATGTATTTCCATCAGGTGCAGAAAAGCCTGCTGAGCCGCACGACCTCTGCCAATGCCCGGACCGCGGCCAACCCGCTCGGCATCCTTGCGCAGAGCAAGGGCTATCTGAACACGCCCGATTCCTACTCGGCCTATGCCGACGTGACCTATAACCTGTCGGACAAATTATTCCTTACCGCAGGTGGGCGCTACACCAGCGAAACCAAGAGCGCCGACTCATTCGCCGACACGGCTACGGCCAGGAATGTGTTCGTCACCCAGCGGCAAGGGGGTTCGGCGACGCCGCAGCCCCGGGCGAAATTCCACAACTTCACGCCGCGCGCGGTCCTTCGCTACAACGTCAATGACGGGTTCAACGTATACGCCTCCTATTCGAAGGGCTTCAAGAGCGGGACCTTCAACACTGCGGCGAACAACATCAAGCCTGTGAAGCCGGAGACGGTGAACGCTTTCGAGGTGGGCGCGAAAATGCGTGGATCGAGCTTCCACATCGAGGCGTCAGGCTATTATTACGACTACAAGAATCTGCAGATCTCGAAGGTGGTGCTGAACCCGGTCACCCTGGCTTTCCAATCGGGCATCACCAGCGCGACCAGCTCTCGCATTTACGGCGCTGATCTGAGCGGCGACCTCAACATCACCCGCGAGCTCAACGTGGCGGCGGGCGTCGCCTACCTCCATGCACGCTATCGCAAGTTCACCGGCGCGACCGGTACCGATACGATCATCAACCCCGTCCCGGGCGCCACCAATAACCTGACCGAGATCACCAGCAGCACCTTCCCGCAGGATTGGAGCGGGCTGCAAATGGTTCGCGCGCCCGCCTTCTCGGCCAATTTCAGCGCGACCTATACCGTCGATCTCGCCGGCGGTACGCTGAAGCTTGTCGGCAGCGGCTATGCCACGACCAAATATGCGCCGAAGGACGACTCGCTGATCCGCTTCGTCGAACCGTCAGGCAAGCCGATCGCCGGGCAGACGTTGGGCAAGCGCCGCTTCGTCCAGCCCGCCTATGCGACCTTCAATGCGCTGGTGAACTGGACTGACCCGAGCGACACCTACACGATCGGCGCCTATCTGCGGAACGTTGCCAATACGCGCTACCGGATCACCTTTACGAGCAGCGCGGCGGGCGACTATGCGACCTTCAGCGAGCCGAGAACCTACGGGATCCAGGTGAGCGCGAAGTTCTGAGCTAAGCTGCCGATTAAGTATCGCCGTCGGGCCAGGAGCGATCCTGGCCAGGCGGCGAACTTCGTCGCACCGGAGCTGCCGACGGGGCACGGGCCGGTGCGACAGTACCCATTGGCGCCGGGCAATGGCCTCTGTCGCGCCTGCCGCACGGCCATCGCCGGCTTGGTCGACAACCGCATCCCAGGCTCTGGATCCCACCCCTGCATGGCAGTCCGGCCGGATCAAGCGCCGGCCGGGCCGCATGAGCTAAGCAGGAGCGAAGGACAGGCTGCGAGGGAGTAACCCCAGGCACCCGAATCGCCGAACCCCGAAACTGTGCCCGGGAGGCCTCAATCGCTTGGATGAAAGCTGGTTCAGCGGTAATTTCCACCCATATCATCAGGACAGGATGCCATGCCGATCACGCTCAGCCCCATTCGCCCCGGTTTTGGCGCAGAGGTGTCGGGTGTCGACATCAGCCAGCCCCTCAGCCAGGCCGATGCTGCGGCGATCGTACAGGCAATGGACGATTATGCCGTCCTCGTTTTCCGCAACAGCGGTCTCGACGATGAGAGCCATGTCCGTTTCAGTGAGATCTTTGGCTATGTGGAACGCTATCCGACCTCGATGCAGAAGGTATTGAAGGGCGAAAACGCGTCTGAGGAAAGCGCGCCTGCTCAATATGGCGCCTGCATCAACGGCATCACCAACATGACCGCCGATGGCCGGATTTCGGACGATCCCGAACGGCGCATCCTGTTTGCCGCCGACCGCTACTGGCATACCGACAGCTCGTTCATCGAGCAGCGGGCAGGCTATTCGGCGCTGCTCGCGCATGTTGTTCCGCCCGAGGGCGGCCTGACCTGGTTCGCCGATCTGCGCGCCGCCTGGGACGATCTTCCGGACGCGATGAAGGCGCGGATCGAGGGGCTCAAGGCCGAGCATTGCATGTGGTGGTCACGCATTCTCGGCGGCTACGCCATGGCCGAGGAAATGGCGATGCGCATGCCGGCGGCGGTACATCCGATCGTCCACACGCTGCGTTCGGGCCGCACGTCGCTTTACCTCGCCTCGCACGCCAGGGCGATCGTCGGCATGGATCCGCAGGAGGGCCGGGCGCTGCTCGCCGAACTGACCGCATTCGCGACGCAGGAAAAATATATCTTCAGCGTGAGCTGGGAGCCCGGCGACCTCGTCGCCTGGAGCAATCTCGCCACGCTCCACCGCGGCGGCGGTTTCGATGAGATGAAGCACAAGCGCAACATGCGGCGGACCACCATCCGGGCCGGTGCTGCGCCTGATCATGATGACCAGCCGCACCTCGAAATGTACCGCCAGTCGCTCGAGATCATGGGGCGCTCGGCCGAGGTGGTGAACTGACGTCGTGGCGCTGACCGTCAAACCCATCCGACCGGGTTTTGGCGCCGAGATCTTCGGTGTGGACATTAGGAAGCCCCTGGCGGACGCCGATAGGGATATGATTCTCGCGGCGATGGAAGAATTTTCGGTGCTCGCCTTCAGGGACAGCGGCCTCGACGATGCGAGCCATGTCGCTTTCAGCCGCATCTTCGGACATGTCGAACGGATTCCGTCGTTCCACAAGCTGTTCAAGGGCGACAAGGCTGCGACCGATGACGCGCCGGCGGAATATGGCGCCTATATCAGCGGCATCACCAATCTCACGGCCGATGGGCGGATTGTCACCGATCCGGAGCGCCGTCGGCTCTATACGGCAGATCGGCTGTGGCACACCGACTCCTCGTTCGTCGAGAAGCGCGCCGGATATTCGGCCTTGCTCGCTTATGTCGTACCGCCGGTTGAGGGGAATACCGAGTTCGCCGACTTGCGGGCCGCCTGGGACGATCTTCCGCCCGGGATGAAGGCGCGGATCGAAGGGCTTGAGGCAGAGCATTGCTTCTGGTGGTCGCGGCGGCGCGGTGGTTATGACATCAGCGAGGCGGACGCGATGGCGATGCCGGCCGCGCGACAGCCGCTGGTCATCACCTTGCCGTCGGGCCGCAAGTCGCTCTGCCTTGCCTCCCACATCCGCGCGGTCGTCGGCATGGATGTCGACGAGGGCCGCGCGCTGGTTGACGAGCTCACGGCCTTCGCAACTCAGCCCCGCTATGTCCTGAGCTACCAATGGGCCGAAGGTGACCTCGTCGTCTGGAGCAATCTGGCGACGGTTCATCGCGCGGCTGGTCCGCCATCTTCTCGGCTGGGATTGGGTCCCAATAGCTCGCCTTAGTTTCGTCCTGCATGGTCGCGTCGCGCGGAGTTATTCCGGTGTCCTGAATCAGGGAAAGAGCCCTGCCGGCGAGATCACATCCGGCTCGATAGACATGGATCCGGATGGATTGATAATCGGCATCACGGGCGAACTCATAGGCTTCGGTGCGGATGATCGGCCCTGTGTCGTAGCCTTCGCCCATGAAGTGCGCGGTATTGCCGACCTGGCTGTCGTTGTAGATCGCCCACTCGACCGCTGAGCAGCCCCGATATTCGGGCAGAATACCCGGATGGACGTTGACGACCCCGTGCGGCATCGCGGCGAGAATTCGGTTCGATATCTTTCGCGGCGTGCCCGCGTTGATCAGGCATCCAATGCCGAGCGACTGACAAAGGCTGACTGTATCCATTCGGCGACGACCATCGGGCGTAACTTTGTCTCGCGCGCGCTCGAGCGATCAGGCCGCTTGCATGATCGCGATGGTTTGCCCTGTTGGTATCCAGTTCCAGGGGAGCAGTTCTTCGATGCGGGTCTGTGGATGATCCGGCA
>CANJRZ010000304.1 GCA_947476735.1 Sphingomonadaceae bacterium
CGGCCCCGACGAGTGACAGCCGGATCACCGCCTTCGCAATCGATCATCGCAAGGTGGCGCCCGGAACCGTGTTCGGTGCATTTAAGGGGGCCCGGTTCAACGGCGAGGACTTCATCGGCCAGGCGATCGCAGATGGCGCGATCGCGATCGTTTCCGCGCCCGGCCCGCTGGTCAGCGGCGCCCACCATGTTGTCGATGCTGAACCGCGCCGCGCCTTTGCCCGGCTTGCCGCCAAATTCTTCGCGCCCTTCCCTGACACGACTGTCGCCGTCACCGGTACCAACGGCAAGACCTCGACCGTCGAACTGACACGCCAGCTCTGGCGGATGGCAGGCTTCCACGCCGCCTCGATAGGCACATTGGGAGTCACCACCGCCGACGAGCAAATCTCGACCGGGCTCACCACGCCCGACATCGTCACCTTCCTGTCGAATATGGCCGGGCTGAGGCGCGAGGGCGTGAGCCATGCGGCCTTCGAGGCCTCGAGCCATGGCCTGTCGCAATTTCGTACCGAAGGCCTTCCGGTCCGCGCCGCGGCTTTCACGAACCTCAGCCGTGATCATCTCGATTATCACGGTACCATGGAGGCTTATTTCGCCGCCAAGCTCCGCCTGTTCACCGAAGTGGTGGATCAGGATGGTGCCGCGGTGGTGTGGGCCGACGACCCGAAATCGGCCGAAGTGATGAAGGCCGTACGATCCCGTGGCGTCCAGTTGCTTAGCGTAGGCTCCAACGGCGAAACCATTCGCCTGCTGGAACGGACCCCCACTTCCCTGGGACAAAGTCTGAAGATTGAAATCGACGGCAAATTCCGCGAGCTCAAGCTTCCCTTAATCGGCGCCTATCAGGCGGCGAATTCGCTTGTGGCCGCCGGCCTCGTCATCGCCACCGGCGGCGAAGTCGACCTCACCCTCTCCAATCTCCAGCGCGTTGCCCCGGTGCGCGGCCGTCTGGAACGCGCCGCGATCACCAGGACCGGTGCTCCGGTCTATGTCGATTATGCCCACACGCCCGACGGGCTCGAAGCTGCGATCGCCGCGCTTCGGCCGCATACCCGCAATCGCCTGATCACCGTGTTTGGCGCCGGCGGCGACCGCGATACCGGCAAGCGCCCGCTGATGGGCGAGGTCGCCTTCCGCCTGTCCGACCGGGCGATCGTCACCGACGACAATCCCCGCAGCGAGGACCCCGCCTCGATCCGCCGCGACGTGATGGCGGGCGCCCCGGGCGCGACCGAGATCGGCGGTCGTCGCGAGGCAATCGCCGCCGCGATCGACGACGCCCAGGGCGGCGACATCGTACTTATCGCCGGCAAGGGCCACGAGCAGGGCCAGATCATCGGCGACCGCATTTTGCCATTCGACGACGTCAGCGTCGCGCGGGAGTGCGCGGCATGATTGAACCGCTCTGGACCGCCTTCGACATTGCCGCCGCGGTTGATGGCGATGTTTATGGAGGTTTTGAGGCGAGCGGCGTGGCGTTCGACTCGCGCGAAGTTGGTCCTGGCGACCTGTTTATTGCGCTCAAAGGAGAAACGACCGACGGTCATCGTTTCCTGGAAAAGGCATTTTCGGCGGGTGCCGCGGGGGCGATCGTGTCCGATGCCTGCGATGGCCCGCATGTCCGCGTCGCCGACACGATGGCTGCGCTCGAAGCGCTTGGCCGCGCCGGCCGGGCGCGGATGCGGGGCAAGGTGATCGGCGTGACCGGCTCGGTCGGCAAGACCGGCACCAAGGAAGCGCTGTTCGCCTGTCTAGACCGGTCGATGCGGGGCAAGGTCCACCGCTCGGTCAAAAGCTACAACAACCATACCGGCGTCCCGCTGAGCC
Organism: Sphingomonadaceae bacterium; assembly: GCA_947476735.1. Taxonomy (GTDB): domain Bacteria; phylum Pseudomonadota; class Alphaproteobacteria; order Sphingomonadales; family Sphingomonadaceae; genus Rhizorhabdus. Next base: position 1,830 of record CANJRZ010000304.1, read on the forward strand.
TGGCGCGGATGCCGGCCGGCGCCAGGGTCGGCGTCCTGGAAATGGGGATGAACCACAGCGGCGAGCTTGCCGCGCTCACCCGCCTCGTCCGCCCCCATGTCGCGATCGTCACCGCGATCGCCCCCGCCCACAGCGCCTATTTCGCCGACGAGGGTGAAATCGCCCAGGCCAAGGGCGAAATATTCCAGGGACTCGAACCTGGCGGTATCGCGATCATTCCGCAGGACAGCCCGCATCGCGACCGGCTGATCGCCTGCGCCCGGCCCCATACCGACCGCATCCTGACCTTCGGCACCGACCGGACCGCGGACGTCCATGTCCAGGACATGGTCCCGCTCGAGAACGGCACGCTGCTGTCGCTGATCCTGCCCGACGCCGAACTCACCTTCACCATCGCGCAGCCGGGCGAGCATTGGGTCTCGAACGCAATGGCGGTGATCGCGGCGGTGTGGGCAGTTGGCGGAGATCTCGCTGCTGCGGGCCTTGCCTTCGCCGATATGCCGGGCCTTGCCGGGCGCGGACAACGCAGCCGGATCGCGGCGGGAAACGGAGACGCGCTGCTGATCGACGAGAGCTACAATGCCAACCCTGCCTCGATGACGGCAACGATCAAGGTGCTCGGCGAGCAGCCGGCCGAACGGCGGATCGCTGTACTCGGCGAAATGCGCGAGCTGGGTTCGGGCTCGGCCGCCTATCATGCCGACCTGGCCGGTCCGCTGCGCGAGGCGAAGGTCGATTTCGCGCTGCTCGTCGGACCCGGGATGCAGGCACTCGCAAACGCGCTTGAGGGCCGGATCGAATTCGCGCATGTGCCCGACGCCGGCGCGGCGCTCGAAGCGATCGAGGGCATGATCACGCCCGGCGATGCCATATTGATCAAAGGATCGAACGCGATCGGCCTTGCGCGCCTCGTCGAGCATCTGCGCTCGCGGGGCCAGGCCGGCGAAAGGACGACATGCTCTATCTGATAGCTGATCAGCTCGGATTTCCGGGCGTCCTGAATCTCATCCGCTACCTGACCTTCCGGGCCGGGGCAGCCGCGCTGACGGCGCTGTTCATCGGGCTGATCATCGGACCATGGTTCATCAACTGGCTGCGTGCGCGCCAGGGCAAAGGCCAGCCGATCCGCGCCGATGGCCCGCAAACCCATCTGTCAAAGATCGGCACCCCGACAATGGGAGGGCTGATGATCCTGATCGCGGTGACGGTCTCGTTGTTCCTCTGGATGGATCTGACCAACCGCTATGTCTGGGCCTGTATCGGCGTCACGCTGGGCTTTGGCGTGATTGGCTTTCTGGACGATTATGACAAGGTCAAGAAGCGGACCCATCATGGCATTTCAGGCAAGGCCCGGCTCGCCGGCGAGTTCCTGATCGCCGGCCTAGCCAGCTGGCTGATCGTCCAGGGCAACGGCACCGAACTCTACGTGCCCTTCTATAACGGCCCGGTGATCGACCTCGGCCCCTTCTACATCTTCTTCGCCGCCTTCGTGATCGTCGCCTTCGGCAACGCTGTAAACCTGACCGACGGGCTCGACGGGCTCGCGATCATGCCGGTGGTGATTGCGAGCCTCGCCTTCTTCGTGATCGCCTATCTGGTAGGCAATGCGAAATTCGCCCATTATCTGGGAATTCCGCATGTTCGCGGTGCCGGCGATCTGACGATCCTGACAGCGGCTATCATCGGTGGCGGTCTCGCCTTCCTCTGGTTCAACGCGCCACCCGCCGCCGTCTTCATGGGCGACACCGGAAGCCTCGCGCTCGGCGGCGCGCTCGGCGTGATCTCGGTCGTTACCCATCACGAGATCGTGCTGGCGATCGTCGGCGGGCTGTTCGTGATGGAAACCGTCTCGGTCGTCCTCCAGGTGTTCTTCTACAAGCGCACCGGTCGGCGCATCTTCAGGATGGCACCGATCCACCATCATTTCGAGCAACTCGGCTGGAGCGAGCCGACCGTGGTGATCCGCTTCTGGATCATCTCCTTCGTCCTCGCCCTAGCCGGTCTTGCGACCCTGAAGCTGCGGTGATCACGAGCAAGGCCTTTGCGGGAAAGACCTATGCGGTGCTCGGACTTGCGCGCTCGGGCGTCGCAACGGTTGAGGCTCTGCTGGCGTCGGGTGCGAAGGTAACCGCCTGGGACGGCAAGGAGGAAGCACGGGACAAAATCCTCGCTATGCGCAGCATAAGGAGGGGGACCAGCGAAGCTGGTGGAGGGGTAGGGCAGAACCTCGACGTCGCGACACCCCTCCACCATCCTGCGGATGGTCCCCCTCCCCATCCTTCGGATAGGGAGGATCTGGCGCTCGCCGATCCACTGACCCTCGATCTCACAGGGTTCGCCGGGGTCGTCGTCTCGCCGGGCGTGCCGCTCAACAAGCATCCGATCGCGGCACATGCGGCAAAGTTCGGCGTCCCCGTGATCGGCGACATCGAACTGTTCGCGCAGGCGCGCCCGTCGCTGCCGCCGCACAAGGTGGTCGGCATCACCGGCACCAACGGCAAATCGACCACCACAGCGCTGATCACCCACATCATCGAAACCGCGGGCGTCCCGACCCTGATGGGCGGGAATATCGGCCTGCCGATCATGAGCCGCGACCCACTCGAGGCGGGCGGCATCTATGTACTCGAACTGTCGAGCTACCAGATCGACCTGACCTTCACCCTCCACTGCGATGTTGCGGTGCTGACCAACATCACCCCCGACCATCTCGACCGTTATAATGGCTTCGCCGGTTATGCGGCGAGCAAGGAGCGGCTGTTCGCTATGCAGTCTGCCGGCCAGATCGGCATCGTCGCGACGGAAGATGCGCCGAGCCAGGCGATCGCGGCCCGCTATCGCCGGATCGTCACCGTCAAGTCCACCGACGCCTGGGACCAGGAGAAATGGCCCGCGCTGCAGGGCCCGCACAATGCCCAGAATGCAGTGATCGCGATGGAGGCATGTGCTGCGCTCAACGTGCCGCAGGGTGCCATCGACAAGGGCCTGCGCACCTATCCCGGCTTGCCGCACCGCATGGAGCGGATCGCCGAGAAGAAGGGCGTCCTGTTTGTCAACGACAGCAAGGCGACCAACGCAACCGCGGCGGCGCCCGCGCTCGGCGCTTATCCGAAGATCCACTGGATATTGGGCGGGCTGCCCAAGACCGACGATCTCGACGACTGCGCGCCGTATTTCGATCATGTCGTAGCCGCCTATACGATCGGCCAGGCGGGCCCGATGTACGCCCGGATTCTGACGGAAGCCGGCAAGCCCGTCACCGAAAGCGGGACCCTGGAGCAGGCGGTCACCGACGCCGCCGCCGCCGCCAAAGCGGGTGAGGTGGTGATGCTGTCACCGGCCTGCGCCTCGTTCGATCAATTCAGCGATTATGAAGCACGCGGCGACGCTTTCCGTCGCGCGGTGGAGGGGCTTCCGCTATGAATGGTATCGCAGTGCCTTTCGACTCCTCGGTCCCCTCGCCTTCCTCGCCATTCAAGCGGTCCCGCTTCGGGCGCGGCAAGCGCACGCCCTTCGCCCGCTGGTTCTGGGAGATCGACCGGGTCCTGCTCCTGCTGGTGACGATGCTGATCGGCATCGGGCTGATCGCCGTCGCCGCAGCATCGCCCGCCGCAGGTGTACGCTATTCCTCGGCTGCCGCCGGCGTTACCGTCGCCGCGCGCCATTATTTCTGGATGCAGCTTGGCTGGACGATCATCGC
>CANJRZ010000305.1 GCA_947476735.1 Sphingomonadaceae bacterium
ACCTTCGCCAATGCCGACTGGTTCTTCCTGATGGCGCCCGATGCCATGCGCGCACCGCTCGTCATCCTTGCGACCATGGCGACGATCATCGCCAGCCAGGCGGTGATCACCGGCGCTTATTCTCTGAGCCAGCAAGCGATCGCGCTGGGTCTGTTTCCGCGCATGACTATTCGGCAGACATCGGAGCATCATGCCGGCCAGATCTACATGCCTGTCGTCAACTGGCTGCTGCTCGCCGGAGTTCTGTACCTCGTCGTGCAGTTCCGAAGTTCGTCGGCGATGGCCGCCGCTTATGGCATCGCGGTCACCGGTACGATGGTCATCACCACCTGTCTCGCCTTCGTCGTGGTGCGCGCCAACTGGCACTGGTCGCTGCTGAAGACGTCGCTGGTCATCCTGCCCCTCCTCGCGCTGGACCTCTTCTTCTTCGGCGCCAATGCCTTGCGCATCGTCGAGGGCGGCTGGGTCCCGCTGCTCATCGCCGCGGCCATTGGAACCCTGATTGCGACATGGCTCGAAGGGCGCGGGCTGCTGGCGAGGCAGATGCGGGCGAGCACGGTTTCGATGCGTGATCTCGCCGCGGCCCTGCTCGCCCGACCGCCGATGCGCGTCGACGGCACCGCGATCTTCCTCACCTCCGATCCGGAAGTCGCCCCTGTCGCGCTGCTCCACAATCTGAAGCACAACCGGGTGCTGCACGACCGTAACGTGATCCTGAGCGTCACCACCGTCACCAAGCCGTACGTGCCAGCTGACAAGCGGCTCCGGATCGAGCCCCTCGATGCAAATTTCATCGGTGCGACGCTAAGCTATGGTTATATGGACAGCCCCAATGTTCCTGCCGATCTCACCCGTAACGGACAGATAAAGGAAGGAACTGGAGGGATTTCCTTCTTCATCGGGCGCAACTCGGTTGGTGCCGCACAGGGCCTTAACCGTCCCAAGGGCATGCCCTTCTGGCAAGATATCCTATTCATTTTCCTGCAGAAAAATGCCTCTGATCCGACAGCCTTTTTTAACATCGCGCCCAACCGCGTCGTCGAACTCGGCAGCCGCATCGAGGTGTAAAGCGCGCTCCAAGCGTGTATTCCCGCCGGCATGCAACAAAGGTCGCCCTTCGGCTTTACACAGATCTTCGAAGGCGTCGCCCTGGTCGGTCTGGTAACTCTCGTCGCCCATTTCATGGTGGGGCACCTCGGCATTGCCAATCTCGCGCTTTTCTATCTCCTTCCGGTGATCGCCCAGTCGGGTCGGTCCGGGCTTCTGGCCGGGCTCTTCACGTCGGTCATCGCCGCCCTCGCCTTCAACTTTTTCCTGGTTCCGCCGCGCTTCACACTGCACGTCACCGACACCGACAATCTGGTGACGATGCTGGTGCTCTTCACGGTTGCGCTCGTCGTGAGCGAACTCGCCGCGCGGATGCGCCGGCAGGCGGCACTCGCCGAAAGACTCGCCGGAGACCGCCAGCGCGAAGCTTTCCGTGAAGCGCTGCTTTCCTCGATCAGCCATGATCTGCGGACGCCCATCACCGCGATCCGCACCGGGCTCGAAAGCCTGGGGCAAGCCCCGGGCGACGCGCTGACACTCGCGGCGGTTCGCCAGGAGACGGCGCGGCTCGAACGGATGGTCACCAATCTGCTCGAAATGACCCGGATCGAAGCCGGTGCGATGGAAGCAAACCGGCACGTCATCGACCTTACCGACACTATCGCAACCGCCATTGACGGCCTGCCCGCGGAGCGGCGCGATGTCGCCGTCATTCTGCCTGTCGACTTGCCGCTGGTCCGTGCCGACGAGCATATGCTGCACCATATGCTGCTCAACCTGCTCGAGAATGCGACGCGGCATGGCGGGGGACAGGACGTCGCCGTCGAGGCTAGACTCGATGGCGGAGATCTCATCCTGTCGGTTGCCGATCGCGGTCCGGGACTGCCGACTGGCGAGGAAGAGCATGTGTTTGACCGCTTCCGACGCGGCCCGCATCTTACCGGGGTTGGATCGGGCCTCGGGCTCGCCATCGTCCGAGGGTTCGGCAACGCCCTCGGCCTCGGCACGTCGGCAGAAAATCGCGCCGACGGGCCGGGGGCCCGCTTCAATATCCGCGTACCCGCTTCCTTGCTGGTGACGCCACGTCGGGAGGATGCCGAATGAGCGGTGCACAACCGATCCTGGTGATAGACGACGAGGCTGCCATCCGCCGGCTACTCGCAGCCACGCTCGGCCGAGCCGGATTTGATCCGATCGAGGCAGCCACGGCACGCGAGGCGCTCAGCCTCTCGGCGATCGCCAATCCTGCCGCCGCGCTGCTTGACCTCGGCTTGCCCGATCGTGACGGACTCGAACTGATCCAGCCGCTCGGTCGAGGCGGCGCCTGTCCGGTGATCGTCATCTCGGCCCGTGACGCGATCCAGGAAAAGGTCGATGCGCTCGACCTCGGTGCCGACGATTATGTCACCAAGCCATTCGATACCGAAGAGTTGCTGGCGCGGCTGCGAGCCGCACTACGCCGGCGCGCATCGTCCGATCAGAAGGGCGGCAAGGTAGTCATCGGCGGTGTCGAGATCGATCTTGTCGCGCGTACCGTCCGTCGGGATGGCGCCGAGGTCCGGCTGACACCAAAGGAATGGGAGTTCCTGGCACAACTCGCCCGGCATTCCGGGCGGGTCGTGACCCACGCTCAGATGCTCCGGGAAGTGTGGGGGACTGCGCATGAGAAGGATGTCGAATATCTTCGTGTCACGGCGCGCGCTCTGCGGCTGAAACTCGAAGGCAATCCGTCGATGCCCCGGCTGATCCGGAACGAACCGGGAGTAGGCTATCGCCTGACCGGTGAACCGGACTGAAAAGGCACTATTCAAAGGCCGTGGGAGTGTCCTTCAAAATCCTGGGCGTAGGACGAATAAGCAGGATCATCGGCGCGCAGAGGATGCTGATGATGGTCATGACCCAGAAATCGTCGACATAGGCGACCATCAGCGACATTCGGCTGATCTCACTGTTGATCACCGCTCCCCATGTCTCCGTGCCGGGAGCAAGGCCTGGCGGCAGATGAGCGTAAAGCTGCGGATTGAGCCGGTGGATATGCTCCGCATAAGCAGCATGCATCGTTTGGCTGTTCATCGCCGTGAGCGCCTGTACCGAGGCGACACCGATGCTCCCGCCCACATAGCGGATGATTGTCATCGCCGCGGCGGCATCGGCACGAAGATGGGGCGCAATCTTCGCGAAACCGAGAGTCGTCAAAGGCACGAACATGATTCCCTGGCCGAGCCCCTGCAGCATCGTTGCCCAGATGATCTGGTTCTCCGTCATGACCAGATCGAAGCGTGACATTTCCCAAAAGCCCAGCGAGAGCGCGGCAGTGCCGATCGCGACCAACAACCGGCGATCGACCCGGGAGTCGAGCCAGCCCATCACCTGCAGGACCGCCATCATGATCACCCCGCGAGGCGTGCTGACGATACCCGAATAAATCACCGGATAACCCAGCAATCCCTGCATCATCAGCGGCATCAGCGTCAGGCTGCAGAATTGCAGCCCCATGAAGAAGAATCCGAATATCTGACTGATCACATAGTTTCGGTCGCGCCACAGGGCGTTCGGGAACAACGGCAGGGGGGCTGTCGCGCTGTGCACCACATATACCCAGAAAGCCCCGGCTGCGATCGTCGCCTCGATCCATATCTCGGTGGATGCGAACCAGTCGCGGACCGTCCCGCGATCGAGCATCAGCTGGAAGGCGCCTACCGCGATCGCGAGTGATGCAAAGCCGAGAACATCGAACCGACGCGGGACCGCTGCCTCCGACGGCATGAATATGAGCAGGATCAGGATCGACGCCAGGCCCGCCGGAACGTTGATGAAGAAACACCACCGCCAGGAGAGATATTCGGTGATGTAGCCTCCAATGATCGGCCCAACCACCGGTGCGAGCACCGACGCCATCGTGAACAGCGCCATCGCACGGCCATGCCGCTCGGGAGGATTGATGTTGAACAGCACCGCTTGGGCGATTGGCGCCATCGGGGCGATGGCGAGGCCCTGGAGCGTGCGAAACAACACCATTTCCGGCAATGTGACCGCGATGCCGCACATCACCGACGTTATCGTGAACCCCGCGACGCAGATCAGCAGGGCCGGCTTGACGCCGAAGCGCGAAGCGAACCAGCCGGCCGCCGGCGTCGCCGCCGCCATCGCGATCATATAGGAGGTGATCACCCAGGTGATCTGCTCGGGCGACGCCGAAAGCGAAGCCTGCATATGCGGCAATGCGACATTGACGACAGTTACATCGAGCGCGCCCATAATCTGCGCGAGAATGAGCCCCGCCGTGATTGGCCCACGATTGGCGAAACCGGCGGCGCTCATCCGGGGAACCGCCCGGATCGAAAAATGCCATTGCTATTGTCGGTCAAAGCCATCGCGCCGCTGAATCGCCCCCTCCGGCGCCGATCTAGACGCCTTCACACTGTGAACCCAAACGACTATTTCCGGATCTGCCGCAAAAATGCGCGCCCGGAGGCAAGGCCATGAATAAAAAGGTGATCCTGACGGTGGTCGGCAGCGACCGGCCCGGCCTGACCCGCGCTATCGCCGATGCGGTCTACGCGGCGGGCGGCAACTGGCTCGAAAGCCACTTGTCTCGTCTGGGCGGCAAATATGTCGGCTCCGTGCTGGTTGAGCTGTCTGCCGAGCGGCTAGGCGAGCTGCAGGCGGCCGCGCGGGCAATCGACGCGGTGGGACTGCATGTCGATATCGTGCCTGCTGCCGGGGAAGGGGAGCGCAACGGTCAATCGCTCGGGATCGAAATCGTCGGGCAGGACCGGCCCGGCATCGTCCGCGAGGTCACGACCGTGCTGGCAGGCCTCGAGGTCAACATCGAGGATTTCACCACGGCGATCGAGGACAGCGCCTGGTCGGGCGCGCCGCTGTTCCGCGCCAGGGCAAAATTACTGATCCCGGCGAAACTGTCGACCGACCAGGTCCGCGAAGCGCTCGAACGCATCTCGGGCGAGATCATGGTCGATTTCAGCGTCTCGGGCGAAACGGCCTGAAGGATCCTCCCTATCCAAAGGATGGGGAGGGGGACCACCCGCAGGGTGGTGGAGGGGTCTGCGACCTCGCATCCACCACAACGCCCGCCGCCAGATTGCCCCTTGCCCTGCACCGCACAGGGAGGATCTAGGACTCGCACGTCTTCGAGGTGAACCACCACACCTTCGACCGGTCGAACAGCTTCTCTTCGTCGGCATAGTGCTCGGCGGTGTTCTCGGTGTTGGTCTCCATCGTGGCCATCACCGACCGAAAATCCGCTTCATTGTCGAAATAGGCCTCGGTGATGCAGTCGAACGGCGCTTCGTTGTCGGTCGGCATATCGGCGTCGACCGGCATCAGGTAGTTGCGAACATAGCGCTTCATCTGCGGATAGAAGCGCTTGTTCATCGGCGCGTGAATATTCTCGTAATGATCGATGAACTCATCCATCGTCAGGTTCGGATTGCGTTTGGTGACGACGAACAGC
>CANJRZ010000306.1 GCA_947476735.1 Sphingomonadaceae bacterium
GTGCGGCGCTGGGCCGTCACGACGATTTCCTCGATCCCGCCCGACTCTGCGCCCGCGGCCTGCGGAGCGGCCTGCGCCAGCGCCGCGCCCGATGCAACCAGCGCCACAACGGCGCATCCGCCGCTCAGCAGCCTGGTAACACTCTTCCGTGTGTTGAACTTCATGGCTTCGTCCTCCTTTAAGATTTTCGTCTGGGCTATTTTCGATCTTCGCAATGCGTTTCTCAGGTCTGGCCCGTCATTTGCTCCGGCTGATTCCGGTTCGGGCAGGCCCGATCTGATATTCATGATCAGGATTGCGGCCACGCCGACTCGTCGGACAAGCCGAAGGAAGTGCGCTGCTAGAGATGGTCATGGTGCCCGACTCCCCTCCTTGATTTTGTGCAGCTGGCTTTACCAGTCTCGCTGACGGTAACGACGCTTTGCGTGCAGTTATGAGCGCAACCGAATTTGGGATATGAGCGCAACCGAATTTGGGACAAAACTAAGCTATCGTCCACGTTAGCGTCAAGCCGCGAATCCTTGCGGGAATTTTCACTGGACAGGCGTCTACCGTTTCTTCCCCGATGGCGCAACGGCTGTTGTCTTTGCGACGCAGTGGCAGGCCCGCCTGAACGATGGCGCGCAGGCCGAATCAGAGCGGCAACAGCTGCGCATAGACCGCCAGCAGGATCGCGAGGACGGCCAGCAGCCAGACCGCGCATACTATCTTCAGCGCCCGCGGCGCTCCGCGCACATCCATGAAGTTGGACATGACGAGCCAGACCTTGGCAAAGGCAATGCCGAGCACCGCGAAGGTCGCCGCCGCCCCATGGCCCGCCGCCGCAAAGCCATGGGCTCCGCCGATCATCGCCGACAGCAAGGTGACGGCGATCAGCAGCAGCCAGACGAGGAACAGGCGGTCTCGCAGGAGATTGGTCACGGCATCACTCGACGAGATAGAGAAGCGGGAAGATGATGATCCACAGCAGATCGACCATGTGCCAGAAGCAGCCGCCGCTCTCGATCAGGGCAAAGTGCGATGGCCTGGCGAGCGGCCGGCCGGAGAAGACCGCGAGCACCCCCAGCAGCACCGAACCGATGATGACATGGCCGAGGTGCAGACCGGTGAGCGCGAAATAAAAGCCGAAGAAGCTGTTGCTGTTCACCGCGATGCCCGCGGAGATCAGCTGATAATATTCGATGCCTTTGAACAGGATGAAGCCGAGCGAACAGGCAAGCGCCGCCAGGAACAGGCGAGGCGCGGTTGTGGTCCGCCCCTGCGCCACTGCGCGGACGGCAAGCGCGACGAACAGCGAGCTGCTCAGCAGCAACAGCGTGTTGGTGAGTCCGATCGCCTTGCTCAGCTCGGCCTGCGACGCGCTGAACAAGGCGATGTCGAGGCTGCGATAATAGAGAAAGGCGGTGAACAGCGACGAAAAGAAACTCATTTCGCCGAACAGCAGCAGCCAGACCCCCGCCTCGCCCGGAATATGGCCGGGCGCTTTCCCGGCGGTCGGCCCCGGCACAGGCCGGGGCCGCTGATCGACGCTCAGATCATCCACAAGTCCGTCTTTCCCGCCGGCCGGCGTTAAATCCCTTCACGCTCCTGGTGCCTGAGCGCGCGCAGCATCGTCCAGCTCTGCGCACCGAACCAGACCGAGAAGAGCAGGAAGGGCAGCCAGAAGGGGATCAGACCCGACCAGGAAAAGATGCCCGACTTGAACAGCAGCGCCACCGGGCCACCGAACGACTGCACCGCCTGCCAGGCGGTGAGATAGCCGAGCCAGCGCGGAAAGGCCGATACATTGTCCGCTTCATCCTTGGTGAAGCAGATCACCAGGACAGCGACGAGCGCGATCGGGAAGACCGTCAGCGGGGTGATGAACGAAAGAAAGCCGAGTTCATGCAGCAGCAGGGTCAGTTCCGGCGCGCGATCGACCGAAAAGGCCGCGGTGCCCCAGATGATCGGCGGCCCCCAGATGAATATGGCGATGAGATTGATGCCCATCCACTGGATCAGCGTCCAGATCGGCCAGCCCTTTTCGAGGCGGGCCATCTGGCAGGCCAGCACGGTCGACCAGGGCAGAAGGAAGAAGCCGGCGATCAGGCTGATGATGCAGCCAACGAGGAACCGGACATTATGCTCCGCATAGAGCGCCAGCACCTGGTCCGCCGACAGATCGGCATGCGGCGGCGGCAGAAAGCCCATCAGCCCGAACAGCGCCGAACCGTAGATCGTCGCCGCAACCAGCGAGATCCAGATAAGCACCCGTTGCGACCGGATGCTGGCAAATCTCTTGACGTCCATGCCCCTCTCCCTCTGTCCGTGCGGACTATTCCGCCACGGTTTTCGCTTTGCGACCCCCGGTCCTTATCCGGATTTTCCTGAAGGCCGCTCCGACAATCACATCAACTGACATTAGATAGCGTTACAAAACCTAGGCGAGGTGCGTCATGGCCGTCAAGCGACGCAGGCCCCGCATCCGCACCCTGTCGACACAGGCTAGTGCCCGAGCGCCGACCCCAGTGCGATGAAGGCAAACATCACGCTCATCACCCAGGCGCGGGTCCAGCCGAATTCCTGCTGGATCGGCTCGATAATCGGCCCGAGTGCATAAGCGTAGAGCTGGGTCACCGTATAGCCGAGGCCGGCGACGAATGGCAGATAGCCGTAGCGGCGCCATTCCGCGGCGGCGCCTGCCTGTTGCCCGGCTTCGGCCATATTCCCTCCCCGGCTCTTTTGTGGCTGGAAACATGCGCCGTTGCACGCGAAGAAGGCAAGCCCCGGCACGGCGGCATCGACAGGATGGGACAAGGATCGACATGACCGCAGCAGCCGCCCCCGACGGGGCCTCCCCATCGTCGTTCAACTGGTCGGCGAAGGCGCTTGCCCTGGCGGGCGGATCGACCGTGTCCTTCGCACTCAGCGCGGTGTCTCCGGTTCTCCCGAAGATCGAGGCCGCGCTGGCCCACGGCCCCGAGGATGCGCTGCTCGTCAAGATGCTCGTCGGCGTGGTCGGCATCGGCCTCCTGATCGGTGCGCCGCTGACCGGATTCCTGTGCAACCGGGTCGGCCTGCGGGTGATCTTCGCGGTCAATTTCCTCGCGATCACCATCGCCGGGCTGCTCGGTCTCATCATCGACGACCTGCACGTGCTGATCGTCGCCCGGTTCGTGACCGGCCTTGCGGCAGCCGGGGCGATCACCGCCAGCACGATTGTCATCAACACCCGGCTGGCTCCGGCCGACCGGGCGACCTGGATGGGCTTCTACCTCGCGGTCGCGATGTTCAGCGGCATCATCATGCGCCCCCTCACCGGTCTCGTCGGCGAATATGACTGGCATTGGGTGTTCGTGATCTATCTCGCCGGTGCGCCCTTCGTGCTGATCGCGCTGCTCTGGTTCAAGGATCTGCCGCTCGCCGCGGATACGACCAGGACGACCGGGAAGGGCGACCCGATCTATCGCTGGTTCCCCTTCCGCTTTCTGCTCGTCGGCCTGTCCGCCGGGGCGATCACCTATCTGCCGGCAATCTATGTGCCCTTCCTGCTGCGTGACATGGGCATTTCGAGCCCGTTCATGATCTCGCTGGTGCTGATGGGTGATGCGATCACCGCCGGCATCGCCGCCGTCCTGTTCGGGCGGCTGCGGCGGCGTGTCTCGGAGCGGATGGCCTTTGTCCTGACCTTCGGCGCCGCGGTGATCGGGCTGGTGATCACCGCGCTGGCGCCAGACTATGTTACGGTGATGGTGGGCATGGCGATCTTCGGAATCGCGCTGGCCTGGTTCTTCCCCAACCTGCTGGTCGCCATCAGCGAGCGGGTGACGCCTGAGCAGCAGGGCCGCGCGGCCGGGCTGATCAAGGCTTCGCATTATGGCGCCAATCCGATCAGCATCATGGTGGCACAGCCGATTGCAGCTCTTTACGGCGCAGAAGGGGTGATCATCGCCGGCGCGCTGCTGTCGCTGCTGATCGTCGCCATCTATGTTTACCACATGATCGCACGAACGCCGCTGAACCATGGCGTTGCCGTTCCCGGTATGGCAGGGAGCCGAACGGTCGGATAAGTCCGTCATGAAAACTGACTGATCTGTCAGATACTATTTGAGCGCGGCCTCATCTCTGCGATAGACAGGCATGGGGGAGAGCAGCGAGTCGGAGCGCAGCATGTACGTGAAAAATGCCTGGTATGTCGCGGCCTGGGAGCATGAGATCGAGGACGGCAAGCCTTATGCCATGTCGATCCTCAACGAGCCGATCGTCCTGTACCGCGCCGGAGAGAGCCGGCGGATCGTCGCCCTTGAAGACCGCTGCGTCCACCGTCTTGCACCGCTATCGCTTGGCCGCTGCGAAGGTGAGAAGCTGCGCTGCATGTATCACGGGCTGCTGTTCGATGCGGACGGCAAGTGCGTCGAGATACCCGGCCAGGATCTGATTCCCGCCAAGGCGCGTGTCCGCAGCTATCCGGTCGCCCCGCGCGCGGGCTGGGTGTGGGTCTGGATGGGCGATCCCGCCCGCGCCGACGAAGCGCTGATCCCCGATGCCCTCCATATTGCCGAGCCCGACTGGATCTTCGGCACCGGCTATATGGACTATGATGCCGAGGCGCGGCTGATCATCGACAATCTGCTCGACCTCAGCCACATCGCCTTTCTCCACGCGGATAGCTTCGGGTCACCGCCCGACTATGCCGAGCAGCGGCCGGTCCAGACCGCGCTCGATCGTGGCTTCCGGCTCGATCGCTGGATCACCGACGTCAAGGGCCCGACCCTGAACCCGACCGACGACCTCATCGATCAATGGGTGACTTACGACTTCTTCGTGCCGGGCGTGCTGCTGATGCATTCGGCCAATTTCGCGCGCGGCACGGCCAAGGCGTGCGACTTCAAGAAGCCTGATTATACCGACGCCCTGGCAGGCAGCCTCGCCTATACCAGCCACGCGGTCACGCCGATGACCACCAAGACAGCGCGCTATTTCTACACCTGGGCTCCGCACAAGAATCACGGCACCGTCGAATCGCGCGATGCGGCGATGCAGTTCCAGCTGATGGCGCTGACCGAGGACAAGTGGATGATCGAAGGTCAGCAGAAGATCATCGATCTTGAGCCCGATCGTCCGCTGATGCCGATCTCGCACGATCTCACGGTGACGATGTACGACCGTCTCGTCGCGAGGATGGTCAAGGACGACGACGACCCCACCAAGCGGGCCGCGTAGCGCCGGTTTACCGTCGCCCTGGCACTGGCCGGGCGACGGCACCGAACATCAGAGCCCGTCGACGATGAAGGTCTGGTAATCCCCGCCCTTCAGGCGATGCTGAACCGCGTCCTGGTAGCCGGGTCCATAATACCAGGCTTCGGCCGCTTCGAAGGTCGGGAATTCGATGATCACGCAGCCCTCGGTCGGCGGGCCATCGGTCGACCGTATCTTGCCGTAGATGGCGAGCGGCCTGAATTCATGGCCGGCCATCGAGGCCGCGCCCTTCTGGCCGTAA
>CANJRZ010000307.1 GCA_947476735.1 Sphingomonadaceae bacterium
CCACTTCGCCCTGCGCATTGACGCCGTGAACCTGAAAAACCGACTTGGCCAGATCGATGCCGATAACTGTCACTTCCATCGTGTCCTCCTCTCCACACTGACCGGCAAAATTGCCGGCTGGGTGGAGCGCCGTCCACGACATCAATTGCGGCCGAGGGCGATGTGATCGCCTTTCGCCGTGGCAATCAAGGAGGGCAGTTCCACATCGCTCTCAACCTTGGCCCCTCCCCGCAAGCCATGCCGCCGGTGCCTGAGCGCTTCGAAGCGCTGATCTCCACCTTGCCCGGGCCAATGCCCGAACGCCGCAACCACCTCCGCAGTGACGAGGGCATCCTCTTCAGGGAAAAGCCATGCGGATAGCGATGCTCAGTTCGATCAGCTGGCGCACCCCGCCCCGCGCCTATGGGCCATGGGAGCTCATGACCAGCCTGCTGACCGAAGGGCTGGTTGCTCGGGGAATTGACGTCACCTTGTTCGCAACGGCGGACTCTGCGACGGCCGGCCATCTCGAAGCTGTGGTTCCGCGCGGTTATTCGGAGGACCCGACGCTCGACGCGAAAGTGTGGGAAATCCAGCATATCGCCAACCTGTTCGAACAGGCCGATCGCTTCGACCTGATCCATAACCAGGCCGACTTCGTGCCCCTCGCCTTTTCGCGGCTGGTCGCGACGCCGATGGTGACGACGATCCACGGCTTCTCGTCCGAAAAAATTCTCCCCGTGTTCCGGCGCTATGACGATCGCGTCCATTATGTCGCGATCAGCAACGCCGATCGCCACCCCGATCTTCATTATGCCGCAACCATCCATCATGGAATCCGCATCGAGGATTTTTCCTTCCATCCCGAGGATGGTGAGCATCTGCTGTTCTACGGCCGCATCCACCCCGACAAGGGAGCGGGTGAGGCGATCCGCGCGGCTCGGGCGAGCGACCATCGACTGATCATAGCCGGCATCGTCCAGGATGAGGTCTATCACGCCGCCGAAGTCGCTCCCTTCCTCGATGGAGACGCAGCGAAGTATATCGGCGTCGTAGGAGGTGCGAAGCGCGCCGAAACGCTCGGCCATGCTCGGGCACTCCTCCATTTGATCGGCTTCGACGAGCCCTTCGGCCTGTCGGTGGTCGAGGCGATGGCCTGCGGAACACCGGTGATCGCCTATCGCCGGGGCTCGATGCCCGAGCTGATCGAGGATGGGGTGACCGGATTTCTCGTAGATGATTTTGACGGAGCGCTGCTCGCGATAGCACGGCTGGGGGAGATCGACCGTGCCGGCTGCCGCCGCGCGGCGCTGCGCCGTTTCTCGGTCGACAGGATGGTCGACGATTATGTGCGCCTCTACCAGTCCGTCATCGCCGGCGAGATTCTTCCCGCGCGTCGGCCGTCGGAAGCCGGCGCCGCACAACCGTGTGAATTCATCGCGGGAAAAGCATGAAACCAGTCGAACTGTTAAACGTTCAAGCAGCACAACTCGTCGGCAAGGGCGGGTTAACAAAAACAGGGTAAACCAAACTCGGTTCGATACTTGGCCGCTCGGTGTATTGAGAGGTGTCGTCGTGGGTGTTGATGAGTTTGTGAACCTGAGGCGCGCTGCAGAGGAAAGGCTCCGCGCCGCCCGCGCCAAATCGGTCACCGCGAAACGGGCGCATATGGATCTGGCCGCGCAATTTGACCTCAAGGCGCTCCATGTCGGGCGCTAGGTACCGCTCAATCATCAGGCGCAGGGTCAGCTGCGCCCCCTCCGCAAGATGATGTAAAGTGCCCCCGAGCCGCCATGGCGGGGATGGGCGTTGCGGACCGCAGCAATCCGGCTCGCGTGACGCGAGCTGTGTAACCAGGTGCCAATGGAGGCACGGATCAGCCCGCGACGAGGGCGCCCATCGACGTCGCGGTCGGCGTCACGAGGTGGCTTGCCGGTGATCAGCAGGATGACCCGCACGCCCTCGGCTAGCGCCTGGTCGAGGGCATTGTCGAGCAGGCGCCGGGCGCTATCGAGCGTGTGGCCGTGCAGATCGATCGTCCAGTCGGGCTGGGTCGTACCCCGCCGCAGCCTGCGATCCCAGCCGCCATCGAGACTGTCACCGAGCGGCTTCTGCTGTGAAACCGGCGTACCGGCCGGCACACGCACCGGCGGGACGCGTCCGCGCGGTTTGACCACCAGCTCGGATGCTTCCGGTACGTTCTGCGTTCCTGTCCTGGAACTCCTGTGGTGGAGCGGCCGCACCGTTGCAGCCACACGCTGCCAGAGCGCGCTTTCCTCAGGATTGAGCCGCCGCCCCGCCATGGCCCTCCACCAGACGTGCGGCGGCGGCACGTGGGATCAGCAGCCATGCCTTGCCGCGCCCGCTCATTCCGCCCGCGATGGTGCGCGCCTCTTCGCCGGCACCCCAGAAACTGTCGAACCGATTGGGTCCCTTGATCGCGCCGCCCGTGTCCTGCGCCACCCAGAGCCCGTTTGCCTCACTGCGATCGAGCTGGAGGATGACCGGTGCGCCGAGGGGCACGAAGGCGGGATCGGCTGCGAGCGAAACCCGGCCGACCACCGGATATCCCATAGCGCCGAGCGGGCCCGGGCCGTTCAGTTCGCGAAAAAAGACGAAGCTCTTATTCTCGCGCATGACCGCATCGCCAGCAACCGGGTCCGAGCGCAGATATTCCATAACGCCCTGCATCGAGAGCTGACCCGGACCCAATATGCCCCGGTCACGCAGCAATTTACCAATACCGACATAGTCACGGCCATTCTGACCGTCATAGCCGATCCGCATGACCGAACCATCGGGCAGCCGCAGCCGCCCTGAGCCCTGGATCTGGAGGAAGAAGAACTCGACCGGATCGGCAGCATAGCCGATCTCGAGTTTCATCCCCTTGAGCGCGCCGTCTTCGATCTGGCCGCGATCGGGGTAGGGGACCAGCTTGCCACCTTCGACTTTGCCGCGGATCTTCTTGCCCTTCATATCCGGAAAGAAATCGCCGAGATCGCCTTCGACAAGATCGGACGGGCGGCGGTATACGGGAACCTCATAGCCGGGCGACGCCTCCCGCGATCCGGCGATTTCGGGCTCATAATAGCCGGTGACAAACGCCTGCCCTGCGCCAACCTGGATCACCGCGAGCTGGTTGGCAAAGAAATTGGCGGCGTCGGTATCGGGCCAGCCGGTGGCCTGCGCGCAAACCTGACCCCAGTCCCCCGATCGTGTCAGCCCGCTGGCGTCAGCGCGGCGTTGCAGGCCCGGACAGGACAGGCGGAAGGCGACAAGCGCCACCTTCGCGGCATCCTGATTGAGTCCGAACGTAGCAAAGGACGGGCCAGGCTGAACACCGGCTTCCACAGCGGTTTTCGGGGGTGGCGATGGAACTGCGCCCGGTGGGGGTACGGGGGTCGGCACTGCGACGTTCGGCGCATGGTGCGTCGGCGGTGCACCGCCGACGCCGCCAGGCGTAGGAATGACGGAACAGGCCGAGAGTGATGCCGCAGCAGCAAGCCCGGCGATAAGTCGACGGATCACGCCGCCTCGTCGGTTTCGACCAGAGTCCAGTTCGGATTGTCAGATCGCACCTGCCGGCTGAAGGTCCAGACATCGTGCGTCGGCACCGCGTCGGTGAGCGAGCCGGCTAGGACGTTGCCATCGGTATCGCGGGTGACGGCGGCGATATCGGCATCGAAGCGGACGGTGACCGAAGCGGTCCCGCCCACCAGCTTCGCCTGCTCGATCACCGCAGACTCAATCGTGACCAGACGGTTGTCGAGCACTTGGCCGGCGGCCTTGCGCTCTGCAATCGCCGAGGCGAATGAATCGTAGACATCGTCGTCGGTGAGACGACGGAGCATGTCCTCGTCGCCGCGCCAATAGGCTTCTAGGATGATCCGGTACGCGGAACGCGCGCCCTCGATGAAGTGCGCGGGATCGAAGTTACCTTCGGCTTGTGCGATCGCGCGGATACCGGATTCTGCACGCGGCTCGATTGCCTCTGAACGCGGCGGGGTCGCAGGTGTCGCAGCGTCCGGCAGCGAGCGTCCGGCACCGATCGGGGCGGGCGCAGCTTCGGCCGGGCGCGCAATCGTCTGCTCATGCCCCGTGCGACGGCCCAGCACGCTCCACAGCCGGAACGCAACGAAAAGGAACACCATCGCGAGAATGACAATCGTGGTCACCGGGCCTCCATACACTGCCTGACCTGCAACATAGGGATAACGGGTTGAATATTCAAATGGCTCGGTGGCGATTGTTGGCGCCCGACTTCAAAACGGATTTGCGCCCACTCGGCTAGCCCGCCATTGCCCCGTCCCGCCTCGCCTGCTAGGCGCGTGGCCCAATCGCCGAGGGTCGACGCCAGCGACGATCACCCGGCCCAACCTTGATGTGGAAGAGTGTGATGAGCGAACAGACGGGCGCCGACGAGCAGCTGAGCAACGGCGAGGACACCATGCCCCAGGTGGCGCTGATTGCCCAATATGTGAAGGATCTCTCATTCGAGAATCCCAACGCCCCGGGCATATACCAGGCGCCCGAACAGCCCCAGATCGACGTCCAGTTCAACATCGGTTCGCAACTTGCCGGCGAAGATCTTTACGAGGTCGCGCTCAAGATCGAGGTCACCGCAAAGCAGGGCGACCTCACTTCTTATGCGGTCGAACTGATCTATGCCGGGCTGTTCGGCATCAGGAATGTCCCTGAGGATCATCTGCCACCCTTCTTGCTCGCCGAGGCGCCTCGCCTGCTGTTCCCCTATGCACGCCGGGTCGTCGCCGACGCGATTCGCGACGGCAACTTCCCCTCGCTGCTGCTCGAACCGATCGACTTTGGCGCGCTGTACCTGCAGCAGGCCGAGCAACAGGCCCAGCTCCAGGGCGAGCCGGCCGGCCAGGCCTGACCATCGATTCATTCCTGCCCGCACGAAGCGTGGGAGAGGGACCGGCTCAGTCGGTGGAGGGGTAATGCCAAGCATCACGACCATCATTGTGCAGGTGGAGCGGTGACCAACCCCTCCACCATTCTGCTGATGGTCCCCCTCCCCGTGCTGCGAATAGGGAGGCTTTAGGTTGAACCTCCTTCGTGCCAGCGCGACGATCGGCGGACTGACCCTGATCAGCCGGATACTCGGCTTCCTGCGCGACATGTTGATGGCGCGCTATGTCGGCGCCGGCTTCGCCTCTGACGCTTTCCTGATTGCCTGGCGCCTACCCAACCTGTTTCGCGCACTTTTTGCAGAGGGAGCATTCTCGGCTGCCTTCGTGCCGATGTTCAACCGCACCGTTGCCGAAGCCGATGCGCAGGAGGAAGGCAGCGGCTTGCGTGTCGCGCTGCGCTTCGCCGAGGATGTGCTCGCAGTACTCCTGCCCTTCCTGATCATCTTCACTGTCATCATGATGCTCGCCGCGGGACCGATCGTCTGGGCGATGACCGGGGGCTTCCCCGATGGCGGGCCCGAGAAATTCGAGCTCGCGACCCGCTACACCCGGATCACCTTCCC
>CANJRZ010000308.1 GCA_947476735.1 Sphingomonadaceae bacterium
CCGAGATGGCGCTCACCCGCCAGGAAGTCCGCCTCGCCCATTTCCATTCGGTGCTGGATGCATGGCTGGACCGGCCCTAGCGCCCCGGTGAATGCGACTATTCCCTACCGGCTCATCCTGAGCAACCGCCGAGCCTGTCGAAGCGGCATCTCAAAGACGTACGCCTGACCTTGACCTGACCCGCCAGGAGGACATCATCATGGAAACCAACACCGCCACCGCCCTCAACCATGAATCCGGCCCGCTGATGCGGGTGGTCGACCGCTATTGCGCGCTGATCGGCGAGCGCGCGGTCGCCGGAGGCGGCGAGATCGACTGGACGCCGCTCGCCGAATGCGTCGCGGTCGACAGCTTCAAACGCGTCGGCGCCTATATGGAAGAGATGAGCTGGCCCGAATATATCCGCTTCCTCAGCCAGTGGGCCGGTACCACCCGCTTCGAAATGACCGTGTTCCGCACCACCGAGATCGCCAACACCGTCTTCCAGGAAATCGAGGAGCGCCACTACAAGGATGGTGAGGATTTCATCCGCAAGAATGTGATCGCGGTCTATGTGTTCGACGCGCAAAACCGCATCACCCATCTCGACATCTACGAACAGGCGAAGGACAGCGGTCGCTGGATCATCGACGCCGCGCATGAGGCGGCGGCGGGGTAGGCGGCGGCGCGCGGCTCGACGATCAGCGCGGCATTGATCGGCTGGCCTTCCCGAACCCGAGCCCGGCGATACCGAAATCACTGTGGCGGTGGACGTCTCCGGAAATGGAGAGCAAGGGACCGGCAATTCGCGATCAAACCATTTGTTCTTGTTTTGTTCGATCTTTTTTGCTAGGCGATCCGGCCCCTTTCTCCCGGAGTCGAACGCCCATGACAGACCCGATGATCGAGACCTGCGAAGCCGCGCCAGAGGCCGGCGGCACCAGGCAACAATGGCCTGAAGATCCCATTGAGATGATGAACGAAATGATGCGTGAGCAGGCGAACCAGCTCAATGTCCTGTTCAACGATATGCTGGAGGTCTCCGTGCAGGCCTTCAAGGAAGCGCCGCTCACCGCACAGCCCTATCTCCGGCTGGCCTTGCGGGCGAATGCCAATGCCCGGTCGTCGATGGAGGCGATCGCCAGGGCTTATCGCGCCAGGGCGATTTCGGAGCGAATGGCGGCAACAGCGAAAAAATGAAAAATTCGGCGTTCAATCCCATGCAACCGGAAAATTTGGCAGCCGCGCCACGCTGCGGAGCGCGCACCCGGGCCGGGGAGCCGTGCCGCTCGCCGGCCGTCGGCGGCAGCGAGCGGTGCCGGATGCACGGTGGCAGGGCGGGCGCGCCGCTCGGCAATCGCAACCGCCTCATACATGGCCTGCGCTCCCGCAAGATCAGGGCGATCGCCCGCTATCTGCGCGCGACCAGCGGCGGGGCGCCGGCGCGATTACCGGACGAGGCGCAGTGAGAATTGGCTTTCCCGGTCAAGCGCAGCCGCTATCATGCTGTACGTCTGCTCAGCATTGAAGCGAGCGAAGGAGAGGACCATGCAAGCCCAACGCCGTCGCCGGAGTAATGCCGGCCTCTTCTTTCTGTTCGCGGTCATGGCCGCGATCCTGCTCGCGATCGCGCTCAGCGCGGCGACGCCGAAGAAGCTGCCCGACGCCGACTGGCAGAGCTTCGGCAATGACGGGCGCGAACAGCATTACAGCCCGCTCGACCAGGTCAACCTGAACACCGTCCCGCGGCTCGGCCTCGCCTGGCAGTTCGAGCTTCCCCCCGGCAACAGCGTCACTCAGCCGGTGATGGCCGAGGGCAAGGTGTTCGTCGTCACCGGCCATGGCACCATCCGCGCGCTCAACGCGGTTTCGGGCAAGCTGCTGTGGGAGTTCGAGAGCCATGCCCGCGAACGCGCCGGCAAGCTGCTCAGGGTCGGCTGGGGCCCCAAGGGGCTCGCCTACTGGAACCACCGCGTCTTCATCCCCACCCAGGACGGCCGCCTTGTCGCGGTCGATGCCCGGAGCGGCAAGCAGCTGTGGGACGCGCAGGAGATCGATCCCACCCAGATCCGCAACATGACCGGCGCGCCGCGCGTCTACGACGGCAAGGTGATCATCGGCCATGGCGGCGGCGATATCACCCCGATCCGCGGCTACGTCACCGCTTATGACGCGATCAGCGGCAAGCAGGTATGGCGGTTCTACACCACCCCGAACCCGGTCGGTCCGCAGGAAAATGCCGCGCTCGAAATGGCCGCGAAGACCTGGCTCGGCGATCGCTATGGCGGCGGCGGCGGCGGCACCGCCTGGCACAGCCTCAGCTATGATCCCGAGCTCGACTATATCTATATCGGAGTCGGCAACGGCTATCCCTACAACCAGCTGCTGCGCAGCTCGGGCGGCGGCGACAATCTCTTCCTTGCCTCGGTCGTCGCGGTGAAGGCCAAGACTGGCGAATATGTCTGGCATTACCAGACCTGCCCCGGCGAACAGTGGGACTGCACCTCGACCCAGGACATCACCCTCGCCGACCTGGTGATCGACGGCAAGCCTCGCAAGGTGGCGCTCCACGCACCGAAGAACGGCTTCTTCTACGTCATCGATCGCGTCACCGGCCAGTTCATCTCGGCCAAGAATTTCGCCAAGGTGACCTGGGCCTACAGCATCGATCAGAAGACCGGCCGGCCGATCGAGAACCCCGGCATCCGCTATCATGGCAAGGGCATGTTCGAGATGTGGCCCGGCGTGCGCGGCGCGCACAGCTGGATTCCGCAGAGCTTCAGCCCGCGCACCGGCCTCACCTATCTGCCGGTGATCGAGGGCGCCTCGATGATCGGCGACGAGGGGATCGACCTGTCCGATCCGAAGAAGGCCGGCAGCGGCTACAAGGGGGAGTCCGATCCCGCACTGCCCGGCGCGCACACCAGCCACCTGACAGCGTGGGATCCGCTGACCCAGTCGCCGCGCTGGAAGGTCGACCTGCCCGGCAACTGGCCGGGCGGTACGATGGCGACCGCGGGCGATCTCGTCTTCCAGGGCCGCATCGACGGGGTGTTCGTCGCCTATGACGCGCGTAGCGGCAAGGCGGTCTGGACCTTCCAGGCCGACGCCCCGATCGCGGCGCCCCCGATCAGCTATTCGGTCGGCGGCCGCCAATATGTCACTGTCATCACCGGCAACGGCGCGTCAGGCGGCGGCATCTTCTCGGCCGGCAACGCCCGCTACCGCACCGACTACCGGATGCCGCGCCGGGTGCTGACCTTCGCGCTCGATGCGAAGACCCGCCTGCCCCGATCGGCCCCGCCGGCCCCGCTGGTCGCGCCGCTGGACCCGGACTACCGCGCCAATCCGGATCTTGAAGCGAAAGGCGCAGGTCTGTTCGCGCGCAACGCCTGCCTGATCTGCCACGGCCCCAACGCCGTGCCCGGCGGCACCGCGCCCGATCTGCGCATCTCGCCCTATCCGGCGAGCGCGGAAGGCTTCAAGGCGATCCTCCGCGACGGCGTCCTCGTCAGCGCCGGCATGCCCAAATATGGGGAACTGTCCGACGACGACATCGAGGCGATCCGCCAATGGCTGCGCAAGCGCGGCCAGGACATGCCGAAGACGCCGGGCGGGCCCGACAAGGGGCAGAAGACCGAACAGGGGATGACGGGGGCTTGAGTTCTGCTTTCGTCGCCCGTTTTAGCCCTCTCTCGCTTGCGGGAGAGGAGGCTCGGGCTTCCGTCTCGAACACCCCATGATCCGCCCCGCTCCCTTCCGCCTGTCGGTGCTCGATCAATCCCCCGTCGCCGAGGGGATGACCGCCGCCGATGCCGTGCGCAACACGATCGACCTCGCTGTGCTGTGCGACAGCCTCGGCTATGACCGCTACTGGCTGGCCGAGCATCATGCTTCGCTGAGCATTGTCGGGGTCGCCCCCGAGGTGATGATCGGGCCGGTTGCGCTCGCCACCGAGCGGATAAGGGTCGGATCGGGCGGGATCATGCTGCCGCATTTCTCGCCCTTCAAGATCGCCGAGACGTTCCGGCTGCTCGGCGCGATGGCGCCGGGACGGATCGATCTCGGCCTTGGCCGGGCGCCGGGCACCGACCAGCGCGCCGCCTATGCGCTCCAGCGGGATCGGTCGCGCCGCATGCCCTCGGATGACTTTCCAAACCATGTCGCCGAGCTGCTCGCCTATCTCTCGGACAGCCTGCCTGACGACCATGTCTTCGCGCCGCTCGCCAAATCGCTGCCCGACGGCACCGAAGGCTCACCCGATCCGTGGATGCTCGGCTCATCGCCCGACAGCGCCGGCTGGGCGGGCGAGCTCGGCCTGCCCTATTGCATCGCCGATTTCATCAATCCGCATGCGGCGCCGCTCGCCGATCTCTACCGCCGCTCGTTCAGGCCCTCGCGCTGGCTGAACGAGCCCTATGTGATGGTCGGCACCTGGGTGGTCGCCGCAGCCGATCAGGCCGAAGCCGCCGAGCTGGCAGCCCCGTTTGACATGATGTTCGCCCACTTCATCCGGGGGATCCAGATCCGCATTCCCTCGGTCGAGACCGCGAAGGCATGGCTGCGTGAGAACCCCGCTACTGCGCGCCGCGACCGCCGCATGATCCTCGGCGATCCGGCGCAGGTGCGCGAAGAGATCGAAAAGCTTGCCGGCTCCTATGGGGCGCAGGAAATGATGCTGGTCAACATACTGCCGAGCCACGCCGAACGCCGCCGCTCTTACGAGTTGGTTGCCGAAGCCTTCGGATTACGTCAGCCGGCCGAAAACGCCTGACGGCCCGGCCGCCGAAACGTGCGGCAGATTGCAGGTGGACAGCCCGCCACCCGACGCCCGCCGCATCACCTCATCAACCCTCCACGATCGCCTTGAAGCCGCCATAGATCATGCGCTTTGCGTCAAACGGCATGTCGGCCATGTCGCCCTTCATCCGCTCGTCCTTCATCACCTTCTTCATGCAGGCATCGCGGACTTCGCGCGACGGATAGGTGACATAGGCAAAGATCACGACCTCGTCGTCCTCGAGCTTTACGGCGCGTGGGAAACTGGTGTGCTCACCGACCGAGACATCGTCGGCGACGGCTTCGACATAGTCGATCGCGCCATGCTCCTTCCACACCATGCAACCGATCTCGGCCATCTTCCGATAGTCGTCCAGCCTGTCCTTCTTAACGGCCATGATGAACCCATCGACATAGGTCATGGCAGAACTCCTTTCGCTTTGCTCAAGCTAGGTATCAAACACGCGACGTTCTTCCTACAACGCACGATTGATGTTTTCATGTCAGCGCGCCAGGGCGGCTTCGAGCAGGGAGCGGTTGAACAGCGAGCGCGGTTCATCGCGCAGGACCGGCGGCGTCCAGCGGGCAAGATCAGCCCGCCAGGCGGCGAGCCGATCGGGGACATCCGCCGCGCGCCGGTCAACCGCCTGTTCGATCGCGAGCAGCGCAAGATCGGCCGACCGCAGCGCCGCGCGATCCGACGCCAG
>CANJRZ010000309.1 GCA_947476735.1 Sphingomonadaceae bacterium
CGCTGAAGTCACGCAGCCGCTCGGAGTCGGGTTCCGCCTGCCATTGGAGCGCCCGCGCCCAGGGGTCGAGCGCCAGTTCCTCCAGGTAGAGGTCGATATTTTCCCGGGGGATCGGGGCACCGAACAGCATCTCGAGACTGGTGGGCAAACGTTCGGACGGACCGCTGCCGATTGGCCCGGCGCCTGAATCGCGATAGCTCTTCAGAAAGTCGGCCGCCTTGGTCCGCAACATCGCGATATCTTCCTCGTGGGCCGGGATGATGCCTTCATAATAGCCGCGCAGGATCGTCTTGGTCTCGACGGTGGACACATCGGGATCGCCGGTCAGCTGGTAAAGAATTGCGCGCAGCACCATCGGGTCGGCATACTGAATCGCGTCTTCGATCTGCTGGTCGCTTGCCGCGAGCAGCTCAGGCCGTGCCGCCGCTTCCGATGTAGCCATGTCCACCTCTCCTCTGTGCGCGCGCCGCTTGCTCTGCGGCTAAAGCTTCTGCGCAGGCTCGACCAATTGGGTCAGCACCTGATCCGCGGTACGCAGATAATTGTCCAGTGAATCGCCGAAACAAATCCCCGAGACCTCGTTGACACCAAGCTCGGCATAGGCGGCCAGCGTATCGGCGTTACATGGCAGGTCGGCGGGGCCGGTGACGAGGTCGATCTCGCCGAGCGTGCGGCCATGTTCGGCGAGCATGTCGCTCAGGATGGTCAGCCGCGCGCCGATCTCGGCGGGGGTCAGCCGCATCGAGAACCAGCCCTGGCCGAACTCGGCGACCCGGCGCAACGCAGCTTCGCTCTCCCCGCCAAAATAGAAGGGCGGATGCGGGCGCTGGATCGGCTTGGGCTCATGCTTGCATTCAGGGAGGGTGTAGAAGCGCCCCTCGAAGCTCGACCGCTCATCGGCCCACAGAGTGCGAACCACCTGGATATAGTCGCGCATCCTCGAACCGCGATGCTCGAACGGCGTGCCGGTCGCGGCGAACTCCTGCGCACTCCAGCCGACGCCAAGGCCGGCGAGGAAGCGGCCGTTGGAGAGCCGATCGACCACCGCGGCCTGCTTCGCGAAATAGAGCGGGTTGCGCTGCGGCAGGATCGCGATGCCGGTGCCAAGCCGGAGGCTGGTGCTGCACATCGCCATCGCCACGAGACCAGTGAGCGGTTCGATCATTCCGACATGGTTCATCACCTCAGGCGGCGTACCGTCGTCGGCATAAGGATATTTGTAGGCAGCGTCGTACCGGTCGAATGTCACCACATGCTCGGCCATCCAGACGCCGGCGACGCCACGTTCCTCGAGTGCTTTGGCAACGCCGGCGATGAACTCTGCCATCGGCTCGCGTTCCTGGCCGGTCACGAAAGTCTGCACCGAGATGCGCATCGAATCTCCCCTCCCGCCCTATTGTGCGGCCAACACGCTGGCGCGGGCATCGATCATCTCCTGGATGTGATTGACCGGATCGCCAGCGGTGATTCCGCCGTCGACGCTGATGATCCCGCCGGTCGAATAGCTCGATCGGTCGCTGCCAAGGAACAGCGCGGCATTGGCGATGTCGAGCGGCTGGCCGCGCTGCTTGAGCGGCTGGTTTGCGAACCAGATCGGCTCCATCGTCGCTTCCAGCTTGTCGGCGAGTTCCTGGCTCATGCCCGGCTCGCGGTAGGATGAGATCGTCGTGCGGATATGCCCCGGGACGATCACGTTCACGCGGATCGCATATTCGGCGAAATCGACCGCGGCCGATTTGGTGAAGTTGATCAGCGCCGCTTTCGACGCGCGATAGATCTGGAAGCCGAAGCCCGGG
This sequence comes from Sphingomonadaceae bacterium, assembly GCA_947476735.1. GTDB lineage: Bacteria > Pseudomonadota > Alphaproteobacteria > Sphingomonadales > Sphingomonadaceae > Rhizorhabdus. The sequence continues at coordinate 1,797 of CANJRZ010000309.1, forward strand.
GTGACGCCGGCGATCGAGGCGGTGTTGATGATCGATCCGCCGCCGCCCTGTTTGACCATCTGCCGCGCAGCATATTGGCAGCCGTACATCGCGCCGAGCACGTTGACGCCCATGATCTTGTGGAAATCACCCAGGTCGGCGTCGATCAGCCGGGTCGATTTCGGCTTCATACCGCCGACAATGCCGGCATTGTTGAACATGATGTGGAGCCCGCCGAAGGCGCTGACCGCGCGATCGACCACCGCCTCGATATCGCCCTCCTGGCTGACGTCCGTCCGGTGGAAGATCGCACTTTCGCCAAGGCTGGCAGCTTCCGCCTCGCCGCGTTCGACATCGAGATCGGCGAGGATCACCTTCGCGCCTTCCTCGACGAACAGCTTTGCGGTGGCCCGCCCTATCCCGCCGGCGCCCCCGGTGATGATCGCGACCTTGCCAGCCAGTTCGTGAGCCAATCCATCTCTCCTGATGTATCGTTTATATCAGGCCGCCGACGCGACCCTGGCCGAGCGGACCAAATGAAGATCGGCCATTGCCCGTTCCTTGCCGACCGGCATGCCGCGCCAATGACCCTGCTGATCGGTGTTCGACGCATTGGCGAACACGTCAAGACCGAGCAGATCACGCAGAACGGGTGAGGCGCTCGCCTGCGCTTCGGCCGGGATGGCAAGGCTCCAGTTGATCATCGGTCGGAGGAAATAGGCCGAATAATAGCCGAACAACAGCGCCCGCTCCTCATTTGTGGTGATGTTGTTGCCCGAGGTGTGCCAGAGTCGGCCGTCCATCACGACGATCGATCCGGCCTTGGCGGTAAACGGCTCCAGCAGTTCGCTGGCATTGGCTGGCACATCGGCCATCGTCGTCCAGCGGTGGCTGCCCGGGATGTAGCGGGTCGCGCCATTGTTCGGATATACATCGGTCAGGCAAAAGACGACGTTGGCCGACCAGGGATGGATCCATGGCTCGGGCAGTATGAAGGCCAGGTCGGCGTGCAGCGCCATTGGTGCCGAGCCGGGTTGCGAGATATTGGCGGTGCAATTGGCCACGACGAGATCATGGCCGATCACCGCGCGCGCCATCGCCAGCGCGGTGGGGTTCTGGATCAGCTCGCGGAAGAAGCCGTCCGATGAGAGCGGCGAAAGGACCCGGACCATGCGCGAATCCGGATCGATGTCGGGCAGCAGGCAACTAAAACCGTCGCGAGCATTGGCCTCGGCGATGGCCCATAGCCGACGATGGCCTTCGGCCGCCTGCTCGCGGGAGATCACATCAGGGATGACACACCAACCTTCGGCCTGGAGCTGGGCCTTGGCGACATCCAAAAACTGCTTCTCCACGGCAGACTTCTCCTATTGATCGACACCTGGCCTGCTGCTGGTACGGAAACCTGTCAATAGCGCCGCGAAACTTCGTCCCGTGGGATCAAAGGCGGCGGATAAGCTCGCCCATTCGATCCAGAAACCAGGTGCCGGACAGCGCTTCGATCAGCTTGTTCTGCGCGGTCCGCGCGATGGCGAGTCGGGCACCGTCATCAGCCAGCACCGGCGCGCACACCGCCTCGAGATCCGAATAGTCCCAGGCCACCGGGAGGTAGGTTTCGCCAGCGACAAACAAGTCGGGCAGGCTGCGGATATGGCGGGTGTCAGGCTTTACCAGCAGGCAGCCACTCATGATCGCCTCGAAGTCGCGCCAGCATATCTCGCCATAACCGAACGGGCTGACACAGATCTTCGCCGCGCGCATTTCGCGGTCATATTCCGCTTGCGACACGCGGCCGCGGGGCACTTTGACCTTCCAGCGCCCTTCGATCGCTTCCAGCGCCGCCACCGCCGGCGCGCGCAGGCCGTGCAGCCAGTTTTCCGGCGACACATAAGCCCGGCCACAGATGTCGATCGGTCGATCAGTATCGGGTCTATGGGGGCTTAGGCCTGCGATCTTGTCGTCGAGTGCAATGCTCCAGCCGAGGTGGAGTTTGCCGAGCGCGGCCGGATCGATCCCGCCGGCCGAAGGAATGATGTCGGTCGCGAAGGATCTCCCGGTTGCATTGGCCACATATGTGGTGAGGTTGCTCTTGCCGACAAAGCGCGCGGCATAGGCGGCGGGATCGTGGAAGATATGCTTTTTCACATAAAGGTCAGCGCGGTCGAGAAGGTTCGGCCAGAGAATGCCACTGTCGTCGTCGCCATCGAAATAGACGAGACTGGCGTCCGCGCCGTCTGCCAACGCGCGAAACCGGTCGACAATGGCCTCAATCTCGTCGGCGGGGCGACGAAAGGACAGTTTGAGACCGACAATATCGAAGCGGCCGGACAGGCGTGCCAGCTGCGCCAGCGCCACGTCGAGCGGGAGCCAGCGGACGGCGAGACCGAGATCGTGGCGCAGCCGGCGTTGATGCCGCCAGATTGGAGCGAATTGCTGTTCGCTGGTATATTCGCGACCGTCACTTACGAGCAGCATCCGGCAGGTCGCCGGTGCCGCCCGCGCCGACGCCCGAATGCCACCGACACGCCGCGCGATACGCAACTTCGCCTCGCGCATCCGCCCCTTCATTACGACCACCGGCGATAGGTCGCCAGCGCCTGCGCGACGACCTGGTCCATATTATAATAGCGGTAGGTCGCGAGGCGACCGACGAAGCAAACATCATCCAGTGCGTCGGCCATGGCTTCGTAACGCTTGAACAACGCCTGATTCTCGGGCGTAGGCACCGGGTAATAGGGATCGCCTTCGGCAGTTGGATATTCATAGCTTATGCTGGTGACCGGCGAGGTCTGGCCAGTCAGATGCCTGAACTCGGTTATCCGGGTATACGGCACCGCCTCGTCGGGATAGTTGATCACGCCCGTTGGCTGGAACTGGTCGACTTCGTGGGTTTCATGGCGGAAGCGCAGCGAGCGATAGGGCAGCCGGCCGTGCGCATGGCCGAAATACTCGTCGATCGGCCCGGTATAGACGAGCCGGCCGAAGGCTACCCGCTCACGCGCATCGGCGAAATCGACGCCGGTCAGCACCGAGATCCGTTCATGATCGAGGATGCGTTCAAACATCGCGGTGTAGCCATTCAGCGGCATCGCCTGGAATTCATCGGTGAAATAGCGGTCGTCGATATTGGTGCGCACGGGTATCCGTGCCGTTACCGAGCGGTCGAGTTCAGACGGATCCATGCCCCATTGCTTGCGGGTATAGCCCCGGAAGAACAGTTCATAGAGTTCGCGGCCCACGCGCGCGACGACGACATCCTCCGAGGTTCGGACCGGATCGACCGCCTCGGCGCGCGCCTGGAGAAATGCCTCGGCCTGCGCTTCACTGGTGAGGCCGGCGTCGAAGAGCAGATTCAATGTGGTGCGGTTGATCGGGATGGGCACCCTCATTTCGCGAACATCGGCCATCACACGATGCTCATAGGACCGCCACCCGGTGAAGCGCGACAGATAGGCAACCACGTCCTGGCTGTTGGTGTGAAAGATGTGCGGCCCGTAGCGATGGATCAGGATGCCCGCCGCATCATGCTCGTCATAGGCGTTGCCGCCGATATGGGGGCGACGGTCGATCACCAGCACATCGAGCCCCGCGTCGGCCGCAAGTCGCTCGGCCATCACCGCGCCGGCAAAGCCCGCCCCCACGACCAATATGTCGAACCGGCGGCCCTCCAGCGCATGGAGGCCGGCGAGA
>CANJRZ010000310.1 GCA_947476735.1 Sphingomonadaceae bacterium
GATCGAGCATCAGCGGCTGCACGGCATGGGCGAGGCACTCTATGCTGCGGCCGAACAGCGTTACGGCGCGCTGCGGCTTCGCGCTTATGCCCCGGTCGGCGGGCATGAGGAGCTGCTCCCCTATCTCGTCCGCCGCCTGCTCGAAAATGGCGCCAACACCAGTTTCGTCCACGCCCTGCTCGATGATCGGGTGCCCGCCGATCTGGTCGTCGCCGATCCGGTCTCCGCCGTCGCGGCGCATCCCGCCCGCCATGCCCGCATCGCGCTCCCCGCCGACATTTACGGGCCCGGCCGCCGCAACCCGCTCGGCCGTGACTATGCGCTGGTCGAGGAGCGTGCGCGCGCCGCGAAGGCGGTGGCGCTTGTCGCCGGTGAGCGCGCAACCTCGGGCGCGATCGTCGAGGGGCGGCTGATCGCCGCTGCCGCCGATCCGGTCACCTGTCCCGCCGATCGCAGCCGGGTGATCGGCTATGCCTCTGCCGCGACGCCCGCCGACATCGATCGCGCCGTCGTCGCCGCGCGCGCCGCGCAGCCGGGCTGGAACGCGATCGGTGGCGGGGCGCGCGCTGTGGTGCTCCGCGCCATGGCCGACGCGCTCGAGCGGGAGATGGATCCGCTCATCGCCTTGCTGTCGCTCGAAGCCGGCAAGACGCTCAATGACGGCGTCTCCGAGGTGCGCGAGGCGATCGACTTCTGCCGCTACTACGCCGATCTCGCCGAGCGGCAGTTCGGCGCGCCGACCCTGCTCGCCGGGCCGGTCGGGGAGGTCAACCAGCTCGCCCTCGCGGGCCGCGGCGTCTTCGCCTGCATCAGCCCGTGGAACTTCCCGCTCGCCATCTTCACCGGCCAGATCGCCGCCGCGCTCGCCGCCGGCAACGCCGTCCTCGCCAAGCCCGCCGAGCAGACCCCGCTGATCGCGGCGCGCGCCGTCCGGCTGTTCCACGCCGCCGGGCTCGATCCCGCCTTGCTCGCTTTGCTGCCGGGCGACGGCGCGGTGGTCGGCGGCGCGATCACCGGCCATCCGGGCATTGACGGCGTCGCCTTCACCGGCGGCACCGAGACCGCCTGGGCGATCAACCGCCGGCTCGCTGCGCGCGACGGGCCGATCATCCCCTTCATCGCCGAGACTGGCGGCCTCAACGGCATGTTCGTCGACACCACCGCGCTGCGCGAATAGGTCGTCGACGATGTCATCCTCTCAGCCTTCGGCTCCGCGGGCCAGCGCTGCTCGGCGCTCCGCCTGCTGTTCGTTCCCCGCGAGAGCGCCGACGAACTGATCGCCACGCTGAAGGGCGCGATGGACGCGCTGGTGATCGGTGATCCCTGCGACCCCGCGACCGATGTCGGTCCGGTGATCGACGCCGACGCCCGGGCCGCGCTGGTCGCCCATCGCGCCCGGCTCGAGCGCGACGCGATTGTCCTACATTCTTGCCCCGCACCCGCCGGCGGAGATCATTTCGGACCCGTAATGGCCGAGATTCCCTCCGCCGACTTCCTCGACCGCGAAATCTTCGGCCCAATCCTCCACATAATCCGTTATGATCGACCCGATCTCGCCGCCGTCGCCGGCAAACTCGCCGCCCGCCGCTACGGACTGACCCTCGGCATCCACAGCCGCATCGAACGCTTCGCCGAAGAGGTTCGCGCGCTGGTTCCCGCCGGCAATGTCTATGTGAACCGCTCGATCATCGGCGCGGTCGTCGGCGTGCAGCCTTTCGGTGGCGAGGGCCTGTCCGGCACCGGCCCGAAAGCCGGCGGCCCCCACGCCCTGCTGCGCTACGCGACCGAGCGCGCGCTGTCGGTCAACATCACCGCGCAGGGCGGCGACCCGGCCTTGCTCAACCTCTGAACCGGTATCGATGCCGTGCTGTTGCGCGTGGCGAAGATCAGCAGCCTTCCGAGCAAACTGCACCCGCAGCTTCCGACGTTGCGCATGTGAAATCCTGACTATGCTACTGGTCGAGGCTATTGCATGGTTCGATGACGACCCCGTGACAGCGGCGGTTACAGGAGGTTAACCGGGGCAATGCTCATCTTGGCCGCTGCACTGCTGGGTGCGATCTTCGGCAGCTTCATCGCCACGCTCGTCATGCGCTGGCCCAGGGGCTTGTCAGTAGCAAGGGGGCGTTCGGCGTGTGACGGCTGCGGCGCGCCGGTACCCGCGGTGCGGCTCATCCCGATCCTCAGCTTCGTGCTCCAGCGCGGACGGGCGGCCTGCTGCGGCGCGCCGGTCGACGCGGTGCATCCAATCTCCGAGCTGCTAGCGGCGGTTATCGGGGCGGCCAGCTTTGCAATGACTGCCGATCTCCGTGTGGCTGCCGCCGGCGCCGTGTTCGGCTGGCTGCTGCTGGCGCTGGCACTGCTCGATGACCGCCATGGCTGGCTGCCTGATCGTCTGACCTTGCCGCTGGCAGTGACTGGCGTGGGGCTGGGGCTGGCAGGCGTTCCGCCCGCCCTGCCCGACAGGTTGATCGGAGGGGCGGTGGGCTTTCTGGCCTTTACGGCACTCAGGCATGGCTATCGCCGGCTCCGCCACCGCGAAGGGATGGGCGGAGGCGATGTGAAATTATTTGGAGCGATCGGGTTGTGGGTCGGCTGGCACATACTGCCGGCCGTCCTCTTCGGCGCGGCACTGATGGGGATATTGTGGAGCTTGACCGGCATGTTGCGGGGCGGCGCGGTGTCAGCGACATCGTCGGTACGGTTCGGCGTGTTCCTGGCGCTGGCTGGCTGGCTGGGCTGGGTGTCACTGGTCTGTGACGCCCGCATCAGCGATCTGATACTGTAGGACCGCCCCGGTAGCTCAGCGCAATTCCGTACCTCGGGCCTTTGTCGGCTAAGTTGTGAACGGCAAGAAGCACCGCCGGATGACTCCGGCGGTGCCTGGTTCGAGAATGATCGGCTTTAGAAGTCGAGTTGGGTCCGAAAGGTCATGGCATCGACGCCATATTTGTGGCGGAAGCCAGACGGTGCCGGGGTGGTGAACCCTGAGAAGGCTCGTGCGGAAGGACCGCCGGATATATCCGAATGGGCAAATTGCAGCATGAACTTCACATAGTCGATCGGCAGCCAGATCAGGCTCGCCTCATAGCCCATCGTCCTACCGCCATTGACATAAGTGATGCCGTTGCCGGTCAGCACTGTGCCTGGAGCGACGCGGTCGTTGAGATCGGTAAAGTCGAAACGGCCGTTGATTTGCCAGGCGCCGATGCCGCCCTCGGTGATCGGATGAAGCACCTTGGTGCGATCCCACTTGCCGCCCTTATAGCCGCGCGTTTCACCTGTCAGAAAGTAGCCGATTTCAGCATAGCCTGAGCGGAATGTGGGATCCTTGGCGGTGAAATTGGTCGTGCCGGCGCCATTGTTGACGCCGAACGTCTTGCCCGGCCGGAAGCCGCGAACCCAGAGCATCTGATATTCGCTGGCGAAGTGAAAGGACTTGTAGATCGCAGCGAGTTCGCCGCCGAGGATATCGTCACCGCGCGCCGCGATGGCGCCGGTGTCAATGAAGCGCTGATCGGTGATCTGGGTATAGGGACGCTGGCGATACCTTACGTTCTGCGCGTCTGTCGGCGCATTGCGGTGCTGGTACTGGAAGCCGAAATGCGTCTGTACGCCGCTGATGACCGGTGAATAATAGCCACGCACACTTGCTTGCCAGCCGGTCCGGGCGACGTTTGAATTGGCGATATCCTCACCATAGAGCCCGCCTGCGAGAGCCCATTGGCCGGCCGGATCGCTATAAGCGACAGTACCGCCGATGCGACGGCCGAAGCCGAAGGCGTCGGTATTGCCGGCGCGCTCCATGAAGCTGGTGAAGCGGTTGCTGGTCAGCAATTCGAGGCTCGACAGAGGATATTGATGGCCGAGGGTTACGCTCCAGGGGCTGCCCGGCTTCTGGTAACTGATTACCAGATCCTCATAGTTGACCCCGCCTTGCGAAAGTTCGAGCTCGAACTTGTAGCCGAAGCCGCCCGGGATCGCACCTTCGACACCGAAGATCAGACGGCGGGCGCGTTCGCCCCAGCCGAGGTTGTTCGTGTTAACGCCCGAACCTGGGCTGGTTCCGCCGACGGCAACCGTTCCCGCAATCCTTCTCGGTAGCGAGACATAGCCGGCGTCGAACTGCAGGACTCCTTTCGGTTTAAAGGTCCAGCCGGCTGTGTCGGCCCATTGCGGCGCGCCCTTCCAGCTTGGTTCAGCCTTGGCGGTGCGGGCAGCAAGCTGTTCGATCTGGGCTTGCAGAGCCTCGACCTGGGCCTTCAGGAATTCGAGTTCGGCCGAAGCGTCAGGCTTTTCCTCGACAACCTCAACAGCCTGATCGGCTTCCGGAGTTGCTTCCTGAGCCTGCGCGGCACTGGCGAGTGCCAGGGAACTCGCTGCGATGAGCAGCAAGTGCAGATGATTTTTCACTTTGGCGTCCCCTTCTGAATCTTCTGGTGATCGGCGCGACCGTTACTTGACGTCGGCAGGATCGAGTGGCGTCAGTGCGCGTGCTGCAGCGGCGCTCTTGGCGCGGATCGCATCCGGGGCGGCGATCATGCCACGCTTGATGAGATAACCGCCCTTGCCCCAGGCCGCTTCCTTCGTGAACTCAGCAATATAAGCCTTGATCGCTGGTATGGCGCGGACATGCGCGTTCTTCACATAAATGTAGAGCGGCCTCGAACCCGGATATTTGAACGCGGCGATCGAGTCGTAGGTCGGTTCGATGCCATTGATCGAGACGCCCTTCAGCTTGTCGGCATTCTCCTCGAGATAGGAGTAGCCGAACAGGCCGAGCGTTCCCGGATTGCTCTCGAGCTTCTGGACGATGAGATTATCATTCTCACCCGATTCGACATAGGCACCATCCTCACGGACGCCGGTGCAGATCGCCTTGAACTTGTTCTCGTCGCTCTTCTTGAGCGCCAGCATGGCTGGACTGGAGCTGCATCCTGCAGTCATGATCAGTTCGCCAAAGGCATCGCGGGTCCCCGATGTCGGAGGCGGGCCGAACACGCGGATAGGAAGGGCAGGAAGGCTGCCGTTGACGTCCTTCCAGGTCTTGGCCTTGTTCGGCTTACCGAACGGCGTCTTGGCCAGTGCCTTGTAGATGTCGACTACGGTAACGTTGCTGAGGCCGGTCGCCTTGGCGGTCGAGAAGGCGATTCCGTCAAGGCCGACCTGAATCTCGGTTATTTGAGTGACGCCGTTAGCGGCGCACTGCTTTATTTCTGATGGCTTGATGCGGCGTGAGGCGTTCTCGATGTCAGGATGCTGCTCACCGACGCCGGCGCAGAATAGTTTCATGCCACCGCCAGTGCCGGTCGATTCGATGACCGGGGGCTTCATGTTCGGATTGGCGCGCGCGAGCCGCTCGGCCACTGCAGTCGCGAATGGATAGACGGTCGAGGAACCCACAGCGCGGATCTGGCTGCGCGCAGCGGCCATGGTCGGAATGCAGGCGAGCCC
>CANJRZ010000311.1 GCA_947476735.1 Sphingomonadaceae bacterium
CGGCGATCGTGATGCTCATGATGACGATTTCGACGACGATGAAGATGGAATCTAATCTCGACATCGAACATGGCCACGCCGAACTGGTCGCCCTCGTCAAAAGGCAGATCGACGAGGTGGAAGCGAGCGTTGGCAAGGGCCGACATTGAAGGGCGCGTTGACCTCTTCAGTCATTGTCGTCACAGGCTAAGCATGTGTACAGCTTTTGCAATGACGCCCTCGGGGCGGGGCGCACGGAGAGGATCGAATGGCGAAGATCACCTATATCGAGCATGATGGCACCGAGCACAGCGTCGAGGTGGAGACAGGCTTGTCCGTCATGAAGGGCGCCGTGCTGAACAGCATTCCCGGTATCCTCGCCGACTGTGGCGGCGCCTGCGCCTGCGGCACCTGCCGCGTGTTCATCGCCGAGGAATGGCGCGCCATTGTCGGCGAACCTTCGGACATGGAATCGGCAATGCTCGAGATCGCAGACGAGTCCACCCCGGGACGGCGCCTTTCCTGCCAGATACCTGTCACCGACGAACTTGACGGCCTTGTCCTGCGTATGCCCGAAAAGCAATTCTGAGCCGGCCGGGGCATGGAGCCCCCACAATGAGCGTGAAGGCCATCAGGAGAGCGCAATGCCGACTGTCACTGACGCCGATCTTCCAACTCTGGCGATCGAGAAGCCCGAGTTCGACGCCGATCCCTGGCCACTGTTCGCGGATGCCCGAAAGCAGCATCCCTGGCTCGCCCGCTACCGCGACGGCTATGTCGTCCATGGTTACAAGGCGATCAAGGAGCTGGTGGTCCGCGACGACAAGATGATCCCGGCAATCGGCGGCCTCGTCGAGTTCTACGGCGGCGAAGGCACGATGTGGGGCCGCTTCATGAAGGAGATGCTGCTCTCCACACCAGCGGGCGAAACCCACAGCCGAATCCGCGCCTCGATAGCCCCCGCTTTCACGCCACGCACCGCGAACCGCTTCAAGGGCGAGATCCGGCAGGTGCTGCGCGAGTTGCTCGATGCCTGGACGCCGAGCGGGCACATGGACTTCGCCGATTTCATCTCGCATTTCCCGGTGACGGTGCTCGCACGGCTGCTCGGTGCCAAAGCCGATCCGATGGCGGTGCGCGAGAATCTCGAGGTGCAGGCCAATTCGATCACCTTCGACAAGAGCCTGTTCCCCGAACTGCTCGCCGGTTACGACGTCCTGTCCGACTTCGTGCAGGGCGTGATCAGGGACCGCGAAGCTTCCGGGAGCCAGGACGATGGCTGGCTCGACGAGATGATTGCCGCGCGCGATGATGGTCGCATCGATGCAACCGAGCTGCATTTCCTGCTGATGATGCTGTTCCCGGCCGGCTACGATACCTCGAAGAACATGATCGCGATGACGGTCAACACCCTGCTCGATCACCCCGAACATTGGGCGCGCTGCGCCGAGGACCGCGCCTTCTGCACGAAGGTGATCGACGAGATGTTCCGCTTCGCACCTGTCGCACCACCGATGAGGATCGTCATTCAGGCTCTTGAATATGAAGGCTTTACCTTCCAACCCGGTACCCTGATCACCTTCGTCCCAGCGATCGCGGGCCGCGACCCGAGCGTCTATGAAGACGCCGACCGCTTCGATCCCGAGCGCACCCAGAGCATACGGCACATCGGCTTCGGCCAGGGCTCGCACATCTGCCTTGGCATGCACCTCGCCCGCCTCCAGATCGAGGAAGCAATCCACATGTGCGCCCAGCGCATCCGCAATCCGCGCCGCGACGGCGAAGCGACCTGGCGGCACTTCCTCGGCATCTGGGGGCCGAAGAGTCTGCCGATCGCCTTCGAACCGGACGCGGAACGCCCCGAAGAAACCCTCAGCGAGAAAGCAGCCGCCTGATGAAGCCGTTGGAAGGAAAGGTCGCGTTCCTGACCGGAGCAGGACGCGGGCTCGGTATCGGCATCGCCATGGCCTTGGCCAAGGCCGGCGCCTCTGTCGGACTGTTCGGCCGCAATCGCGACGCGCTCGAAGAAACCGCCGCGAAGATAGCTGAGGTTGGCGGCGTCTCGCACATCGCCGTCGGCGACGTTCGTTTTCGTGACCAGGTCAATGCCGGCGTGGCCTCGGTGACCGAGGCGCTCGGCCCGATCTGGGCGCTGGTTAACAACGCCTATGCCGCCGACGACCGGCTGGTCGAGGACATCGACGACGATAATCTCGAACTCGCCATCCGCTCATGCATCTACGGTTCGCTCTATCCGATGCAGGCCTGCTTCCCGACGATGAAGGAGCATGGCGGCCGGGTGATCAATTTCGGCTCGGGCGGCTCGACGATGGGCATGCCCAACCTCGCCTCCTATAATATCGCCAAGGAAGGCGTGCGCGGCCTGACCAAGAGCGCCGCTTCCGGCTGGGGCCAGTACGGCATCACCGTCAACGCGGTCTGCCCGCTCGCCACCTCCCCCGCCTATGAGAAATGGTTCGCCAGCAGCAGCAAGGAGGATCAGGAAGCCCATCTGAACAGCATCCTGCTCCGCCGCATGGGCGACCCCGAGACCGACATTGGCTCGCTGGTCGTCTTCCTGGCGGGCCCCGGCGGCGGCTACATCACCGGCCGGACCCTCCATGTCGACGGCGGGCGCTGCTATTATGATCGGTAGGAACTGCTTCGCAGCATGAACTTGCTCCGTATCTCTCTCGCCGGCTTTCTCTGCATGCAGTCGGCAATCGCGAGCGCCTGTTCATGTATTCCCATCGAAGCCCTCACGGCGGAGAAAATCTCGGCCGAAATGCGGAAATATCCCGTCCTGATCGCAGGTAAGGTCAAATCGATCGAGAAACCGGCCATATGCAGAATTGCCCTGCTGCGGTGGGCCCATGTCTTGTTTTCGAGCCGAGATATTCCCGTAAAATATCAGGTCACGGTGACGCGCTCGCTCCTCGGCAAAACCGGCCGTAACATCACCGTCATCCAGGACCAGTGGGTCGATTTCTCCGGTTGCCATGCTGGGAGCGAAGTAAGTTGCGATATCACCTTCCGAAATACCGAAGCCTTGTGGGTTCTGAAGCCGGCAGAGGAAGGCGCCTATCGAAGAGCTGGCCTATGCCTCAGCTCGGTCGTCCTCGATGCGTTAACGAGGAAGTCTGATCAACGCCCGTAAGGCTCAGCGCCGTCTCGCCATTCCACATCGACGAAGCCATACATGAACGGCACCGCATTCGAGGTGATGTTATCGTGCGGTACACCTTTCTCGATCGCGCTCACCTCTTCGAGCCGGCGGAGCTGGTCGTCGTCGAAGGCGACGTCGAGCGCGCCGAGATTGTCCTGAAACTGTTCTAATGTGCGCGCGCCGATCAGCGGCGAGACCACCGCGCGGTGGCGCATCGCCCAGGCCATCGCGACATGGCCCGGTTTGCAACCCAGCTCCTTCGCCACCTCGGCAACGACATCGGCGATATCGAAATTGCGCTCGGTCAGCCGCCCGCCGGCGATCACCTGGCCTTTGCGTGAAGTGAAGTCGATCTCGCCCGAGGGCGCCATGTCGGCGCGGCTGTACTTGCCGGTCAGCATGCCCGCGCCAAGCGGCGAATAGGGGCAGACACCGAGGCCTAATTCCTCAGCCATCGGCATCATGTCGCGCTCGCCCGTGCGCTCGGTCAGATTATACTCGATCTGGAGCGCCACCAACGGCGCCCAGCCGCGCAGGTCCGCAATCGTCTGCATCCGGGCGATCTGCCAGGCGGGCGTATCCGAGATCGCCGCATAGTGAATCTTGCCCGCGCGGACGAGATCGTCGAGTCCGCGCATCACCTCGTCGACACCGGTGCGGAAATCCCATTTGTGGAGGTAAAACAGATCGATCGCCTCGGTCTTCAGCCGGCGCAGGCTCCCTTCGACCGACTGGATCATGTTCTTGCGATGATTGCCGCTGGCGTTGGGATCGCCCTGCTTCATCGTCAGCGTATATTTGGTCGAGAGGACAAGGCTGTCGCGATGCGGCGCGATCAGCGCCGCCAGCACCTCTTCCGACCGGCCCATGCTGTAGAAATTGGCGGTGTCGATGAAGTTTCCGCCAGCCTCGACATAGGTATTGACGATCGCCGCCGCCTCCTCGTCGCTGCTCCCCCAGCTGCCTCCGCTTCCGACCCCGAAGGTCATCGCGCCGAGCGACAGCGGCGACACGCGCAGCCCCGATCGTCCGAGCAGCCGGTATTGGTCGAGCTTCGTAGCCAAGCGATCCTCCCTGATACGACAACGCCCGCAGCTTCTAGGGCCGCGGGCGCCATCCTGATTGATCGACCGGGACGATTTCACGCCATCGCGTCGGCTGCCTCCAGATGCTTCGGCTCGGTTTCCCAGCGTCCGAGCCCATAATCGCCCTTGATCGTCGTGCGGTGCATCACCCGCTCATGATCGGGGCTGCAGCCACAGGCCTGATGCATCATCCGCCAATTGTCCCACAGGAGCATGTCGGTCGGCTTCCACGAATGGTAATAGACCTTGGCAACCCGCTCCATCTCGTCATGAGCGGCCTGGAAGAGCGCATCGCCCTCCGCATTCTCCATGCCGACAAAGCCGCGCGCACCATAGGCCGACAGGTGATACACTTTCTCACCGGTGTCGCGGGTCCAGACCGCAGGGTGTAGCGCCCGTGGCCAGGTCTCCGCCACCTTGGAAAGTGCAACACCCTTGTCGACGATCACCTTGAATGTCTTGGGTCGCCCGTAGCGCAGTTCGGTATAACGCAGGTCCAGCGTATAGATGCCGGTCAAGGGTTCAACCCTGGCACGAAGCTCGGGGTCGAAATCCCGGTAAACCTGCACGCCGTCCATGAACGCGGTCAGGCCGTCTTTGGGCGCAATGGCTTCGGCCCGCAGCACACCGGCCCGGTTGAGTTCGTCATTATAGCTGTGATCGAAATGCCAGGGCTGCCAGGTCATCAGCCGCTTGCCCTCGATCTCGACGACCGCGGCCTCGGGAGTGGTGCGGATGGTGATGACCCCCACCATCTCGTCATCGTCGCGCTTGACGCGCTCGACCGACTTCACGGGGTGATCCTTGAGCGGCCCGATCACCTTGCTGAGGGCGACCTGCATCTTGCCGGTCTGCTCGATATCCTCGAACACGACCATGCCGCGATCCTCGAAGGTGTCGCGGATCTGCTGGCGGACCGCCTCATCCTCGAGCGTTTCCCAGGTGACGCCCGCGATACGGGCTCCGAACGGAAGATCGTCCTGCAGCGGACGTACGTTGATACCCATCATCCAACTCCCGAATGCAAAAATCCATGCACATTATATTGCTGTGCAATACGATCTAGAGCCAAGTGACATGATATAGGAACACCGCCCTCCGGTACAGAGTGGCGGCTGACGGCATTTATCTGAGCTTGTCCTTATATTTGACCGGCGTCGGAGGTGATGCCAGCCGAGGTCAGCGCGGCACGACCTCGACCCTGAGCCGGGTTAGACGCA
>CANJRZ010000312.1 GCA_947476735.1 Sphingomonadaceae bacterium
CGGAGCAGTGTCAACGAAGACCTTCAATGCGCCGCCTGTCCGCTCGACTATCCGGCGTGCCAGACTCTTGAGCGCCTTCTTGACCACATCATGATAATCGGCGCCCTGCGCATAGACCGAGATCCGTCCAATGCCCTTCTCGTCCGCCAACCGCAGCGCATCCTCACGCGGCGCATAGCTCATTCCCAGCATGATCAGGCTATTCGCTGCGGCCCACAGCTCGCGGGGTCGGGCCCGCTGATCCTTGCGCGCCTCCATCCACGCCATCGACCCGTGCGCGCCGGAGGCGATCCACTGCTCGAGCTGCACGGCGCTTTCGGGCGCGGCATCGGCGCGCGCGAAGCCGCAGCTGGTAAAGCCCAGCGCCAGCGCCTCGGCCCTTATCGCCTCGCGCAGCTCGAACGGTTCGACTGTCATCGTGATAATCTAGGGACGAAGCGTAACCTTAGCCAAGGTTGAAGCGTATTTCTTCCGTCTCCATCTTCATGGACGGGAACAGGACGATGATCGACCGAAGGACATTTCTGGGAGCGGGCATGACGGCCGCGGTGGCAGCGATCATCGCCGGCAAGGCCGTGTCTGCACCGAAACAGGAATTCGAGTTCGCCCTCAGCGACGATGAATGGAAGAACCGGCTGAGCCCCGGTGCCTATGCCACGCTGCGCCATGCCGCAACCGAGCGACCATGGTCCAGTCCGCTCAACAAGGAGCATCGCAAGGGCATTTTTGCTTGTGCCGGCTGCAACCTGCCACTCTTTGCCTCGCGGGCCAAGTATGACAGCGGCACCGGCTGGCCGAGCTTCTATGCCCCGCTTGCCAATGCGGTTGAAACCAAGACCGACTATGAAATCGGCTATCCTCGCACCGAGGTCCATTGCCGGCGATGCGGTGGCCATCTCGGCCATGTCTTCGACGACGGCCCACAGCCTACAGGCAAGCGCTATTGCATGAACGGCGTGGCGCTCAGCTTCGTACCAGCCAAAGCCTGATCTCGAGATCGGCCGGGCACCATCGCAGGTCGCTCCCACAGCAACGAAAAAGCCCGGCCCCCTTGCGGGAGCCGGGCTCTTTTCTAACAGCGTCGACCGATCAGCCGAGCGTAGTCAAATTCACCGCAGCATATTTGCCGCGACGATCAACCTCTAGCTCGAATTCGAGTCGATCTCCCTCGTTCAGATTGGTCATTCCGGCGCGTTCGACCGCCGAAATGTGAACGAACGCATCGGGCTGTCCATCATCGCGCTGAATGAAGCCGAAGCCCTTCATCGCGTTGAAGAATTTGACCGTCCCGGTCGCCTTCTCGCCCGTAAGCTGCCGTGCGGGGCCGCCACCGCCAGCGGCGCGAGGGCCGCCGAAGCCGCCACCGCCGCCAGGGGGAGGGGCGTCGCGAGGAGCACGCTCCTGAACAGGCATCGGTTCACCGTCGATCTTGAGATCGGTCGCCGACACCCGGCCGCCGCGATCAACGAGGGTGAACTCAAGTGGCTGTCCGTCGGCCAGACCCGTCAGACCCGCCTGCTCGACCGCGGAGATATGCACGAACACATCCTCGCCGCCATCATCGCGGACGATAAAGCCGAAACCCTTTTGCCCATTGAAGAATTTGACGACGCCCTTGCCTTCGCCGATCACCTGAGCGGGCATGCCGCCGCGGCCGCCGCCGCCGCCGCCGCCGCGGTAACCGCCGCCGCCGCCACCGCCGCCAAAGCGATCACCGCCTCCGCCGCCGAAACGGTCTCCGCCGCCGCCAAAACCGCCGCCGCCGCCACCGCCGAAGCGATCACCGCCTCCGCCGAAGCCGCCGCCACTATAGCCGCCGTAACTCTCGTCACCGAAGCCGTCGCGCTTGTCCCTGCCGCCGCGCGGACCGCGCTTACCTCTATCAAAACCCATGCCTTGCAGTTCTTCCCGAATCTCGCCCCATGTGTCGAAAGCATGGTGCGCCGGGCGCGGGCACAACATCCTTCCAGCGCGCAATTTACAGCTACGCCAACCGAAAGACATAAAGCAATTGAGGCCCGCCTGCGAGCGCTTTCACCACAAAGCGGGGGTCCGGAGTGCGCCGATATAGCCGAAACGGCCGTCAAATTGAGAATGTTACCGTGATTTCCTTGGCTTCCGTGCTTTTTGGGACACTATGATTCGCACTGCTCGCGGCCGCCACAGGGCCGAGTCGCACCGAATGCGCTTTGCCACCGCTGGTGGCTGCCCGATGAACGATCCGGCCGGCCGATTCTCCATGCCAGATCGCTGCGCCCTGCACGCCTCTCGTGCATCAGACCGTTGCGGTGGCCGGGCCGGAGCCTTATGGCGGCGCGATGACAGTCTATTTGCACCAAGAGGATCTGCCCGAAGGGGTCCTCCGTCCCGGCCCGGTTGCGGTCGATACCGAGACGATGGGCCTGATCACCCCTCGCGATCGCCTGTGCCTCGTCCAGATTTCCGACGGCGGCGGAGACGAGCACCTTGTTCGGTTCGCAGCCGGCAGCGACTATGCCGCTCCCAATCTCCGCGCGGTCCTCGCCGATCCCGCCCGGCTCAAGCTCTATCATTTCGCTCGCTTCGATCTCGCTGCGGTCCGGCATTATCTCGGCGTTGTCGCCGCCCCGGTCTATTGCACCAAGACCGCTTCACGGCTGATCCGCACTTATACCGACCGGCACGGGCTAAAGGACCTCGTCAGGGAACTGCTCGGCCAGGAAATCTCGAAGCAGCAACAAAGCTCGGATTGGGGCGCTGCAAACCTGAGCGAGGCGCAGAAGGAATATGCTGCGTCCGACGTCCGCTATCTGCATGCGATCAGGGCGGTGCTCGACGAACGGCTTGTCCGTGAAGGCAGGCTGGCACTCGCCCAGGCCTGTTTCGACTTCCTTCCCGCCCGTGCCGAGCTCGATCTCGCCGGCTGGCCCGAGATCGATATCTTCGCGCATGTATAACGTCTTGCGACATGGTCCGCTGACGCGGACCCGACTGCCGAAAGCCTGAACAGGAATGTCCGAGCTCGCTGACAAGGCCCGAACCGCACGTCAGCTCTGGGCTGCGAGCGGCGGCAGCCATGACCGCGTGATCGCGATCCTCCGCCTGGTGTTGCCGGCGGCAATCATCGTCCTGATTGTCCTGCTTGCCCTCGCGCCCCTCACCGTCGGGCGTGACATCAGCTTTGTCCTGTCGAAAGACCGGGTCGACGTCGCCCGCGAGAGGATGCAGGTCACTGCGGCCACCTATCGGGGCCAGGATTCGAAGGGCCAGCCCTTCATCCTCAACGCAGCATCGGCCGTTCAGGCTTCCTCGCGCGATCCGATAGTTCGGTTGCGGACGCTCTCTGCCCAGATCCAGCTCAAGGACGGGCCTGCCCGCGTCGACGCCGGTCAGGGCCGTTATGATATGGATCAGGAGCGGGTGGAGATCGTCGGGCCCGTGACGTTCCAATCGGCGGATGGCTATCGGATTGAAACGCGCGACGTCGACATCGACCTTAAATCACGCACCGCCGCGAGTAACGGGCCGGTCAGCGGCCGGATGGATATAGGCACATTTTCGGCGGACCATCTCATCGCCGATCTCAACCAGCGAGTGGTCGTCCTTGAAGGCCGTGCCCGCTTGCATATCGTGCAGGGACAGGCCAGAGCAGCCACGAAGTCCGCGACCGGGAGATCAATGAGATGAGGCGTGCGAGGGTCGCGAAATGGCTGCTGGGCAGCTTCGTCGCCGGCTCTGCCGGGCTGATGGCGATCGCCGCCGCGGCGCAATCGGTATCGGCGCTGAAGAACCACAACGCGAATGCGCCGGTCGATTTCGCCGCCGACCGGATTGAACTGCAGGACCGCGCCGACCGCGCGGTGCTGAGCGGCAATGTCGACATCACCCAGGGCGACATGCGGCTGCGCGCTTCGCGCGTCACTATCGCCTACAGCTCCGCCGGCCAGACCGAGGTCACCCGGATGGACGCATCCGGTGGCGTCACACTGACGAGCCACACCGAGACCGCGCGCGCGCAATTTGCCATCTACGACCTGCGCTCTCGCCTGGTGACGATGATCGGCAATGTCGTTCTCATCAGGAACGGTCAGGGCGAGACCCGCGGCAACCGGATGGTTCTCAACATGAACAGCGGTCTCGCGACGCTCGATGGCGGCCCGGTCGGCGGCAGCGCGGGCGGCCGGGTGACGGGTCGCTTCACGCCGCCAAAGCGGACGGGCACCAACTAGCGCCCGCCCGGAGGCGGGTCGGACTTCCCCCACCCGTCTCATTTCAGCAACTTGCCGACCAATAAATCGCCATGCATGAAGCTTGCCAGTTTGCACGGGCGTGCCCATTCGCTAATCAGGCCGGACGCAACCCAGGACCACCGCGGCGATGAACGACAGCACGATGCTCGAACCGGAGACCGATCCCGACGCCACCGGCGTCGTGCGTGGCCTGTCGGTCGTGTCGATCGCCAAGACCTATGACAAGCGCCACGTGCTGAGCGACATCTCGCTCGATGTCGCGCGCGGCGAAGTGGTCGGCCTGCTCGGCCCCAACGGCGCCGGCAAGACGACCTGCTTTTATTCGGTGATGGGGCTGGTAAAGCCCGATGCCGGGCGCATCCTGCTCGACGGCGACGACATCACGACCCTGCCGATGTATCGCCGCGCAATCCTCGGTCTTGGCTATTTGCCGCAGGAAACCTCGATCTTTCGCGGGCTTACCGTCGCCCAGAACATCATGGCGGTGCTCGAGCTGGTCGAACCCGACAAGGCGCAGCGGACGCAGCGGCTCGACGATCTGCTCCGCGAATTCCACATCGATCATCTCCGCGATTCGGCGGCGATGGCCCTGTCAGGGGGCGAGCGGCGGCGCTGCGAAATCGCTCGCGCGCTGGCCGCCGAGCCGTCGATCATGCTGCTCGACGAGCCTTTTGCGGGCATCGATCCGATCTCGATCTCCGACATTCGCGAGCTGGTGCGCGATCTCAAGCGGCGCGACATCGGCGTGCTGATCACCGATCACAATGTCCGCGAGACGCTCGATATCGTCGACCGCGCCTGCATCATCTATGACGGCAAGGTGCTGTTCCAGGGCAGCCCCGCTGCGCTGGTCGCCGATCCGAATGTCCGCCGCCTTTACCTGGGCGAGGGCTTTTCGCTCTGAGATGAGCGGCACTCCCTGATCCATGGCGCTAGGCCCTCGCCTCGACCTTCGGCAAAGCCAGTCGCTGGTGATGACGCCGCAGCTTCAGCAGGCGATCAAGCTGCTGGCGCTGTCCAATCTCGAAGTCGAAGCGTTCATCGCCGAGGAGATCGAGAAGAACCCGCTGCTCGAGGCGGGCAGCGGCGACGGGCCGGAGCCTGGCGACAGCGTCAGCGACAGCGATGGCGGGGATCGCGGCGGCACCGACGATGACGGTTTTTATGGGGATTCGGAGGGAGATCGTTTCGGAGACGAAACGGACTTCGAGCCGACCGC
>CANJRZ010000313.1 GCA_947476735.1 Sphingomonadaceae bacterium
CGCGACGGCGCCCGCGCTCGGCGCTTATCCGAAGATCCACTGGATATTGGGCGGGCTGCCCAAGACCGACGATCTCGACGACTGCGCGCCGTATTTCGATCATGTCGTAGCCGCCTACACGATCGGCCAGGCGGGCCCGATGTACGCCCGGATTCTGACGGAAGCCGGCAAGCCCGTCACCGAAAGCGGGACCCTGGAGCAGGCGGTCATCGACGCCGCCGCCGCCGCCAAAGCGGGAGAGGTGGTGATGCTGTCGCCGGCCTGCGCCTCGTTCGATCAATTCAGCGATTATGAAGCACGCGGCGACGCTTTCCGTCGCGCGGTGGAGGCGCTTCCGCTATGAATGGTATCGCAGTGCCTTTCGACTCCTCGGTCCCCTCGCCTTCCTCGCCATTCAAGCGATCCCGCTTCGGGCGCGGCAAGCGCACGCCCTTCGCCCGCTGGTTCTGGGAGATCGACCGGGTCCTGCTCCTGCTGGTGACGATGCTGATCGGCATCGGGCTGATTGCCGTCGCCGCGGCATCGCCCGCCGCAGGTGTACGCTATTCCTCGGCTGCCGCCGGCGTTACCGTCGCCGCGCGCCATTATTTCTGGATGCAGCTTGGCTGGACGATCATCGCCGTACCGGTAATGATCGGGGTTTCAGCCCTGCCGCTGAAGCTCGCGCGACGCATGGCGCTGATCGGCGGCGCCATCTTTCTGCTGCTGCTCGCGCTGGTGCCGCTGATCGGCAGTTCGGCCAACGGCGCGACCCGCTGGCTCGGCGTCGGGGGCGCCAAGATTCAGCCGTCCGAATTTCTGAAACCGATGTTCGCGGTCGGGATGGCCTGGCTTTTCTCGCTGCGGACGCGCAATCCGGGCCTGCCGTTCGCGCTGATCTCGGTGGTCCCGATGGCGCTGATCGCCGTCCTGCTGATGAGCCAGCCCGATCTCGGCCAGACCGTCATCTTCGTATCGGTCTGGCTCGTGCTTCTGCTGCTTTCGGGCGCGTCGATGAAGCTGCTCGGCATGCTCGGCGCGGGTGGGCTCGGCCTGCTGGTGACCGCATATTTCTTCTACTCGGTGGCCACCGAGCGCATCAACAAATTCCTGTTCAAGCAGGGCGACACCTATCAGATGGACCGGGCCCACGCGACGCTCACCAATGGCGGCCTGCTCGGTACCGGCCCCGGCGCCGGCACCGAGAAATTCACGCTCCCCGAACCACATACGGACTATATCTTCTCGGTCATCGGAGAGGAATTCGGACTGATCGCCTGCATCGCGATCGCCTGCCTCTACCTCGCCATCATCGCGCGGGTCTGCCTCCGGCTGCTGCGCGAGGAGGATGATTTCCTGCTGCTTGCCAGCGCCGGCCTCGTCTCGCAATTCGGGCTCCAGGCGCTGATCAACATGCTGGTCAATGTCGGGCTCGCACCCTCCAAGGGCATGACGCTGCCCTTCATCAGCTATGGCGGCTCATCGATGATCGCGCTGTCGATCGGCTTCGGCCTGCTGCTCGCCTTTACCCGCGAGAACCCCCATCTCAAGGAAGCGACCTACACAGTACGCTGGAACAGCCGATGACGACCCCGCGCCACTTCGCGCTCGCGGCCGGCGGTACCGGGGGCCACATGGTCCCCGCGCACGCTTTGGCGGCCGAGCTGATGCGGCGCGGCCATCATGTCGCGCTGGTCACCGATGAGCGCGGCGCTCGCATTCCCGGACTGTTCGACGGCGTCCAGACCCACATCATCCCCGCGGGCCGGCTCGGCGGCGGGCCGCGTGAATGGCTCCAGGCCTGGCGCGACATCCGCGCCGGAACGGCCATGGCGCGACAGCTCTACGAGACGTTCGACCCCGCCGCCGTGGTCGGCTTCGGCGGCTACCCTGCCCTGCCGGCGCTCAGGGCCGGCTTCAAGGCGCGGATCCCGACGGTGATCCACGAACAGAATGCGGTGCTCGGCCGCGTCAACCGGCTGGTCGCGGGTCGCGTCGATGCAATCGCCACCGCCTATCCCAATGTCCAGCGGCTGAAGCCGAAATATGACGGCAAGACCGTTCTCGTCGGCAATCCGGTCCGCGATATCGTCAAGGATATCCGGTCGCAGCCCTTCCCCGATCTTGGCCCTGACAGCATCTTCCGGGTGCTGGTTACCGGCGGCAGCCAGGGTGCTTCGATCCTGTCGGATGTCGTCCCCGACGGCCTGGCGCTGCTGCCGCAGGGCTTTCGCCGACGCCTGCAGGTAACCCAGCAATGCCGCCCCGAGGATATTGAGTCGGTTCGCAGCAAATATAAAGTGCTCGGTATCCCTGCCGACCTCGCCACCTATTTTACCGACCTGCCCGAGCGGCTCGGCTGGGCGCATCTGGTGATCGCTCGCGCCGGGGCTTCGACGATCGCCGACATCAGCGTCGCAGGCCGCCCGGCCATCCTGATTCCGCTGCCATCGGCGGCCGATGACCACCAGACCGCCAATGCGCGCGAACTCGCACTGGTTGGCGGTGCCCGCGCGATCCGACAGGAAAATTTCACGCCGCAGGAACTGGCCAAGCAGATGCAGAAGCTCGCGCTTGATCCCAAGGCGCTGATCAATGCCGCCAAGCGCGCCTACAGCGTCGGCCGCCCCCACGCCGCCGAGGATCTCGCGGACCTCGTTGAGCGGATCGGGCTCAACGCCGTCATCGAACCGATCCCGGTCGAAAATCTCGAACTCCGTCCTCTGAAAGGCGTATTTGCATGAAGGGTGTCGCAATCGACATCGGCACCATCCATTTCATCGGGATCGGCGGCATCGGCATGTCCGGTATCGCCGAGGTGATGCACAATCTCGGCTACAAGGTACAAGGTTCGGACATCGGCGAAGGCTATGTCGTCGAAGGCCTGCGCGCCAAGGGGATCAAGGTGATGATCGGCCACAAGGCCGAAAATCTGGGCGACGCCGCGGTGGTCGTCACGTCGACCGCGATCAAGCGCGGCAATCCCGAAGTCGAGCTGGCGCTCGAGAAGCGCATCCCGGTAGTCCGCCGCGCCGAAATGCTCGCCGAACTGATGCGGCTGAAATCGACCGTCGCGATCGCCGGCACCCATGGCAAGACCACGACCACCTCGATGGTGGCGGCCTTGCTCGATGCGGGCGGGGTCGATCCGACCGTGATCAACGGTGGCATCATCAACAGCTATGGCTCGAACGCCCGCCTGGGCGCGTCGGACTGGATGGTGGTCGAGGCCGACGAGAGCGACGGCAGCTTCCTGCGGCTCGACGGGACGATCGCCGTCGTCACCAACATCGATCCGGAACATCTCGATCATTATGGCTCGTTCGACAAGATCAAGGACAGCTTCGTCGAATTCGTCGAGAATGTCCCTTTCTACGGTGCGGCGCTGCTGTGCATCGACCATCCCGAAGTCCAGGCGATCATTCCCCGGGTCCGCGACCGCAAGATCGTGACCTATGGCTTTTCGGCGCAGGCCGATGTGCGCGGCGACAATGTCACGCCGATCCCCGGCGGCAACCGGTTCGACGTGGTGATCCGCAACCGCGACGGCGAAACAAGGCGGATCGAGGGCGTGACCCTGCCGATGCCCGGTCGGCACAATGTCCAGAATGCGCTCGCCGCGATCGGCGTCGCGCTGGAGATGGGGATTTCGGACAGGATCATCGCCACCGGCTTCGCCAAGTTCGGCGGGGTCAAGCGCCGCTTCACCAAGGTCGGCGAAGTCGCGCTCGACAGCGGGATGGCTACGATTATCGACGATTATGGCCACCACCCGGTGGAAATTCGGGCGGTGCTTGCCGCCGCGCGCGAGGGCGCCCGCGGCAGGGTGATCGCCGTCGTCCAGCCGCACCGCTTCACCCGGCTACGCGATCTGATGACCGACTTCCAGACCGCCTTCAACGACGCCGACAGCGTCTATGTGACACCGGTCTACACGGCCGGCGAGACGCCGATCGACGGGGTCGATGCCGCGGCGTTGGTCGCGGGCCTCAAGCAGCGCGGCCACCGTTCGGTGCAGGAGATTTCCGGGCCGGATGCGCTGGCGGCAGCGCTGGCCAAGACGATCAGGGCGGACGACCAGGTGATCTGCCTGGGCGCAGGCGATATCACGAAATGGGCGGCAGGGCTTGCCACCGCGATCGCCAAAGAGAAGCCATGAGCCCGGCGCCCGCCAGCAGCACATCCGAGCCTTCCCTGCCGCCGGTGCGAGGCCGGCTGACGGCGGACGCTCCATTGGCGCCGCTCGTCTGGTTCAAGAGCGGGGGGGGCGCCGAATGGCTGTTCGAGCCCGCCGATGTCGATGATCTCGGGGATTTCCTCGGGGCACTTAACGGGCAAGTGCCGGTGATGGGTCTTGGCCTAGGGTCCAATTTGATCGTGCGCGACGGCGGCGTCCCCGGTGTCGTCGTCCGGCTCGGCAAACCCTTTGCAAAGATCGAACGGCTCGATGCGACAACCCTGCGCTGCGGAGGCGGGGCAAGCGGCATTCTCGTCTCGTCCTCGGCGCGCGACGCCGGGATTGCCGGGGTCGAATTCCTCCGCTCGATCCCGGGCACGGTCGGTGGGTTCGTCCGGATGAACGGCGGTGCTTATGGCCGGGAAGTCAAGGATGTGCTGGTTGAGGCGGAGGTTGTGCTGCGTTCGGGAGCGCGCAAGACGCTCAGCCTTGCCGAGCTCGGCTACACCTATCGCCACAGCGAGCTGCCCGCAGGAGCGATCGTGGTCAGCGCCACTTTTCGCGGCCATGCCGGCGAACCCGCCGCAATTCAGGCCGAGATGGACCGGATCGCCGCCGAACGCGAGGCGAGCCAGCCGTTGCGCAGCAAGACCGGCGGATCGACCTTCAAGAATCCGGTCGGGCACAAGGCCTGGCAGCTCGTCGACGACGCCGGCTGCCGCGGCCTCAGGCGAGGTGATGCGCAGGTCAGCGAGAAGCATTGCAATTTCCTGCTCAACCTCGGCGCGGCGCGTTCCGCTGATATCGAAGGTCTGGGCGAAGAAGTGCGCGAGAAGGTGAAGGCGAAGTCGGGCGTGACGCTGGAATGGGAAATCCAGCGAGTGGGGGTGGCACTATGATCCTCGCTATGCGCAGCATGGGGAGGGCGTTGGCTTTGGCTTGCCCCCGGCAAATCAAGATCGTGCCGGGGACACAATCTCGCCAACGCGCGCGAAGCGTGGTGTTGGGGTCTTCCGGCCTCTCGGTTCTGCCTGCGGCTGCTGCGCAGCGGGCTTCGCGCTCTCGCCATGCCCCCGGCATGGCGACGCACTGCGCCCCCTCCACCATCCTTCGGATGGTCCCCCTCCCCACCCTGCGGGTAGGGAGGATCTTTTGGTGACTCCCCTCCATATCGCGGTCCTCATGGGTGGCTGGTCGTCGGAGCGCGAGGTCTCGCTGGTATCGGGCAACGGTGTCGCCGAC
>CANJRZ010000314.1 GCA_947476735.1 Sphingomonadaceae bacterium
GGTGATGCTGCCGCCAGGCCCGTCCGGCGGACCGGGCGCAGCCCCGGGCGGCCGACGCGCGCGCAGGTCGAGCAGCGTAACCGCGAGCTGCTCGACAAGGCGCTCGACCATTTTCTCGAAAAGGGGTTCGAGCGGACCACGATCGATGCGATCACCGCGTCGCTCGGCATGGCCAAGCGCACCGTCTATGCCCGCTATGGCGACAAGGCAACATTGTTCAGGGCGGCGTTGCAGCGGGCGATTGACGAGTGGATCGTGCCGGTCGAACAGCTTCGCGCCGCCGAATGCGAGGAAATCGAGGCGACGCTGCTCGCGATCGCGCGCATCCTGATCGCCAACATCATGAGCCCGGCGGGGCTGCGGTTGATGCGGATCACCAACAGCGAATCCTACCGGATGCCCGAGATCGGCCAGTACAGCTATCGGCGCGGTACCCGGCAGACGATCGACTATCTCGTCGACCTGTTCACCCGGCGGATCGACCTGCGCGGCGATGCCCGCGCCGACCCGCAGGAGGTTGCGCTCGCCTTCCTCAACCTCGTGCTCGGCGAGGCGCGGGCTTCGGCATGGGGAATGCAGCTCGATGAGGCATTGATCGATCGCCATGCGCGGTTTCGGGTGAGCCTGTTCCTGAAGGGATTGCTGCCACGCTGACAGGTGGCTCAAAATCGATATTGAAACCTGTCAGGTGCAATTGTACGGTCGTCCGATCAGATATGGAGAGAGTCGATGGGCAAGGGCGTGATCGCGGTATGGTCGAACCCGATTTCGGACGATCAGGAAGCCGAATATAATGACTGGTATAACGGCATTCACATCAGCGAGCTGACCGCCGGCAACCAGTGCAGCCGCGTCACCCGTTACAAGGTCTCCGACAGCACGCAGATGCCCGGCGCTCCGGCGCCCGCGCACAAATATCTGGCGATCTACGAGTTCGACGATCTCGAAGCGGGCTTTGCCGAGATGGCGACGATCGAGACGACGCCGGGGCCGATCAACCTCGAGAATAACCGGATCACGCTGTTCGAGCAGGTTCACGACAGTCGTAAATAGGGCGCAGTCCGCCCGACCCTTTCCCGTCACCCCTGCGAAGGCAGGGGTCCATGTCTCTCGCCTCCTCGTCGATATCTGAGAAGGAAACAGACATGGATGCCTGCCTCCGCAGGCATGACGAAACAGGTTGCACATTCACACGAAAGTTCCCCCGACCATGGCCACCACCGACGATCTCGATTTCGATGCGATGAACGCACGCTATGCCGAGGAACGGGCCAAGCGGCTGCGCGACGATGCAGTCGACCAATTCATCGAGGTGAAGACCGAGGTGGCCGATCTCGATCGGGACCATTATGCCGACCCCGATTTCAGCCGTGATCCGATCGTCGAGGAAACCGATGCGCTGATCGTCGGCGGCGGCTTTGCCGGGCTTCTGGCGGGCGCCCGCCTGCGCGAGCGCGGGGTCGACAATTTCCGGATCGTCGAGAAGGGCGCGGGCTTCGGCGGCACCTGGTACTGGAACCGCTATCCCGGCGTCTCGTGCGACATCGAATCCTACATCTATCTGCCGATGCTCGAAGAGCTCGGTGTGATGCCGGCCGAGAAATATTCGAAGGGCACCGACATCCGCGCGCATTGCAATCGGATCGCCAGCACCTATGATCTGCACCGCACTGCGCTGTTCCAGACAACCGTCGAGGAGCTGCGCTGGAACGAGGATCGCCAGCGCTGGATCGTCACCACCTCGCGTGGCGATGAGATCGCGGCGCGCTTCGTGATCTCGTGCACCGGCGTCCTCAGCAACCCGAAGCTGCCGAAAATCCCCGGCATCGCAAGCTACAAGGGCCACAGCTTCCACACCAGCCGCTGGGACTATGGCTATACCGGCGGCGATCCCGACAATTGGGGGCCGATGCCCGGCCTGAAGGACAAGAAGGTCGCGATCATCGGCACCGGTGCCACCTCGGTGCAGGCGATCCCGCTGACTGCGGAATCGGCCAGGCATCTCTATGTCTTCCAGCGCACCCCGACCTCGATCGATGCGCGCGGCAACAAGCCGACCGATCCGGAGTGGGTGAAGTCGCTCAAGCCCGGATGGGCCAGGGAGCGGCGCGACAATTTCACCTTCTTCACCGCCGGCATCGGCACCGGCGAGGATATGATCAACGACGGCTGGACTGACATCGTCAAGCATATCAGCGCCCCACCGGGCACCGACCCGAGCCAGGTCGATCCGATTGAGATCATGAAGGGCGGCATGCGCAAGATGGAGCGCACCCGCCAGCGGGTTGATGCGATCGTCAAGGACAAGGCGACCGCCGAGGCGCTGAAGCCTTATTATTATTATTTCTGCAAGCGGCCCGGATTTCACGACGAATTCCTCGAGGTGTTCAACCGCGACAATGTCACCCTGGTGGACACCAAGGGGCGGGGCGTCGAGGCGATCACCGAAAAAGGCGTCGTCGCGAACGGCGTCGAATATGAGGTCGACTGCATCATCTATGCGACCGGCTTCGACTGGTTCAACGACTATACCCATGAGAACGGGATGGAGTTTTACGGGCGCGGCGGGCAGCCGCTCTCGAAGCACTGGGAAGATGGTCCGCGCACGCTCTACGGTATGCAGACCCATGGTTTCCCGAACCTGATGTTCATGCGCCAGGCGCAGTCGGGCAGTTCGTACAATTACACCCACACCGCCGACGAGCAGACCAAGCACATCGCCTATATCGTCGCGGAGAGCATCAAGCGCGGCTACAGCGCGGTCGAGCCGACTGCCGAGGCCGAGGAAGCCTGGGTGAACGAGATTGTCACGAACGCCGGGATGCGCAAGGGCTTCATGGATGTCTGCACCCCGAGCTATTATAATTTCGAGGGCAAATATACGATCAAGGCCGCCCGCAACGAATTCTATGTCGGCGGGCCCAAGGCCTATAACGGTCTGCTCGAGGACTGGCAGAAGGAAGGCTCGATGAAGGGGCTGGAAGTGACGAAGGGCTAGAAATTCGTCCTCTGCCTTCTTCTCCCCTCCCTCTTAAGGGAGGGGGACAAAAGAAAATGTCCCTTCAGACCGTTTACGACCGGCCGGCCCTTGGCTAGCGTGCGCCCGAATAGCCAAAAGGGAGAGGGCACAATGGATCCGGTCGAAAAGCTTCTCGCGCTCGAAGAGATCAAGCAGCTGCGCGCCAAATATTGGCGTTCGCTCGATACCAAGCAGTGGGAGGAGTGGGGCTCGGTCTTCACCGAGGATTGCTGGCTCAAGTTCGACGGCGGCGTCTCGACCGGCGGCGGCGATCCGCAGACCCATCCGACCGTCGAGACCCGCAAGGGCATGGTCGAGTTCGTCTCCAACCTGCTCCACCAGGCGGTTACCGTCCACCAGGGCCATTTCCCCGAGATCGAGTTCATATCGGACACCGAGGCGAAGGGCGTCTGGCCGATGGAGGACATCGTCGAGCATGCGACGACCTGGACTCACGGCCATGGCCATTATCATGACACCTATCGCAAGGTGGACGGCAAGTGGCTGATCTCGACGGTTCACCTGAAGCGGCTGCGGATGCGGGTGACGACGGTAGGCGGGATTCCCGGTCGGGCGATGCCGAACGGGTAAGCTGTGGGAAACGGCAGCGACTAAACAATGTTCGTCATCCTGAACTTGTTTCAGGATCCACCAGGCCGCTCGGGCTGGTCCGATTGGTTGGCTGTTCGGACGGGAACCGGCAGTCCCGGGCCAAGGCTCCTGGTAGATGCTGAAACAGGTTCGGCATGACGGGTTAGGTTGGAAGGGTGGAGCATGGCATTCGACGAATCCTATGATTTCGTGATCGTGGGCAGTGGTGCCGCATCGGTCCCGGCAGCGCTCGCGGCGAAGTCGCTCGGCGGCAGCGCCATCATCCTGGAGAAGCAGGATAAGTTCGGCGGCTCGACCGCCTATTCGGGCGGAGTCGTCTGGATTCCCAACAGCCCGCTGCACGGCAGTACCGACAGCGAGGAAGCGGGGCGGCAATATCTGAACGCACTGCTCGACGAGCGCGCCGAAAAGGCTTCGCCGCCGGCCAAGCGCGAAATGTTCCTGAAAGAAGGGCCGAGGGCGATCCAGTTCCTGATGGATCAGGGGATGAAGTTCATCCTCGTCCTGTGGCCGGACTATTATCCCGACAAGCCCGGCGGCCATGCCACCGGCCGGTCATTGATGGCGCCGCTGCTCGACCTCAACGAGCTCGGGGCCTGGAAGGACAAGCTCGGCTTTTTCTACGGCTTCCCGCGCATGCCGGTGAACAGCTGGGAATTCGTCTTCCTGACGCTCGCCAAGCGGACCCTGCGCGGCAAGATCTCGGCGCTCGGGCTCGGCTGGCGCATGTTCAAGGACAAGATCACCGGGCAGTCGCACGCCGGCTCAGGCCAGTCCCTCCAGGGGCGTCTGCTGCAGGTGGCGCTCAAGGCCGATATCCCGATCCGTCTCGAAACGCCGGTGGTCGATCTCATCATGGAGGGTGACCGGGTGACCGGGGTCGTCGTCGATGGTCCCGATGGCCGCAAGTCGATCGAGGGACGGCGCGGCGTGCTGCTCAACACCGGCGGCTTCTCGCACAATCTCGCGATGCGCGAGCAATATCAGCCCAAGCCTGCCTCGGTCGCCTGGACCCAGGCCAATCCCGGCGACACCGGTGAGGGCATCTCCATGGCACAGAAGCTCGGCGCCGATGTCGACCTGATGAACGAGGCATGGTGGACGCCGGGCTCGCTGATGCCCGATGGCGGCTTCGCCGGCTTCCATGTGCCGGGCGAGGCGGGCAAGCCGCACATCATCATCGTCGGCAAGGACGGCAAGCGGATCGGCAATGAGGGCGGCGCCTATATGGAGTTCGGCCAGAAGATATTCGCCGGCGGCCATGTTCCCTGCACCGCGATCCTCGAGAGTCGCGCGCTGGAGCGTTACACTTGGGGGCCGATCCGGGGGATCACCTCGATCAAGCCGTTCGTCGACATGGGCTATCTCAAGAAGGCGGACACGATCCGCGGCCTCGCCGAGCAGTGCGGGATCGATCCCGACGGGTTCGAGGCCGAGGTGAAGCGCTTCAACCATTTCTGCGACACCGGCGTCGACGAGGATCATGGCCGCGGCGCCACCGCCTATGGCCGGATCATGGGCGATCCCACCAACAAGCCCAATCCCGGCCTCGGCAAGATCGAGAAGGGGCCCTTCTACGCGGTAACGATCTGGCCGCTCGACGTCGGCACCTCGGGCGGCATGGTCACCGACGAATATGGCCGGGTGCTCAAGGCCGACGGCTCGGTGATCCCCGGCCTTTACGCGAGCGGCAACGCGACCGCGCCGGTGGTCGGGCCCTGCTACCCCGGCGCAGGCGCAAGCATCGGCCCGAGCCTGAC
>CANJRZ010000315.1 GCA_947476735.1 Sphingomonadaceae bacterium
AAATGCTATCATTTTGTGATTGCATTCTCGAAGTGCTATCATGATATGATTGCATGAACAGTCGGCAGGCCCGCACACTCAAGGCGATCTTCACCGATCCCGTATCGGGAACGATTGAATGGGCGGCGATCGAGAGCTTGCTGATCGCGGTGGGCTGTGAGGTGGTCGAGGGTAACGGTTCGCGTGTCCGCTTTGCGCGAAATGGAGTCATCATATCATTTCATCGCCCGCATCCGGCCAAAGAGGCCAAGCGTTATCAGGTGCGCGACGCGCGTGATTACCTGATCAGGATCGGAGTACAGCCATGAATATTCTTACCTACCGTGGTCTGTCGGCCGCAATCACCTTCGATGCCGTCGATGCAGTGCTGACCGGACGGATCTCGGGGATCAATGATGTCGTTGGCTTTCATGCTGAATCACCAAAGGAGATCTTTGCGGCTTTCAAGGAGGCGGTCGATGATTATTTCGACACCTGCGCCCGGATCGGCAAGAAGCCCGAAAAGCCGTATTCGGGCAAGCTGATGCTCCGAGTCGATCCAAGGATACATGCGCGCGCGGCGCTGGCCGCCGAGCTGAGTGGCAAGAGCCTGAACCAGTGGAGCGAGGAAGCCCTGAGCCGCTGTGCCGCCGAGGCTGTTCACGAGCAGGCGGACTAGAGAGACGGCGCGGGCGGGGCTAGGATTGGCGTTATGAAACTCTACAGCTATTTCCGTTCGTCGGCCGCCTATCGGGTACGGATCGCGCTCAATCTCAAGGGAATCGAGGCCGAACAGGAAGCGATACACCTGCTGCAAAGTGAGCCGCTGCCCGCCTATCGCGCCGCGCACAATCCTCAGGGACTGATTCCGGCACTCGAGAGCGACGAAGACGGGCTGATCCCCCAGTCGCTGGCGATCATCGAATATCTCGAGGAGCGCTTCCCCGAGCCGGCGCTGCTGCCAGCGGGTCTGGCCGAGCGTGCCTATGTTCGCGCGGCGGCGCTGCTGATCGCCTGCGACATCCATCCGCTGGCGAACCTGCGCGTGCTCAAATATCTCAAGCGCGAGCTGGGGCAGGAACAGGCCGCGATCGACACATGGTATCGCCACTGGGTTGAAGACGGCCTTGGCCGGCTCGAAGCTTTCGTGACGAACGGTGGACGAAGCGGACGCTTCATCCTGGGCGACACTCCGATGATGGCGGATTGCCTGCTGGTGCCGCAGCTGTTCAATGCGCGGCGGCTCGAATGCGACCTGTCATCTATGCCGACGCTGGTCGCGATCGATGCGCGGTGCCAGGAAATCGAAGCGTTCCGCAAGGCGCACCCGTCAGTGCAGCCGGATGCGGAATGAAGACTCATCTCCTGTCTTCTCCTTCTCCCGCTTGCGGGAGAAGGTCGGGATGAGGGTCTTTTCTTCTTCTTGATCCGCCTGAAAAGACCCTCACCGCTGCGACTAAGCTCGCAGGCTCGCTAAGTCTCGCTCCTCTCCCGCTAGCGGGAGAGGGGGAAGATGCGCGGAGAAAGTCCCTCAGATCCGCACCACCACCTTGCCGATATGCGCTCCCGACTCGAGATGCCGGTACGCATCGCCGGCCGCCTCGAAATCGAACACCCGGTCGATCGCCGGTTTGATACGATGCGTGGCGAGCGCCTTGTTCATCGCCTCGAACTCGGCGCGCGAGCCGACCATGAAGCCGCGCACCGTCCTGCACCCGAGGATCAGATCGCCAGGGTTGACTTTGTCCATGCCGCTCACCGCGCCGATCATGTGGATCTGGCCGCCGATCGCACAGCTCAGCATCGATCTGGCGATCGTTCCGCCGCCTACCTCGATGACATGGTCGACCCCGAGGCCGCCGGTCAGGCGCAGCACCTCGGCCTCCCAGTCGGGCGTGATCTCATAGTTGATCAGATGATCGGCGCCGAACTGCCGGGCAGCCTCGAGCTTCCAGTCGCTCGACGAGGTCGCGATGACGGTCGCGCCGAAGGCCTTGGCAAACTGGATCGCGAACACCGAAACGCCGCCGGTCCCCAGCGTCAGCACCGTCTGCGCCGCCTGCAGCGGCCGTGGCCCGAACAGCGCTACCCAGGCGGTAAGGGCCGCACAGGGGAGCGTCGCTGCTTCCTCAAAGGAGAGGTAGTCAGGCACTGCGACCGCAGCGTCCTCGTCGCAAACGCAATATTCCGCGAGAACGCCGTCGACCGAACCGCCGAGTGCGGCGACGATCTTCGAAGCGTCCGCTTCTCCGTCGATCCAGTGCGGGAAGAAAATCGGGCAGACCCTGTCGCCGGCCTTGAAGCGCGTGACCCCGGAGCCGACCGCGACCACTTCGCCGGCGCCGTCGGAAAGCGGCACGAGGCCGGCGGGGGCCGCACTGCCATAGGCGCCTCGCGACATCACCATGTCGCGATAGTTGAGCGATCCTGCGCGCATGCGGATGAGGATGTCGTTTTCGCCGGGAGCGGGATCGGGCTTCTCGACCAGCTTCAGGCGATCGAGGCCGTCGCGTTCGTCGAGCTGATATTGCCGCATGTTTCTCTCCCGCCGATCGAGCGGGTGGCATGCCAAAGCGCATCAGGGTCATGCAACCATGCATTTGCCACCTGTCGCCCGACCGGCGAATTTTATATGATCGGCTTAGATTTGTGCATTCCTATGCGGTGGAGAGGGTAAGTGGCGGATCTCGATACGGGCTGTCCGATGAAGCTGACCGGCCGGGAATCGCGGCTGGACGAGGAGATCCGCACCAATCCCTGGCCCTTCTACCGCGCACTGCGCGAACAGGCACCGGCCTATTATGACCCTGGCCTCGATTTGTGGCTGGTCTCGCGCTACGCGGACGTCGAGGCGGTGTCGCGCGACAGCGAGACCTGGTCGCTCGAGCATGGCTATCAGGACCGCTACGCCAACGGCCATGTCGATGAGCTGGCCGAAATCATGAACCGCGATGGCGGCGGCTTCGTGCGCGACATCATCGCCTGCGATCCGCCCAACCATACGCGGCTGCGCGGCTTGCTGGACAAGGCGTTCACCGCGCATCGCGTGAAAAATCTCGAACCGCGCATCCGCCAGATCGTCGTCGATCTGATCGAGTCGATTGCCGATCGCGGCCATGGCGACGGCATGCACGACATCGGCGCACCGCTCACCGCGCGGCTGATCTGCGAGCAGCTCGGCCTCGATTTCGACGAGGTCGGCACCGAGAAGATCAAGCGCTGGACCAATGCCCAGCTCGCCCAGATGGGCCGGATGCAGACCCGCGAGGAAATGCTGCTGAACGCCCGCGACATGTGCGAGATGCAGAATTACATCATTCCGCGCATCCGCGAGCGCGAGCAGAATCCCACCGAGGACATGACCTCGGATCTCGTCCACGCCCATATTGACGGCGTGGACAATCCGCGCCTGACCTTCGAGGAGCAGCTGTCTTGCGTCCGCGCAATGCTGGTCGCCGGCAACGACACCACCGCAGCGGCGATCGCCAATCTGTTGTGGATGCTGGCCACGCGCCCCGAACTCGCCGAGCAGCTGCACGGCTATGTCGATGACGAGCGGATGGTGACCCGCTTCGTCGAGGAGGTCTTGCGCCTGCAGCCGCCGACTCACGGCCTGTTCCGGACCGCGCTGCGCGACGTCGAACTGGGCGGGGCGACGATCCCGGCCGGAGCGCAGGTCTGCATCCTCTATGCCGCCGCCAATGACGACGAGACCGCCTTTCCCTGCCCGGAAAAGCTCGATGTCGAGCGCAGGAATATCGGCCAGAACCTGACGTTCGGCGCGGGTATCCATCGCTGCATCGGCATCGCGCTGGCCCGGATGGAAATCCGGGTCGCCGCGCAGGAGATTGTCCGCCGGCTCGATCATATCCGGCTGGCGGTGCCGGAAAGCGAGCTGCGCTACCTGCCGACGCTCGGCACCCACACCTTCGAGAAACTGCCGCTGACCTTCACCCGGCGCAGGTGACGCGCGGCGCGACGGAGGGGCTTTTCCTTTGCCCGTTCAACATCATCCCGGCGGAGGCCGGGATCTCAGGAGGTAGGGAGACGAGCTGAAGGCAGGAGACGTCCGAGATCCCGGCCTCCGCCGGGATGACGATTGGGGAAAAACAGTCCCTGCACCCCCTCAGATGTCCGAATGAATTTCCTCGACGAGGAACATCACGACCTTCTCCTTGTCCATGAAGTTGGCCTCGTCCTGATCGATCCCGGCGAACTTCGCGGGGTCGTTGCCGAACTGCGCCATCATGTCGTCATAGGCGGCCTGGTCCTCGAACCAGTGCTCGGTCACGCAGTCATAGGGCAGCACGATCGTGCTCGCGCGGCCGGCATAATGGAGATTCTCTCCATAGCCATAGTTGCGGGTATATTTGGCGATCTGCGGGAAGAGGCCATAGGCGAGCGGAACGTGCCGCTTCTCGTAATAGTCGATGAATTCCTCACGCGACATGCCCGGCTTACGCGGGATCAGCGTCACCAGTTTGATCATGTCGCCCGTTCCTCTCTCGAAAATCGCTTTCTCCCAGGCTTGCTATCCGACATTGTGTGCCAACGGAAGATCGGCGGGAGAGGCTGACGCGATGAGTGTGACCACCGGAACGGGCGACATCGTCGCCGAACTGAAGGCTTTCTACGATCACTATATCGTGAGCTTCAACAGCGGCCAGGAGGCCGTGGCGAACGCCTGCTACAGCTATCCCTGGAATCTGGTGATGAACAGCGAGGTGATCCCGATGACCTCGGCCGATAGCGGCAAGGGCATGTTCGAGGCGTTGTACAACCGCATCGTCCCGCTCGGCTGGACTGCGACCGAGATCGATACGGTCGATGCCTTTCCGGCGGGTTCGAACAGCGGCCTGCTCAGGGTCGACTATCGCCGGGTCCGCGGCGACGGCAGCGTGATCGAGCGCGGCCGCTGCTGCTATATGGTCGAGCGCACCGATGGCCGCTGGCACTTCACCGGCTGCATCGACAGCTTCACCGGTGAGAATCACCTGGGCTGATTAATTCCTCCCCTGCATTTGCAGGGGAGGGGGACCGCCAAAGGCGGTGGAGGGGCTTCTTCGGGCGTTGCGCCTTTCCCTTCCACCATGCTCCGCTGGGTCCTCCCCCCCGTACTGGGGAGGAACTGGGTAACAAAGACTAACCGAAGGAGAGATGGGCCAATGCGACTGGTGACCTTTACCGACAACAGGTCGACCCGGATCGGGGTCGTCGACGGGTCGAACATTCTCGATCTCTCCTCTGCGGCACCCGAATTGCCGACCGACCTGCGGCTTCTTCTTGAAGGCGGCAAAGCGGCGATGGACCGGGTTCGCGCGGTCGCGAAAGAAGGTGGCGCCAATATCGCCCTCGGCAGCGTCCGGCTCGAGCCGCCGAT
>CANJRZ010000316.1 GCA_947476735.1 Sphingomonadaceae bacterium
CTTCGACCTCCGTCTGCAGCAATGACGGCCGCGCAGTGCTGATGTAGATGAGTTGTTTGAGCATGGGCGTGTCCGGTACCTGGCCATTTGACGTCTTGCTTGGCGATGAGCAGGAAAATATTCGGTTAACCCGGCCGTGCGGCAGCCAGTATTGCAATGGCGCGCCCGACAGGATTCGAACCTGTGACCCCAAGCTTAGAAGGCTTGAAAGTCGGTTCGTCATACGGACCATACGGCGTGAAAACAAGGCTTTCTGTTTTCCATCCTGGCCATGGTTTGCAGGATACATCAGATTCTGTTACCTAATCTGTTACCTAAACGGAGATCAGGTAACAGCATGACCCGACTAACCGACAGCCGCGTTGCGGCGATCAAGGCCCCGGCATCCGGGCAGGATGAACATTCCGACGATCTGGTAACGGGGCTTCGCCTTCGTGTCGGCGCGGGCGGGCGGAAAGCCTGGATCGTTCGAACCCGCGCGGGCGGAAAGCCGATCAACAAGACTATCGGCAGCTATCCCCTGATGACGCTCGCGAAGGCGCGGGACGAAGCGCGCGATTTCCTGATCGGCATCGCGAAGGATGGCCCGCCGCGCGAGGAACGGACATTCGGCGAACTGGTGACGGAATGGTTCAACAAAGTCGCGAAGCCGAATAACCGATCATGGCGGATGCAGGAGCGGCGGCTTGAGATCCACGTCCTGCCGCACTGGAAGGCGCGCCAGCTCGGATCGATAAAGCGCGCCGACGTGCGCGACCTGATCGAGACTATCGAGGGCGACGTTAATCCGAACCGCGTCCTTACTCTTGTCCGGACCCTATTCCGCTATGCGCTTAGCCGCGATTGGATCGAGGCCTCGCCGGCCGAGGGCATCGCGAAGCCCAAGACCGAACATTCCCGCGACCGCGTGCTCGATATGGACGAAGTGAAGCGGGCCTATGTCGCATCCGATCTGCTCGGCTATCCCTTTACCGGTTTCGTGCGGTTGCTCTTCCTGACAGGGCAGCGGCGAACCGAGGTCGCATCGATGCGCTGGCAAGATATCGATCTGGACGGGGCGACGTGGACGATCCCGACCGAGGCGAGCAAATCAGGGCGGGCGCATGTCGTGCCGCTGTCCGCTGCCGCTATGGAGCTACTGGAGGCCACACCGCGCCTTGGCGATCATGTCTGGACATCGGACGGGGAAAGCCACGTTACCGGCTATTCGAAGGCCAAGAGCCGCCTAGACGCCTATATTGCGGCCAAGGGCGATGCGCTGGCGCCTTGGGTGCTGCATGATATCCGGCGGACGGTCGCAACGCATATGGTGCGCCTTGGCGTCACAGAGACGACCGTAGGGCGCGTTCTCAATCATGCGGTGCAGGGTGTGACCGGCAAGGTCTATGCGCTGCATAGCTACGTTCCGGAAAAGCGGAGCGCGCTCGATCGATGGGCTGCGGAATTGGCGCGAGCCGTCGCGGGCAAGCCTGCCGGCAAAGTGGCGGTGATCCGATGAGCAGTGGACTTATAGAGCCGCTGCACGACAGCATTACCGCAAAGCTCAGCGAAAAGCTTCCCGGTCGACTAGCTGTCGAGGTTGCCCGTGAGGTGCAGATTTACGTCGCCATCAAGGCGACCGACAATGAGCCGAAACCTTCAGTTACCGAAAAGTATCTAGACGGACTCCTTTTGCGGATCGCAAATCTTGCTCGCGAGATTCGCGACTTACCGGACCCCGCGAGAAGGCATGTTGCCGAAGCGGAAACGATAACTGGAGGTAAGGACCGGCACGAAACGGCGGAAGCTCTAGAACGATTTTGCGACATCCTTGGAATCGCAGGTCAGCGGCTCGTCGAGGGCGTGCCGGGCCGTCAGATAGCTCAACGCACAAATCTAATTATCCGATTGGCAGAAATCTTGGGGGCGAGCGGAATTGAACCGGATACCCGCCCTACGGGGCCGCTTTGCCAAGCAACGAAGATAATATTGGACGGGCTAGGTGAGGGGGTCACAAACATTCGAAGCGTTGTGGTCACCGCGCTTGAACATCGAAAAAGCCGCCAAAGGGAATAGCGCGCCGCCGATTTATAGTTGCTGCAACGATCGATAATGTGCGTATTGAACATGGCACCCATTCAAACCTGAGGTGCCATAGTGACTACTTTCCTGACCCCTAAGCGGGTTTGCGAGCGCACCAGCCTTAGCCGCGCATCGCTCGACCGGCTGGTTTCGACCGGCGCATTTCCGAAGCCGATCCGCCTGACCGAGCGCCGCCTCGCCTATGAGGAAGCCAAGGTCGCGGCCTGGATGGCCGGCAAGCTGGCGGAGGCGTAAAGTGAAAAACCCCGCCACGGTGGGCGGGGCTGATCTGCTTGGCGGCGATCACCCTCCCCATAGCGAAAACCGCGCTTCGGCGCAACGCCTGCCCGGCCGCTTGACCCTCCGGTTCGGCGAGCCCGGCCCTATCCTGACGCGGCATTACTTGCGGCCGACCGACATGGAGGCGCGCCATGACGGCGTATAGCGCGATCAGTGCGGCGCCGGACGATATCGCCGATATCCGCGCCCGCCTTCTTGTCGCAAGGGACCTTGCGTTGCGGTTCGTCGCGCAGGAACCGCCGAGCATTACCCATCGCATCATGGGCTGCATGGTCGAGATCGCCAACCACTTCGCGCTTAGCAAGGATGTTCCCGCCGTCGCGATCGAGGACGCGTTGAAGCTTTGCCGTCACCTGATGGTCGCGCAGTCGATCGCGGGGCAACTTGACGGCACATATCCGACCGATCGGTACGGCTCTTGAGGGGCTGGGAAACACACGAGCCCGAGGATGCGCCGCGCATTTCGGCCACGCCGTACACCTGGCGCGATCCAGCCGATATTCCCGAACGGCCATGGCTTTACGGCCGATGGCTGCTCTGTGGCGCGCCGACCGCTGTGGTGGCGCCCGGCGGCGTGGGCAAGTCGACGTTTGTGGCGGGCACCGCGATGGCGCTTGTGACAGGGCTCGCGCTGCTCGGGAAAACGGTTTGGGGCGGTCGCAGGCGCGTCTGGATATGGAACCTGGAAGACGACATGGACGAGCTGGCGCGCTCGATACAGGCCGCCGCGAAGCACTATGGATTGTCACCCGAAGATCTGGAGGGGCGCCTCTTTGTCGATAGCGCCATGGAGGGCAAAGGGCTCTGCACGGCCACCGAAGATAACGGCCAATTCAAGCTGCTCGCGCCGGTCTATGAGGCGCTAACCAATGAGTTGATCGCGCGCGGCATTGACGTTCTGATCGTCGACCCGTTCGTTTCCAGCCATGAGGTCGAGGAAAACGCCAACAGCAAGATCGACAAGATCGCGAAGGCATGGGGCAGGGTAGCCAAAGCGGCTAACTGCTCGATCGTTCTGGTCCACCATACTAGCAAGGCCGGCGCGGGCGAAGTCACCGCACTGTCGGCGCGCGGTGCTGTGGCGCTGATCAACGCTTGCCGCTCTACGCTTGTGCTCAACCGCATGGACCCCGATCAGGGCGCTAGGCTGGGCATTGTGGATGATGCCGAGCGGCGCCGGTTTTTCAGTGTCGCCGATGACAAGCACAATCGAGCGCCGGCAGAGAAGGCCGATTGGTATCGGCTTGCATCGGTCGACCTGGGCAATGGCGCGATAGGCCCCGGCGATAGCGTTGGCGTGGCGGAACCGTGGACGCCACCGGACCCGTTCGAGGGATTGACGGGGAGCCATCTCTATCGCGTCCAGAAGGCTATCAGCGAAGGCGAATGGCGCGAGGATCATCGCGCGTCTGCCTGGGCTGGAAAGTCGATCGCCGACACGCTCGGGCTCGATATCGACGATCGCGGGAACAAGCTGCGCATCCTTTCCCTGCTCAAGACATGGCTTGCCGAGGGCGCTTTGATCGTCACAGAGCGAAAGGACGCCAACCGCCAGCTAAAGAGATTTGTCGAGGTCGGGCGATGGCAGAACGACGAGAGTGCTACAGTCAATTCAACTGTAGCGGTGCGCACTGTAGCAGTAGAGCAGCCATCTGCTACGCTACAGTGCTCCCCCTTTAGGGGAGCAACTGTAGCAGCGGCAGCGGACACCGATTGCCAACTGTCGCACCCGAGCGGCAACCCCGCGCTTGGCCTGTCCCGCTTCACCTCCGAGATCGATCCTGTCGACGGGTGGCCGGCATGACCCGGCCCGTTCCCCTCATGCGCCTGATCGAGCGCGCGGCCGATGGGGAGCAGAGGCTTTCCGGCCGCTTGGGACATGCCGTCGTGATCGGCCGCCGAGGCGAACCGACACCGGAGGGCGAACCGACCTGGATCTTGTCGCTGGTCGAACCGGACGCGCGGCCCGCGCAAGCCTTCAGGGCTCGCAGGGACAGGCGAGGGGGAGGGGCGACATGAGCCTTACCCATGGCGGCCGCCTTCACCGTCCAACAGCCATCCCGATCATAAACCGTAACATTGGGGAGCATCCCTTAACATGAGCACCAAAGCGCGCACTGCTTGGGAGACGAGCCGGGGGAGCCGGCAAGAGCGCGGTTATGGCCGCCAGCACGAGCTATTGCGCAAGCAACTGTTCGCAGCCGAGCCGCTATGCCGAATGTGTCGGGACAAGGGCCGCGTCACCGTCGCGACCATCGCCGATCATATCGTCCCGCTCGCCAAGGGAGGCCCGCGATACGACATCACCAATTTGCAGCCGCTCTGTCCCGACCATCACCACACGAAAACGATGGCTGATCAGGGCAAGCGGGCGAAGGTCCGGATTGGTCTCGATGGCTGGCCCTGCGATGACTAGGGGGCGGGCACATCGCTGGCGCCATCCCTGCCTGCACCGTCTCGTCTCCGTCGCTCAATCGCTATTACAGGATTTTTTTCGCGCGGGCGCGCGCACGAGGGGGGCATCCGCATCCCGGCGCCTTCGCCCGACCGCACCGTACCCGATCCTTTTCACGCGCATCCACAATTCAGCGGACGACCCCAGGAGACACCCATGACATCCCCTGATCTGAAAGTGACGAAGCATCATACAGCCGCAGCAATCGTGCTGCTCAACCTGTTCGCGATGCGCCGCGAGATCGATCCCGGCGAGTTGCTTACCATCACCACCATGGCCGCGCTCGAAATGTGCGCCAGCCAGCGCGGGACGGCGGGCGCCGTCGACTATTTCCGCGACGTTGCGGACATCGCCGAAAGGCAGGCTTTAGCGGACGCGGGCTGTCCGTCGTCAGAACATTTGGCGCAACTCGCGGGGTAAATTAGCGGAGTGTGGACCTCGTCTGGGGGTTGATGCTAGGCGGCGAGCTTGCGGTGCTGCAAGCGCCGATGTTCGATGGTCTGTCGTTTGATCCTTTCTCGCTGTTTGA
>CANJRZ010000317.1 GCA_947476735.1 Sphingomonadaceae bacterium
GACGATCAGGTCGCAGGCGAGGCACAGCTCCAGTCCGCCGCCAAGCGCCGAGCCGCGCGGTGCCGCGATCCATGGTTTGGTGCGCGCATAATAGACGAAGCCGGCGAAGCCCCCTGCCTCGGTCTCCAGTTCGAGCCCGCGCCCTTCGGAGATCGCCTGGAGATCGGCGCCCGCGCAGAACACCTTGTCGTTCGACGAGGCGAGCACGGCCACCCAGATATCGGGGCTTGCTTCGATATGGCGGACGATCGCGTCCATGCCGGTCGCGATCTCGCCGTTGACGGCATTTCGCTTCTCGGGCCGGTTCAGCGTGACGAGCGCCACATGCTCGTCGACCAGCTCGAACAGGACCGCACTGTTGGGCGCCACGAATTTCGCCATTACTTACTCCCTTTTTCCGGTCGGACTATCGTCGTTCTGCGGCGCCGGTCCAATAGCAATGCGATTCCGGTGAAGATGGGTTGGCTATTCGCCTTTCCGTCATCCCAGCGGAGGCTGGGATCCATGTCTCTTTTCTCACGAGATGCCATCTGAGAAGGCAACAGACATGGATGCCAGCCTCCGCTGGCATGACGGGTTAGAGGTCAGCGCGAGATATTCGCCAATATTCCGTCCAGGCCCTCGGCAGTCTGTGTCAGGATCGTTGCCGGCGCGCTTTCGGAGCGCGCCCAGAGGCGACGAAGCGCATTGGCCGCTTCGGCGGGGCGCCGATAGGGCCAGAAATGATCGCTGTCGAGCTCGACCATCTCGGCACCCATCCGCGTTGCCATGCGACGGCCGATCTCGACCGGGACGATCAGGTCGCGATTGCCCCAGATCAGCATCGACGGGATCACGATCCGCGCCAGATCCTCGGCCCATTCGTGGCCGATGTTCGGAGCCGAACGGTAAAGACCAAGGATGTTGCGATGGCCATGGTCGGTCGCAAAGCCGCAGCAGGCGGCATCTTCTTCCGGAAAGCCAAGCGCGGTCATCACCGGCACGACATTGGGCTGGAAGACCTGGCGCATCACTTCCTCGCCCACGCCGGGCGTGTTCCAGGCATCCCACCAGGCGTGGAGCGGCCAGTGCGGATCGATCGGCGCGTTGCCGGCGGCGACGCTGCGCAGCAGTTCGGGCCGCAGCGAGGCGGCGCGGAGAGTCAGCAGGCAGCCCCAGTCATGACCGACCAGATGGATCGGCCCGCCATTGCGCTCGACCATCGCCTCGATCTGGCCGATTAGCCAGTTCACATAATTGTCCTTGTCGGGGACCCATCCTTCGGGCTCGGGCTCGGCCATTCCGGGCAGATCGACCGCGAGCACCTCGTCGTCGCGATCGGCCAGCCGAATCACCTCACGCCACAGCCGCGAGGTCGCCGGCACACCATGAACGAACAATACCGCCATAACCCTCTCCCAAATCCGATGCGCCCGCCCTAGCCGCCAGCGCCCCGCAAATCCCATAGATTTTTATAATCGGAAAATAGCTCCGGCGTCCTTTATGCCGCGCTTCACACCCTGTACGCTACTCGCAGGAGAGGAGCGATCCATGGCGAACGACAGCCCGGTCATCATCGAGGTCGCGATCAACGGCGCGACCAGCAAGAAGCGCAACCCGCACAGCCCGCAGTCGCCCGAGGAGATCGCCGAGGTCGCGATCGCCTGCCTCGATGCCGGGGCGAGCGTCATCCACAACCATATCGAGGGTATGGACATCAAGGGCATCGACGCCGCCGAACGTTACGCGGCGGGCTGGCGTCCGGTCCGCGCCCGCCATCCCAACGCGATCCTCTATCCGACCGTGGTCTATGACGACGATGCGGAGGTTCG
This sequence comes from Sphingomonadaceae bacterium, assembly GCA_947476735.1. GTDB lineage: Bacteria > Pseudomonadota > Alphaproteobacteria > Sphingomonadales > Sphingomonadaceae > Rhizorhabdus. Next base: position 1,812 of record CANJRZ010000317.1, read on the forward strand.
CTTCGGCCATCTGCCCCATCTCGGCGAGATGGGCAGCGCCGACATGGCGGTGCTCGATCCGGGGTCGGTCAACTTCGCGGTGGGCGAGGAGAATGGGCTGCCGGGCCGCGATTTCGTCTACAGGAACAGCTACAGTGATATCCGCTTCGCCTTCGACCGGATGGACAAGCTCGGCCTCGGGCCCTCGCTTGCGCTCTACGATCCGAGCTTTGCCCGGGCAGTGATCGCCTGGCATCGCGCCGGCAAGCTCCCGCGCGGCACATTCGTGAAATTCTACTTCGGCGGCGACTATGAGTTCATGACCGGTGAGACAGGCGGCGCGAGCTTCGGCCTGCGTCCTACCGCCAAGGCGCTCGAAGCCTATCTCGAAATGTTCGAGGGGATCGATCTGCCCTGGGCCTGCGCGGTGCTGGGCGGCGACGCGACCGGCTGCGGCATGACCCGGCTCGCGCTCGAACGTGGCGGCCATGTCCGCATCGGCCTCGAGGATTATTGCGGCGAGGACCAGCCGAGCAATCTGGACCTGCTCCGCGACGCAGTCGGGCTGTGCCGTGAGGTCGGCCGGCCGATCGCGACCCAGGAACAGGCGCGCAGCATATTGGGCCTGCGCAGCCCGGCGATGGCATAAGGAGAGCGAATATGGCCAGCAACGATCCGGTGATCATCGAGGTCGCCATCAACGGCGCGGTGGACAAGGCGCGCAATCCGAACAGCCCGCAGGGACCCGAGGAAATCGCCGAGGTCGCGATCGCCTGCATCGAAGCGGGGGCGACGATCGTCCACAACCATATCGACGACATCACCCTGCCGGGACAGGCCGCCGCCGACCGCTATATGGCGGGCTGGAAGCCGGTCCGCGCCCGCCATCCCCAGGCCATCCTCTATCCGACCGTGGTGTTCGCCGAGACGCGGGAGGACCGTTTCTCGCATCTGAAGGCGCTCGCCGGGCCCGGCGGCTCGGACATGTCGGGCTATGATCCCGGTTCGGTCAGTTTCGGCATCGGCATGGGCGAGGACGGGCTGCCCATCAGGGACTATGTCTACCAGAACAGCTATGAGGAGACGCGGTTCGTCATGGAGCTCGTCGAAGGGCTCGGCCTGCCTCCGTCGATGGCGCTGTTCGACCCGAGTTTCGCCCGCGGCGTGCTCGCCTGGCATCGCGCCGGCAAGTTGCCGCGCGGCAGCTTCGTCAAATTCTACTTCGGGGGCGATCTCGACATGATGACCGGCGGCCCGGCGAGCACGAGCTTCGGCCTGCTGCCGACCGCGAAGGCGCTCGACGCCTTTCTCGAGATGTTCGAAGGGGTCGACCTGCCCTGGGCGGTCGCGGTGCTGGGCGGCGACCTCATCGCATGCGGCCTCGGCCGGATCGCGCTCGAACGGGGCGGCCATCTGCGCGTCGGCCTGGAAGATTATTGCGGCCCTGGCACGCCGAGCAATGTCGAGCTGGTCGAAGCCGCCGTGACACTGTGCCGCGAGGTCGGCCGCCCGGTCGCGACGCCTGAGCAGGCACGCGAGCTATTGGGCCTCAAAAGCCGCGCGTTGGCCGGCTGAGATGTTGCCCGATCCAATCATCGTCATGCCCGACTTCGTCGCCCGCTTCGAGGGCTGGGACCTGCGCGGCATGACGGCCGAGGACGAGACGAGAATGCGCGACCATTTGGTGCGCTACTCGGTGATCGTCATCGCGGATCAGCATATCTCGGACGACGACCAGATCGCCTTCGCCGAGCGCTTCGGGCCACCCGAGAGCTACGCCAAGGCACCCAGTTTCTACAAGGCCGGCGGACCGCCCAGGCTGCTCGATATTTCCAATGTCGACGCTGAGAAGAACATCCTCGATCCCGCCGACAAGCGCCGGCTGATCGACCTCGGCAACCGGCTGTGGCATTCGGACAGCAGCTTCAACCCGGTGCCCGCGCATCATTCGATGCTCTATGCGATCGAGATCAGCAGCAAGGGTGGCGAGACCCAGTTCTGCGACCTGCGCGCCGCCTATGACGCGCTGCCCGACGACTGGAAGGCCGAGATCGACGGGCTCGTCGCAGAGCATTGGGCGATGCATGCACGGGTAACGCTGATGGGTGTCACCGACTGGTCGCCCGCTGAACTCGAAATGCTCAAGCCCGACGCCTGGCACCCGCTCGTCCGCACCCTGCCCGATAGCGGCCGCAAGACCCTGTTCCTGTCGGCGCATGCCTCGCGGATCATCGGCATGCCGGTGCCCGAAGCCCGCATCCTGCTCCATGAACTGACCGATTTCGCGGCGCAGCCTGAGCGGATCTACACCCATCACTGGCGCGAGCGCGATCTCGTCATCTGGGACAATCGCTGCGCGATGCACCGGTTGAAGCGCTACGATGTCGCCAGGGAGAAGCGGATCCTGCGGCGCGCGACGACCGTCGATGTCGCCTATGTGCCGCTGGAACGACCCGACGAAATCGACGCAGCTGCCTAGTCCAGCATCACCACCACCTTGCCCAGCACCTTGCGGGTATCGAGCATTTCGATCCCCTCGCCGGCGCGGTCCAGCGGCAAGCTGACCGAGATGTGTGGCTTGATCCTGCCTTCTGCATAGAGCGCCATCAACGCTTCAAGATTCTTCCGTGCCTCGTCGGGTTCGCGCTCGTAGAAGGCACCGCAGAACACACCGACCGCGTCGGCGCCCTTGAGCAGCAAAAGGTTCGCCGCGATCTTCGGGATTCCTGCCGGAAAGCCGATCACCAGGAAGCGGCCCTTCCAGGCGAGCGAGCGGATCGCCGGCTCGGCATAGCCGCCGCCGACGATGTCAGCGACGATGTCGATGCCGCGCTTCTCCAGCGCCTTGAGCTCGGCGCCGAACGCCTTGCTCTCCTCGGCCCCCATGTCGCGCGCATAGACGAGGCCGCGCTCGGCGCCATGTGCCTTGGCGAAATCGACCTTCTCCTGCGTTGAAGCGGCAGCGATCACCCGCGCCCCGAGCGCCGCGCCGATCTGAACCATCGCAAGCCCGGTCCCGCCGGCCGCGCTCAGCACCAGCAGGCTCTCGCCGGGCACCAGCCGGGCGCGTTGGACAAGCGCATGATAGCCGGTCGCATAGCTGCCGTTGAAGCAGGCGCCGTCGGCGAAGCTCATTGCGCCGGGCATCTTCGTTGCGAATGCCGCAGGAAGGAGCGCATATTCCGCCAGGCCGCCGGTCGAAGCAAAGCCGAACACCCGGTCTCCCGGCGTGAAGCCGGTTACATCGGTGCCCACCGCCTCAACCTCGCCCGCCATCTCCTGACCGGGAACGAAGGGCCGCTCCTTCTTAACCTGGTAGCGGTCCTCGAGCATCAGCATGTCGGGATAGTTGAGCCCGGCCGCGCGGACGCGGACGAGCAGATCACCGGGGCCCAGCTCGGGCTTGGGGTGATCGTCGATCCGCAATCCGGCAATGCCGGGCTCGACACTCAGCAGGGCACGCATGCCGCCGGTCTCAGGCGTCGATCAGGTTCGGGCGCTTGGCGGTCTTCCAGTCCTCGGCATTTGCCTCGGCGGTTTTCGC
>CANJRZ010000318.1 GCA_947476735.1 Sphingomonadaceae bacterium
GCCGGATCGGGCGTGGTGGCATTGGTGCGATCAAGCTGAAAGATTGCCAGCGTCGCATTGAGACCGGGTTTGATGTCCCATTTGGCGCCCAATTCAAGGTTGGTGAATTTCTCCGGTTCGAGATTTTCCTGAACGGTGGTGAGGGTCAGGAACTGGTCTCCCGATCGCGGCAGAAAGGACTTGCTGAAGCTGCCGTAGATCGAGACATTTTTTTGGGGCTTGATGATCAGTCCGAGGCGTGGCGACACAGTCTCATCCGTGCGTCCAAACGGACGATCTACCGCCGGTTGGAGGTCGACGCCGCTGATTTTGAACCGGTCGTAGCGCAACCCTGCCACGATCTCGAAATGTTCACCGATACTGATTTGGTCCTGCACATAGGCAGAGAAGAATTTCACATCGGAAACCGTATCGCGCGCCAATGTAGGAAAAGTCACCGTGGGGTAAGCGATGTTGGCGAGATTTAGCGTCGCGTTCGACAGGTTGGCATTGAACCGGCGATTAGCCGAGTCCTGGGCGCCATATTCCAACCCCATAAGCAGCTTGTTACCGATCCCGCCCGCATCGATCTCCCAGACCAAATTTGACTGGGCAATGAAATTTTGCCGCTTGGTTGGATCGGTATAGCCGGACAGGGCGACGGTGCCGTTCCGCGCACTCGCCGGGCCGTTGGCGAAGACATTATTGTAGAATTTGTCGTAGTCGCCGTAGAGCAGGGTGGTGGACCAGTTGAGCCTTTCCGCCAGTTGGCCGTCCAGTCGCGCCTTCACGATATGCGCCTTCAAACCGGTCCGGTTGATCCCCGGTATTCCGAAGAAAGTGTCACGATTTCCCCCGAGTGGTCGGGGCGTGCAGGGTTGCACGCATGCGAGCGATGGTATGCCACGATCGGTCACCCGATCATCGTGCACATATTCATAGGATAATCCGGCATTCCAGCCTTGGGCGAACTCGAAGGCCAGATAGGGATTTATGGCGAACCGCTCGCCGCCGAAATAATCGCGGTGATTGTTGATATCCTCATAGCTTGCATTCACCCTCAGCGCGCTGCCATTTCCGATTGGCGCGTTGAGGTCTGCTGATACATCCCAGGCCCCGAAGCTGTTCGCGCTGCCGTTCATGCCGCCGAACAGGCGCTCTGCACTGGGCGCCTTCTGGACGCGGTTGATGATCCCGCCGCCGCCGCCGCGACCGAAGATCAGCGCAGAGGGGCCTTTGAGAACCTCGACCCGCTCGATGTTGTAGAGGCTGCGATAATATTGAACGTCATCCCTGACGCCATCGAGAAAGAAATCCGCAGTGGTATTCTGACCCCGCAGCGTGATTTGATCACGGTTGCCTTCACCCTGGCCCACGGTCGTTCCCGGAATATAGCGCAGGACATCCGCCATGCTGCGTTGGGCCTGATCATCGAGTTGCGCACGCGTGATGACATTGATCGACTGGGGCACATCAAGCAGCGGAGTATCGGTTTTCAGTGCCGTCGCGGAATTCGTCGCGACATAACCAACCGATTTGCCAATGACGATGATGCTGTTCGCCTCGTCGACTGCCGTTTCATCCGCCCACGCCGCCGATGGAAATGCCGCCAGAACCGTACCCAAAAATAAGAACCGATGTTTCATACATCCCCCGAGCTTCCGGGGAAGACTTAATGCTGTTGCGACTGAGTTGCAATATACATTCAGAAAGTGAGGATGATTCACCCTGGCGACGTCAGCGTCCCATCTCGCCTGTCCGAAACCAGCGGCGTGAAGCACCGAACCGCATCAGCTCGCAACCGCAATGGCGGCAGCGGGCATGAACCACCCCTCCGATCTCGACCTTGCTGGCAGTGATCGCGCTGTGGCGGCCATTTTCGCAGTCGACGGCATTGGCCTTCACATGCCTGTCGGGGAACGAAGCGGCGGAAGCCCTCTGGAGCGGCATAAGTCGAAATCCTTCCGCGACAACGGGGTGAAGCGGCAATCGACCCGCATTCTTGCCCGAATATTTCAGCGCTGAAACGCGCTTCGCGGTAGGATGTGAAATCTGCTCGTCGCCTTCGCGGCAATCGCGCTTCCTCAGCTTCCTCGCTCACCCTGTCTCCGTCAGCGCAAGTCCGGGCAAGCCTTGTCGGGATCCTAGCTGCGCTCCTCCGCCTGACGCTCGGCCAGCCGCGCAGCCCGATTGACATCAACATTGCCGCGACCAGAGGTCGGCCGGGGTTTACGCCCCATTTCCGCCCCTTCGAGCAGGAGTCGCCCGGCAGTAATCCCGTCTAGATGCGGATAGCGTCCCATCAGGAGCGCCGCCGCGCCGGCCACATAGCTGACCGAATAGGAGGTGCCCGAAACAACTCCACAAAACTCGGTATTGCAATCGACGTAGATCTGGTCGCCGGGCGCGATCAGGAAGTTGGCGGCGGCACTGCCCGCTTTGTTGGACCAGGAGGCAAGTTTTCGGTCGCGGGCACTCGCGCCGGCAACGATGATCGCACCGCGGAAGCGCGCCTCTGCAGCATATCGCGCGGGCCAGACCGGTTCATCCGCCCCGTCGTTACCGGCGGCGGCCACGACCAGAACACCCTTCCCGGCGGCGCGTTCGAGCGCGGCCTCAACGCTCGGCAGTGGCGTCGACGAAGCGAGCGGCAGGCCAATCACCCTGGCCCCATGCTCGACCGCATAATCAATGCCCTGGGCAAGCATCTGCCCGGTCATAAAGCATTCCTCGCGGCACGAACCATCCAAGTCGGCGCGGATCTCAAGGAGTGTGGCATCATAAGCCACACCCATCGTACCGGAACCGTCACGCGCGCCGGCCAGTACACCCGCAGTCTGCCTGCCATGGTCGGCGCCGCTGTCGCCATATTCGCGATGGGCGACAAGATCCGTCGAGAAAGGTGAAACACGCGCAAACAGCTTCTGTCGATCGCCGGAGACACCGGTATCGACCATGGCGATGACGACGCCCTCCCCGGCCTTACCGTTGCGATAGACGCGCTGCGCGTCGAGATGGGCGATCCCCCAACTGAGCAATAACTCGAGTTTTCTGGGATCAATCGGTTTGGGTTTCGGCGCCGCTAGCACGCCCGCGGCGAAGAATCCCGCCGCTGCCAGGGCCAGAGCCATCCGGCCGATGCACTTTCTCATGCTGCTCCCGATCGCAGTGTCTTAAGCCGGTACGAAGCGATCAGTCGCGAGGTTGCGACGGTTCAACCTCCGGTCGCGCGCTTGCTGTAGGGCACGAACTTGCCCAGCCCGACAAAACCCTTCTGGAAGTGTGACCCCTGATCAAGCAGCCGCACAATGTCGACACTGCACAAGCGCGGTTCAAAATTGTGCGTCAGCAGCACGTCATCGCGGCGAAGCGAGTAGGCACCGCTGGCGGGCCGATTGACATAGAGTCGACTACCGACCTTGTAGACAATCGCAGTACCATCGATGACCTCGGTGGAGCTGATCGAGTTCGTATTGATACAATCGACCGGTTTGCCGGCCTCGCGGCCATCGAGCAGTTTGGTAAGGCGTGCTTCACCACGCTCCTGACGCGTCACGGCATGGGCAGGGACAATGACGGTCGTTGCGAGCGCCGCAGCAGCCAATAGTGAGACAATCCTGGACATGATGCTCTCTCCCAAGGGACTGGGAGTCCCTTAATGATGTCTAGATGAATGCCAGATGAGCAGCATCCCGGCAACTCGATCTTATTGCCGATATGGTCGGCGCTACCTTGCGGGAAAATGCGAAGCCGGTGGTTGATCGGAACTTTTGCGGTCGATTCTCGCTGAGCTTCCGTAACACATTCAGGGAGCGGTAATGACCAGATGTTGGTGGGAAGGCGGCACCATCTACCAGGTCTATCCGCGCTCGTTCCAGGACAGTGCTGGCGATGGAATTGGCGATCTGCGCGGGATGGAGCAGCGACTGGATTACATCGCTTCGCTCGGTGTCGATGCGATCTGGCTTTCGCCGATTTTCCCCTCGCCGATGGCCGATTTTGGTTACGATATCGCCGACTATCGCGGGATCGAGCCATTGTTCGGGACGCAGGCCGATTTCGATTCCCTGCTCGCTGCAGTGCATGCTCGAGGTCTGAAGCTGCTGCTCGATTTTGTGCCAAACCACAGTTCGGACCAGCACCCCTGGTTCATCGAGAGCCGGTCGTCACGCAATGCGCCCAAACGCGATTGGTACATCTGGCACGATCCCGCGCCGGGCGGCGGTCCGCCCAATAACTGGACCAGCGATTTCGGAGGATCGGCCTGGGAATATGATGCCGCAACCGGGCAATATTATCTCCACGCCTTCCTCACGCAGCAGCCCGATCTCAATTGGCGCAACCCTGAGCTGCGCGCCGCCATGCATGATGTGATGCGCTTCTGGCTTGATCGCGGCGTCGACGGCTTCCGGATCGATGTACTCTGGCACATTTGCAAGTCGCTCGACTTTGCCGATAATCCGCTCAACCCCGACTACCACCCGTCAATGGGTGAAAAATTTCTCGTCCTGCAGACCCATTCGACCGATCAGCCCGAAATACATGCGATCGTCCGCGATATGCGCACCATCGCCGACAGCTATCGCGGAGGCGACAGGTGTGTCCTGATCGGCGAAATCTGCCTGCCCCTGCCCAGGTTGATGACCTATTATGGGAATGGCTCTGACGGCGTGCACCTGCCGTTCAATTTCGCGCTGATCGAGACCGCCTGGCAAGCGCGCACGATCGCACAGTTCATCGAAGAATATGAGTCCGCCTTGCCACCGGGCGCCTGGCCCAACTGGGTCATCGGCAGTCATGATGCGAAACGCGTTGCGGGTCGGCTCGGCGAGCCACAGGCGCGCGTCGCGGCGATGCTGCTGCTCACTTTGCGCGGCACACCTACGCTTTATCAGGGCGACGAGATCGGCATCGGCGCAGTCGATATCCTGCCCGACATGATCCGCGATCCCAGGGAATTGCGCGAACCAGGGCTGGGCCTCGGGCGCGATCCCGCCCGCACGCCCATGGCCTGGGACGGATCACCCCATGCCGGCTTCTCGACAGCAAAACCCTGGCTACCGCTGCATGCCGACTGGCGCACGCGCAACGTCTCCGCACAGCTCGAAGATCCGCACTCAATCCTGATGCTCTATCGCAATCTGCTCAGTCTGCGCCGCGACAGTCACGAACTTGCGAAAGGGCCGTATGAACCCTGTCTGGACGGCGCTCCTTTAGCAAGCTCAGGTGATGACGTTTGCTGCGGTTGTCGGGATGCGGCCATGTCTTCGACCTGTGTGTGCGGCGTTGCCATGTACCGCGGGCCATGATGCCTTGTTCGCTGGTCCTTGGGTCCCGACC
>CANJRZ010000319.1 GCA_947476735.1 Sphingomonadaceae bacterium
CGTGATCCTGTTCGAGCCGCGCAACCGCGAGGTTCTGGCCTTCATCAATCGGGTGAAGGAAGCGCGGAACGCGCCCGCCCCGGCGCCGCAACCCGGCAACATCGTCGAGCCCAAGCAGCCAATCAGGCCCTACCCGCCGGTGATGGTGCGGAACAAGTTCACCGCCATGCCCCGGATCGAGGCGCTCGCCGCCAGCCCCGGCGAGCAGATCTGCACCAATGAGGATCTGATCCGCAACGCCGCCATGAACTGGTCGCCGATGACGAGCAAGGAGATCAGCTCGAAGACCGGGATCGAGGCGCGCTGCTACACCAACCGCACGATCGAGGAGATCTCGCTCGATGTGGCGCGCGCCGCGCTCGCGCATAGCGGCCGCCAGCCCGAGGAGATCGGCGCCGTCCTGTTCTGCTCCTGCACCAGCGTCCGCCTGATCCCGTCGGTGGCGACATGGCTGTCGGCCGAGCTCGGCATCTACCAGACCCACAACAGCAGCGACATCGTCGCCGCCTGCGCCGGCATGCCTTACGGCCTGTCGGAGGCCGTGCGCATCCTCGACGAGGTCAACCGCCCGGTGCTGCTCGTCTGCGCCGAGAAATTCTCCGACAAGATCGGCAATGTCCGCACCTCGCGCATGCTGTTCGGCGATGGCGCCGCGGCGATGGTCATCGCCCCGGCCCCCGCTGGCGCCGAGCCCGATATCGACATCGTCCAGACCTATGCCGGCGGCCCGCAGAAGGAGGTCAACGCGATCGTCTGGCCCAATCCGGACTTCGACAACAACATCACCGTCCACGGCCCGCCAGTGCGCGCCCTCGCCCGGCGCTACCTGATCCAGATGCTGGAAGAGCTGCGCGCCATCCCGGGCATCCACGGCGGCGAGTACATGATCGACGACATCGACCTGGTCGTGCCCCACCAGGCCAACAAAACCATGGTCACTGAACTGGCTATCGAAGCCGGGCTTACCCCTGACCAGCTTTATTTTAACATCGAGCGCGTTGGAAACACGTCCGCAGCCAGTATCCCGTTGGCGATCCATGACGCGGTCGTCGAAGGGGTCATCGATAAACCCATGCGGCTGTTTGCTCCCGGCTTCGGAGCAGGCGCCGTTGGCGGCTACTCTGTCCTTAGAGTCGATCCCAAGATCGTGGCTACGGTGGACCGGGAACCGGCGGTAAAGCGATCGGTGTTCCCTGTTACCAGCTTTTCGTCCGAAGATGTCCGGGTAGGATTCGGAAACTAGAGCTCGTGAATCTGAAGTTCGCTATCGTTTAGACTCAATTTTGCGCGAGGCCTGTTTCCCGCGAGGGGATGGTCGATGGGCAAGCTGCGACTGGCGATATTGGAACTGACAGCGGCGGATCGTGTTGAGCTGGAGTCGCTTGCGAACCGGCGGCAGACGGCACAGGCGCTGGCGCTGCGTGCGCGGATCGTGCTTGGCTGCGCGTCGGGCATGCATGACAAGGATGTTGCCGCACAGCTCGGCATTGTCGCGGTAACGGTGAGCAAAATGGCTCCGGCGTTTTCTGGCTGATGGTCTTGACGGGTTGCGCGACGAACCCCGCTCCGGAGCGCCGCGCACGGTTGATGACGACCGGATCTCCAGGATGGCGAGCGATCTGTTCCACGCCGGCCGCAGCGCGTGTGTTCATCAAGGTGCTTCATAGACACCTGTCCGAGGCTCTCGACGAAGTGGCTAGAGCATCGTGCCGTTAATATGATCCATATCCGGCTTTAGCGAAGTAGTTGGAGCATTCATCGGGCTCGTAGAGGCGGCATATGTCGCCGATGGCGTCGATAAGGACATCGAAGGTTCGAGCTGCGGCTTTGCGTAGATGGGCCTTGAGCTTGGAGAACGCCATTTCGATGGGGTTCAGATCGGGCGAGTATTGCGGCAGGAAGAGCATCCATGCGCCGCGAGCGCGGACGGCGGCTTCAGCCTTGGCGCTTTTGTGAACGGACAGATTGTCGAGGATCACGATATCGCCTGGGGCAAGCGTCGGCGCGAGTTGCGTCTCGATGTAGCTGTTGAAGGCATCCCGGTCCATGGCGCCGGGGATCACCCAAGGCGCCGTCAGCCTGTCGTGACGCAAGCCGGCGATGAAAGTCTGCGTTCCCCATTTGCCGAACGGCGCGCTCGCCTTGAGGCGCCTGCCCTGCCTCGCTCGTCCACGCAGTCGGGTCATCTTGGTGTTCACCGAAGTCTCGTCGATGAACACCAGCCGTCCCGAGTGGCGGCGCATAAAGGGCTGTCGGTAATCAACCCAGACCCTGCGCCGCTCGGCCACATCAGCGCGTGCGCATTCCGACGCCATCAGCTGTTTTTTTATATGTGAACCCCGCCCGGCAAAGAAGCTTCGAGAGCGAGGCCCAGGCTGCGCTTATACCACGCTCGTCATGGAGCCGCGCCGCCAGCTCCGGCATGGTGATGTCGGGCTGGGCTTCAACAACCGCAATCAGATATTCCAGATGCTGCGCCAAGGGCCCTTTGCCTGCCGGCCGGCCCTGCTTGCGCGGCTTGGGACTACCTTCGCTCGCTGCCCGCGCGCTCCAGCGGATCGCCGAACTCACGCTTACCGAATAGCGCTCGGCCGGGTGTTGTCAGGACAATCGCATCGGATCTCCGCCGGGCATAGAAAGGCTCGAATTACGCATCCTTCAGGCAGCGAGGCTCCGCCATTCGGTCAAGGCCGCCGAGCGGCGGGTCCTGTATGTCTGACGATCGACGAGATGGCGTTCGGAACTGAAGTGGTTGGCAACAGATGCATGGACGGCGGCAAACTTCTGTAGTGACTTCATCTGCCTGAACCGAAGCATCGCCCGTTCTCGTCGCCGGAAAGGCAAATGCGAATTCTCCGCCCTGTTGTTGAGATACCTCCCGACATCGTGACGCTCGAGATTGCCGAGATCCTGCATGGCGGCGGGATAGGAGCGCAGACCGTCGGTGACGATCCGCTCGGGCGCGCCATGTCGCTTCAACGCCTTCTTCATGAAACGCTTCGCGGCAGATTTGTCGCGCTTCTTCGTGACATAGCTTTCGAGAACCTCACCCTCGTGATCGACCGCTCGCCAGAGGTAATGCATCTCGTCGTTTATCCGGACGTAGATCTCGTCCAGGTGCCATCGCCAGTGGCGGCATCCACGCATCCGGCTGAGCCGCTGGCGGCGAATGTCGGCGGCGAACATCGGACCAAACCGGTTCCACCAGAGCCGCACGGTTTCGTGGCACAGATCAATCCCGCGCTCGAAGAGCAGATCTTCGACGTTGCGCAAGCTCAGCGGAAACCGGACGTACAGTAGCACCGCCAGGCGGATGATCTCGGGTGAGGAGTGAAAATATCGGAACGGATTGGATGCCTTGCTCATCCGTCCCAACTATCGACCTGGAACACAGGTCACCATCCCTTTGACAGCACCAAGCGTCCCCTTTGAGCTTCATGATTCGCGTCACGACCGAACGGCCAACACCCCTCGCCGCAGAAGAAAGACTTGGGGAGGGCTATCCGATCATATGTTGATCCCGCTCGGTCGTGATGCCGCCGCCGACGCGAGTCGCGGCGAAGGACCGGCGCGAGCACTCAATCCCATTCCAGTGCCGGCAATTCCTCTTTCGCGGGTGCAGCATTCCCTTTTCCAAGGGAGAAAGATCCCTTTTCGGAAAATGGCCCAAAACCCGCGTCAGACCCGTAAATCTCCCTGAATCCAGGCGTTATCGTGCCGTGCACAGCGATTCCGGGCGAGAGATCTTCCTTTTTAGCCGTCAGAAAAGGGATTTTACGGATGAGACCGGATCTCAGCTTACTGGGTGGCGCACCACCCAGTCTCGACATTCACGAGACCGGGAGGACTTCATCTGATCTCCCCGAAAATTCCCGCAGTTCCGCGGCATTCTGCCTGTACGATTTTGAATTTGAGGACAGAGACCGCAGAGTTTCTCTCGATTTTCGTGGTTTTCTCGCCCCAGTCTCAGATGGCTAGAATTCTGTCCTCAAAGTCATTTCACCCGAAAAATGGTGAGGCGCGCTCGCGGCGCGCCTCGGGGGATCAGAATGTCAGCTGGTCAGACAAATCCGAGCACGCGTCGCTGCTCGCTCTACTCGATCGGAAGGGATCGTCCTCATAGCCGCTGTTCCCACCATATTGGTGCTTTCCGTCGATGGTCAGAAATGACCATGCACGAACCATATCCAAGCGCCAAGACAGGTCATTCCACGATCGGCACGTTAGAGCCATTACTGCTGAGGGTCGGGAAATCATCTGGGATTTATCGAACGGTCTTGATGGTGTGATGCTGACGCACAAGGAATGTACCGTTCACGTCACAGCTACAAAAAACTGATCGAGATAGCGCTCCTCCTGATCTGCAATCTCGACTGTTTTGTTCAGAGCATGTTTGTACAATTTACGCGAGAGCGTCGTCAGCGCGTCATCTGACAAGCCATTCCGTCGGGCCTTGGTCGAGCGTTGGTGAGAGCTACTCTAAGCGACCGCGGATAAGCCTACTTTCGGCGGCTTGCCGAAAGCCAGGCTTGGCGGAGCGCCCGGAGCGTTCAGGTTTTCAATCGAGCCTAAACAAGGTCGCGGCTGTGTCGCCGAGGATCATGCGCGCCTGTGCCTCCGAAACGTTATCGACGACTTGGGCGAGTGACTCGGCCGTGTAGCCGAACGTACCCTCTGTGTGGGGGTAGTCGGCACCCCACATCACCCGGTCCGCACCGATGATATCGAGTAGACGGGTAATGCCAAGTAGATCGGTTTGGAATGTGGCGTAACAATTCGCATGCCAATAGGCGCTGGGCCGTTGCGCGATCGGCTCGATGACCTGCGAATAAGTGTCATAGAGAAGTTCGGCGTCCTGGAGGAATGGAGCAACCCAGGCGATTCCGCCTTCGGCGAAGACGACTTTCACCCCGGGATGCCGATCAAAAACTCCACCGAACATCATCTGGCCCAAAGGTTGACGAAACGGGGTCAAGTGATGGAGGGATGCTCCGAGTATCCCTCTACGCCCTCCTCCCTGGAAGCTCTCGCCGACGTGGAAGCATAGCGGCATGCCCGATTCTTCGAGAGCTGCCCAGAAGTTGTCGAAATGCGGATCGGCGAAGTTGAACAACGTCCCATCGGGCAGCTTCGGCAAGGTTGGCAGCATGAAGGTTTTCAGTATCTGCTCAACCCCCTTCCTGACCAAGGCGGTGGCCCTTTCATGACCTGACCAGCCGTCACGGCTCAGGCTAATTGACGCGCGGCAGGCAGGAAGCCCGAACTTTGGTTGACAAGGGGCCGCAGGATTGATTCAGCCTGCGGATGCA
>CANJRZ010000320.1 GCA_947476735.1 Sphingomonadaceae bacterium
CGCCACTGGTCACGCGGCGGACGCGGCATCGGGGCCGCGGTCAGCCAGTTTTCGATCCCCTGGAATTGCGGATCGACCGCCATGAGCTTGTGCAGCGCGGTACTGCCGGTGCGGACCAGACCGGTGATCAGGATCGGCTTCGTGATCTTATGATCGCGCCATTCGGGATAGCGCTTCCAGTTCTCCTCGGCGGTCGCACGCGCAACCATCGTCATAACCACCGCGTCCCATGCGAGCTGGCGGCCCTGCGGCGTGAAGTGCGGATCGACGTCCATCGAGGCGAGCAGAACACGCAGGCCTCCCAGATAGTCGGTGCCGAAATCGGTCAGGCCGCACAGCCTGGCCGCGACTTCGTGCAGATAATCCTCGCTGCGGTCGAAACGTTCGGGCGCTTTCATGCCTCTCCCCTCTCCGGGCCTCTTGGTGCGGCATCGCGGCGGATCGGACAAGAGGCATTCGGGGACAAAATCCTTGGAATATACCGGCATCACGTTCTGCTGCGCGATTGACTCGGTTTGCGATCCCGCCTTCTATCCAGCCATAACTTCGCGAAAATCACCGGTCGGTCGCTCTGGCGCGGAACCGCACGCGAAGCAGGTCCAGGCATTAGGAGCGGAGCGATGGACAATGCGAGCGGCGGCCCCCGCATTTTCGAGCTGGACGATCGCCATAAGGCAATCGAGCCATTCGATCCGAAGACGGTCAGCCATCCACGCTACAAGGAATGGGGTTCGGAGCCGATGCGCCGCATCGATGTCGAGACCTATATATCGCCCGAACATGTGAAGCTCGAGGCTGAGCGGCTCTGGCCCTACAGCTGGCATGCAGCCGGCAGGGTCGAGGAGGTCGCCAATCCGGGCGACTATATGGAATATGAGATCGGCGATCAGTCGATCATCATCACGCGCACCCAGGCCGGCGAACTCAAGGCCTATTCGAACGTCTGCCAGCATCGCGGCACCCAGCTCGTAAAGGGCTGCGGCCATACCGATCAGTTCGTCTGCCCCTATCATGGCTGGCGCTGGTCGCTCGACGGCGAGAACCGTTATGTCCACGACGCGGTCGACTTTCCCGGCCTGAAGCGCGAGGAGCTCAGACTCCCCGAAAGCGCGGTCGACACCTTCGCCGGGTTCATCTTCGTGCGGCCCGAAAAGGAGGGGCCGTCGCTTCAGGACTATCTGAAGCCGATCGCGCACATCCTCGAGCCCTATCATATCGAGCAATATGTCGTGAAAAGCTGGCGGACGCTGGTCGTCCCGGCCAACTGGAAGACCGCGCTCGAGGCGTTCGAGGAGGTCTATCACCTGATGGGCACCCACCCCCAGACGATCAAGGGCAATGACGATGTCGAGGTCCCCTACGACAATTTCGAGGGCGGCCATTCGCTGATGGTGGTCCCGGTCTACGTACCGACCGCCCGTTTCAAGGGGAGGGCCAGCGAGCAGGAAGTGCTCAAGGTCGCGATCGATAACCTGCTCGACGTCAACCTCGCCGACGAGGGCGAGAAGGCGGCCATGGAGGCGCTGGCGGGCCAGCCGCTGCCCGACGGGACGACGACGCGCGACCTGTTCATGGAGATGGCGCGCGGCCAATATCAGAAGTTCATGCCCGAGCTGGCACCCGACCGCTATGTCGAGGACTGGGATTTCACCATCTTCCCGAACATGGTCTTCAACCTGTTCCCGGGCAATTATTTCGGGTTCATCGCACGGCCGAACGGCAAGGATCCGGACAGCTGCATCTTCGATGTGGTCGCGCTGATCCACCCTGGCGAACGCGGCCTCGAGTCAAATCCGCGCGAGTTCGTTACCGATCCGGGCCATGACTGGGGCGCGGTGCTGGCGCAGGATTTCTACAATCTCGGCAGGGTCCAGGCGGGCATGCACCAGCGCGGGATTCAGCAGACGCGCCTCGCCGGATATCAGGAGAAGCGAATCTATGGCCGCCACGACGAGATCGCCAGATATTTCGAGGCCCATGATCCGGCCAAGACCTGATTGCATCAGATTTCGAGGGGATGACCATGTCCGAAGATTTCGCGGCTCTCGCCGCGCGCGTCCGGAAGCTCGAGGATATCGAGGAGATCCGCAATCTCCGGATGGAATATCACCGCTGCGTCAATGAGGGTGACCTCGCCAATGTCGGCGACATCTATACCGGGGATGCCCATGTCGAGTTCGAAGGAGTCGGCAAGGCAATCGGCCGCGAGGAAGGCGGCAAGCTGGTCGCGCACCTCGCCCGCGGACTCAGCTTCATCAAGCAGTTCATCACCAATCATATCGTCCATGTGAACGGCGATGAGGCCGAGGGCGTTTCCTATCTCGACGCGCGCTATGTCTATGGCGGTACGGCGGTCATAGCCTCGGCCAAATATGTCGAAAAATACCGGCGGACGCCCGAGGGCTGGAAGATCAGCTATATGAACGCGGTCACCTATTTCACCGTGCCGTTCGACAAGGGCTGGGCCAATCCGGGCGGGCCCGAGATCCAGGTGCCGATCCCCGCGGGCGCCGAACCGGCCTGAGGCCTTGCAAAAAGCCGGGAATGTCGCTCTGAGGGCTGTCATGTTGAATCCCCCGCAGCCGGATCCCGCCGCCATTGTCGCCGATGTCGAAAGCCGCTCGCGCCGGTTCGAAACCCCGTGCGGCGACGGCATGATGGTCTGGCACGCCTGGGGAGCCGGCCCGCCGCTTGTCCTGATGCACGGCTCGCACGGAAGCTGGACGCACTGGATCCGCAATATCGACGCTTTCGCCGCCACGCGGACGGTCTGGGTGCCCGACATTCCCGGTCACGGCGACTCGGCCAGCGCCGAGCGCGACGATCATGAGGCGATCTCGGTCGTGATTGCGGCGGGCCTGCGCGAACTGATCGGCGGCGAGCTGCCGGTCGACCTGATCGGCTTCTCGTTTGGCGGAGTCGCGGCTGGTCATCTCGCTGCCCGTCATCCCGATCTGGTGCGGAGGCTGATCCTCGTTGGCACCGGCGGGCTCGACACACCGATGGGTGACGTCCGTCTGCAGCGGCTCCGCGGTCTCGAGGGGGACGAGCGCCGGGAGGCCGTACGCCTCAACCTGCTCGGGCTGCTGCTTCACAATGAAGCGGCCGCCGACGCGCTCGCGATCTATCTCCAGGAAACAAATATAGCGCGAGCGCGACTTACCCCGCATGATCTCGTCCTGCCCGACCAGCTGCTCAAGGCGCTCCCGCGCGTGACCGCCTCGCTCGGGGCGATCTGGGGCGAGCAGGATATCCCGCATCCCGCCGAATGGGGCCAGGAACACGCGTTGCGGCGCACCCATCCCGATTTGCTGTTCCGGATCATCCCCGATGCGGGGCACTGGGTGATGTACGAGCAGGCGGAGGCGTTCAACCGGACCGCGCTGGAGTTGCTCGCGGCGCTCTGATTACATCCCGTACAGATCGATCGCCGTTCCGCCGACGATCCTTCCGGCCGCCTCGCTTCCCGCCGCGTCGATCACCGACTGGATCGAGCGCCGGCTGTATCCGAAGCTGCCCTCGCTGTGCGGATAGTCGCTCGCCCACATCACCCGGTCGGCGCCGAGAATGTCGAGCTGGCCGAGGCCGAGCAGATCGTTCTGGAAGGTCGCGTAACAGTTGCGGTGCCAATATTCGCTCGGCCGCATTTCGATCCGTTCGATCAGATTGCCGTTGCCATAGCTGTCGAAGACCATCTCGGCATCCTGCAGCGCGGGCGCGACCCAGGACAGGCCACCCTCCGAGAACACTACGCGAAGCCCGGGATGCCGGTCGAACACCCCTCCAAAGATCAACTGGGCGAGCGGCGCGCGGAAGGGCGCGAGCGAAGTCATCACCCGCGTCGCGATGCCGCCGCGCTTCGCCGACTCGAAACCTTCGCCGACATGAAAATTGATCGGCAGGCCCGCCTCGGCGACGACTTCCCAGAAGCGGTCCATGTTCTCGTCGCCATAGCCATAGGCGCGGCCGTCGCCCGACTTGCCGGGGTTGATCGGCACAACGAAAGTCTTGAGTCCCAGATCGACGATCTGCCGCATCGCTGCTTCCGCCTTTGCGGGGTCCCACCAGTTGGAGAAGACTCCGACCCCGTAGAAGACGCCCGGCCGCCGCCGCGAAACCTCGGCGATATAGGCGTTATAGACGCGGAAAATCGTCTCCTGAACCTCGAGATTGGGGTGGCGGATGAAGCTCAATATGCTCTGCGGGAACAGGATCTCCTTTTCGATCCCCTCGGCGGCCATATGCTCGAGCCGGATCTCCATATTGTTGGCGCCGGGCCCGACATTGAGGTTCACCCCGCGGATCACCTCCGGGGTCGCGGTATAGGCTTCGGCCTTGCCCTTGTAGCCAACGCGGAGGAACTGATCGTACCAGACCCGCGGTGCTTCTTCCTTCAGATGCTCGGGAAAGGCATCTATGAAAATGTCGCCATCGAGCTCCCAATGGCCATCGGCCGAGGCGATCACGGTGCCGGCAGGCAGGTCGAGCGGCATCAGCGGATCGGGGATGCGCGGCGTCGCGGGCCCGATATCGAGCATCAAAGGGTTGGCGACGGTCCTGAGCGCGGTGGCCATAGTCCTACTCCCTAGCTTAGTCGCAAAGCTAGCGGCGCGGCTGCGACGGGTATTGATGCCACCGGACGCTGGCCGACCATATCAATACGCTATCCGCCGGCAGGGCTAGCGGTAGGGCAAATCTGCCGGAGGCAAAAATGACGGTCGCGATCCAGGAACGTCCCGCTCATGTCGATCCGTCGCGGGTGATCGACTTCGATTTTCATTATGATCGCCGCTTCGACGATGTGGGCGACATGCATGTCGCGATGAACCGGATGGCCGAGGAAGAAGGTCGCGGCATCTTCTGGACGCCGCGCAATGGCGGCCACTGGTTCATCAACGATTATGACCTGCTGTTTGACGCGGCCCGTGACACCGGCCTGTTCTCCAGCACGCGGCTGACCCTGCCGGCACTGCCTGAGGGGATGGAGCCGCGGGTGATCCCCGTCTCACTCGACCCGCCCGAGCACACCGCCTTTCGCCTGCCGCTGATGAAGGCCTTCGCGCCGGCCAAGGTGAAGGAGCTCGAACCCTGGATCCGCACCTTCGCCAACGAGCTGATCGACGCGGTGATCGCCAATGGCCGGTGCGACTTTGTCGATGCGATCGCCGAGCCGATGCCGGTGATCATCTTCATGAAGTTCATGGGCCTCGATACGTCGCGGATGAAGGAGTTCCGGGTCTGGGTCTACGACATGCTCACCCCCGACGACGAGCGGCGGGTGCGCGCGCGCCAGC
>CANJRZ010000321.1 GCA_947476735.1 Sphingomonadaceae bacterium
CTTCCAGGTCTTGGCCTTGTTCGGCTTACCGAACGGCGTCTTGGCCAGTGCCTTGTAGATGTCGACTACGGTAACGTTGCTGAGGCCGGTCGCCTTGGCGGTCGAGAA
This sequence comes from Sphingomonadaceae bacterium, assembly GCA_947476735.1. Taxonomy (GTDB): domain Bacteria; phylum Pseudomonadota; class Alphaproteobacteria; order Sphingomonadales; family Sphingomonadaceae; genus Rhizorhabdus. The sequence continues at coordinate 109 of CANJRZ010000321.1, forward strand.
GGCGATTCCGTCAAGGCCGACTTGAATCTCGGTTATTTGAGTGACGCCGTTAGCAGCGCACTGCTTTATTTCTGATGGCTTGATGCGGCGTGAGGCGTTCTCGATGTCAGGATGCTGCTCACCGACGCCGGCGCAGAATAGTTTCATGCCGCCGCCAGTGCCGGTCGATTCGATGACCGGCGGCTTCATGTTCGGATTGGCGCGCGCGAGCCGCTCGGCCACTGCAGTCGCGAATGGATAGACGGTCGAGGAACCCACAGCGCGGATCTGGCTGCGCGCAGCGGCCATGGTCGGAATGCAGGCGAGCCCAACGGCGGCGAGCGTCAGCGCCTTGTGACGAATGTGCATTGTCTTTCCCTTCGTGAACAAGCGACTTCGAGTCGCTTGATGTCGACGAGTCACTAAGCGGGCGCAGTGAAGGGAGGATGACGAAAAGATTACATTTATATGACATTATTGCTCGGCGGCGCATCGCCATCGGAGAAAAATAGGCTGTAACTTCAAAAAGTTAATGAAATTTGGCGCGCCACCACGTAAAAACGCGCGACCATTGGTGGTCGCGCGTTTGTAATAATTCGACTCAGAGCAACCGCAAATCAGCCGTAGCGCCCAGTGATATAATCCTGGGTCCGCGTCTGGGTCGGATTGGTGAAGATATCCGCCGTCGCGCCATATTCGACCAGCTCGCCGAGGTGGAAGAAGGCGGTGCGCTGCGACACGCGAGCCGCCTGCTGCATGTTGTGTGTGACGATCACGATCGCGAAGCGCCCGCGCAACTCGGTAATCAGCTCTTCGATCTTGGCGGTGGCGATCGGATCAAGCGCGGAGCAGGGTTCATCCATCAGAATGACTTCGGGATCGACTGCAATGGCGCGGGCGATGCACAGCCGCTGCTGCTGGCCGCCCGACAGTGCAGTCCCGCTTTCCTGCAGACGATCCTTTACCTCGTTCCACAGGCCAGCACGGTGCAAAGACGTCTCGACAACATGGTCCATCGCGCTCTTGTTTTCGGCAAGTCCGTGAATGCGCGGACCATAGGCGATGTTTTCGTAGATCGATTTGGGAAAGGGATTCGGCTTCTGGAAGACCATTCCGACGCGTGCGCGGAGCAGGACGACGTCCATTTCTGAGGCGTAGATGTCCTCGCCATCGAGTTCGATCCGTCCCTCGGTGCGGCAACCGACGACGGTGTCGTTCATCCGGTTGAGCGTTCGGAGGAAGGTCGACTTGCCGCAGCCCGACGGCCCGATGAAGGCCGTGACATTTTCCTTGTCGACATCGATCGACACGTTTCGGATGGCCTGCTTCTCGCCATAGAAGACATTGACGTCTCGCGCCGACATCTTGTGCGAAGCCATGATCATAGTTTCCTGCATTTTGTGCATCACCAGCGTCGTTCGAAATGGTTGCGGAGATAGATGGCAGTCGCGTTCATCGTCATCAAGAAGACCAGTAGCACGATGATCGCGGCCGAAGTCTTTTCGACGAAGCCGCTGCTGACTTCGTCCGACCAGAGGAATATCTGGACTGGGAGCACGGTCGCCGGCTCGGTGAAGCTGGTTGGCGGCGAAGAAATGAAGGCGCGCATACCGATCATGATCAGCGGCGCTGTCTCGCCGAGCGCGCGGGCCATGCCGATGATCGTTCCGGTGAGGATGCCAGGCATGGCGAGTGGCAGGACATGGTGGAAGACGACCTGGACCGGCGAGGCGCCCATCGCGAGCGCGCCATCGCGGATCGACGGCGGCACCGCTTTGATCGCGTTGCGCGAGGCGATGACAATGACCGGCATCGTCATCAGCGCCAGTGTGAGGCCGCCGACGATTGGCGCCGAGCGTGGCATGTGGAAGAAGTTCAGGAAGACGGCCAGGCCGAGCAGACCGAAAATGATCGAGGGGACAGCCGCAAGATTGTTGATCGAGACCTCAATCAGATCGGTCCAGCGATTTCGCGGCGCATATTCCTCGAGATAGAGGGCCGCCAACGTTCCCACCGGGAATGCGAGTAGCGCGGTCACGAGCATCGTCAGGAGCGTGCCCTTGAAGGCGCCCCAAATGCCGACGACGGTCGGATCAGTTGAGTCGGAGGACGTAAAGAAGGTCTTGTTCAGGCCGGTTTTTATTTGGCCGTTGGTCTTTAGTTGCGCCACCAGACGGGTGTTCGCGGTATCGCCTCTACCCTTGGCCGCGGCGTCGATTTCGACCGAAGCAGGCACCCACATTTCGCCTTTGCGGGTGATCAGGGTCGGATCGCTCTTGATCGCGTCACGGAGCGTCAGCCAGGCGCCATCGGACAGCAGCGCGGCGCCATTCTCGCCATAGGCCGCGGTTGCTTCGCTGGCCGCCAGGCCTTCCAGGTCGAGCCCGGACAGCGCTTCGTCTCCGCCCTTGGCGCTCAGAGCCGCAGGTGTGACGCCTGCGGCAATGCTGGGAAAGTTCACCGTCAGCTTGATCTCGGTCTGCGTGAAGCCGCGTGCTCCGTTGATCACCATCGACAGCAGCAAAAAGGCCAGAAAGCCCGCCGAGAGCGCTACCGCAAATAGGCCGATCCGGCGAAAGCGCCGCTCGGATGCATAGCGGCGCGCCACGCGACGCTGCATTACGTCCGAGTTCCATCGGCTGGGATTAGACGTCACGGGTAAATCCCCGCCGATACCGGGCGCGCGGTCACTCATAAGCTTCCCGATACTTCTTCACCACGCGGAGCGCGATGATGTTGAGGATGAGGGTTACGATCAGCAAGGTTAGGCCCAGTGCAAAGGCAGCGAGCGTCTTGGCGCTGTCGAATTCCTGGTCGCCGGTTAGAAGTGCGACGATCTGAGTCGTAACAGTTGTGACCGTCGCGAAAGGATTGAGTGTGAGGTTGGCGGCCATACCTGCGGCCATCACCACAATCATCGTCTCACCGATCGCGCGGCTCACGGCCAGGAGAACGCCGCCGACCACCCCGGGCAGCGCAGCGGGGACCAGAACGCGTCGGATCGTTTCCGACGGCGTGGCCCCCAGAGCAAGCGAGCCATCCTTCATTGCCTGTGGAACTGCGGCCAGCGAATCGTCGGCCATGGAGGAGACGAAGGGGATGATCATCACCCCCATCACGACACCGGCGGCCAGCGCCGATTCGGATGAGGCGCCGGGAATGCCTGCCCAGGTGGCTGCATCGCGAATGGCTGGCGCCACGGTCAGCGCGGCGAAATAGCCGTAGACCACGGTTGGGACGCCGGCGAGCATCTCAAGCAGTGGTTTCATCCAGGCACGAAAACGCGGCCTGGCATATTGGGTGAGATAGATAGCGCTCATCAGGCCGAGCGGGATCGCTACGATCATCGCGATAATCGCGCCGATGAAGATCGTTCCCCAAAACAAAGGGACCGCGCCGAAGGCGCCCGAGGAGCCGACCTGATCGGCACGCATCGCGGTCTGCGGGCTCCACTCGAGGCTGAAGAAAAACTCTGCAGGCGAGACTTTCTGGAAGAACAGGAGCGATTCGAAGAGCAGCGAAATGACGATGCCAAAGGTCGTGAAGATGGCGATCAGCGAAGCGGCGACCAGCACGACCATGACGGCCCGTTCGACGCGGTTCCGAGCTCGAAATTCGCGACGCAGCCGGGTCCAGGCATAGCCGCCACCGGCATAGGCCAGCAGCGCCGCAGCGATTCCGCCCAGGATTGTGTAATGGTCGCGGGCGTCGCGATAGACGGGCGCGAGCTGCTCGGCGGCGGGATTGAAGCTGACTTCGAGCTTTCCAGTGGCGAGATCGCGTATCTCGTTGAGCACCGCGTCACGCTCGATGCCTGGAGGAGGCAGTTCGCTGGCGGCGGGTGAGGTGAGGATCGACTGGTTAATCAGCCGGGGCGCCACAAAGCTCCACATGGCGACGAATATGAGCGCGGGCACGACGACCCACAGAAGCATGTGCGCAGCATGATAGTTTGGGCGCGAATGCAACCGTTCTGTGCCGACCGGCTTGAACAGCCGCGCCTTCGAACGCGCCGCCGCAAAGGCGATGGCGCCGAGCGCCAGGACAATCACGGCAATCATCGACAGCGGCATAGAAATCTCTTCATCGGGCGCGGTATGGCGCAAACCGGACAACGATAGCGAACCGAGGATTCGAGTTCGCTTCGCCGCGGTTCAAAATGTGAATTCAGATGTGCGGCCTAACTGCGCTAGGGGTAAATGACCGTCATCCGTTACGCCTTTCCGTCTTTTATATTACAAATTTATGACATGGCGCCGAGCCCCGCGGCATCATGTCGGCTGGTTCAAGGGAACCCGCAATTCGCAGCGTGTGCCGCGGTCGGTAGTGGTAGCGTCGCTGACGTGAAACTCGGCCCTGAGCGAACGCGCCATCATGTCCATCAGTTTTGATCCGGTGCCTTTTCGGGTGTCCTTGCCGGATCCGACGCCGTCATCCTCGATTGTGATGAGCACATCGCCGCCATCGGGACGCAGCCAAACCGCCACTGCTCCCCAACCCTCGGGGAAGGCATGTTTTGCGGCGTTGGTCAGGCACTCGTTGACGATCAGCGCGATTGCGACAGCGGACTGGGCCTGTATTTGCACCGGCTCTGCGTCAAAGGTGAGCGTCACGCCGGCCGGTAGCATGCCTTCGCGGACACGGTCGCAGATTTCGCGGAGATGCTCATGCAGCAGCACGGTCGACAAGTCTGCACTGCTGAGCGCCAGATTGGAATAGGCAGCAGCCAGCGATTGCAGACGGCCCGCCGCATTCTGGAGTTCGTCGCGCAGTCGCGCGTCGGCCTCGCCGACCGCCCGGGATAGCAGCAGCGACGCCGCGATCTGAAAATTGTTGCGGGTTCGGTGGTCGACCTCGCGGAGCGCGAGCGACAGCAACTCTACATGGCTTTCCTGTTCGTCCTGCAGGCGCATCGAGGTAGAACGGAAGGCTGATACAGCCCAAACGGTCAACACCAGCGAAACCGTCGCGACGAGCATGCCAATCGCGTCTGACGTTGTAATTTCAAAACTACGCCGCGGAGGAATGACGAAATACCAGATCAGCAGTTCGCAGCAGGCCGTGGCCATGAAACCAGAACGCGCGCCGGCGATCAGGCTGGCGAAGATGACCGCGGGATAGACGAAGACATAGGCGACCACGCCTGGCGTGAAGAGATCGGCCATGGCGCGGAAGATCACTGCAATACCGATCGCTGCCA
>CANJRZ010000322.1 GCA_947476735.1 Sphingomonadaceae bacterium
CAGCTTTGCCTATGCGGGCGGCGTCGAGCTCGTGACTCCGATCGAACAGGCCGGGCGTCGCAAACACAACGGCGCAAGCCCGTTTGCCAGGGTTTCCGCCAGCTTCCGCTTTTAGGCGGGTGGCCCGCCGAACAGGATCAGTGCGGCGTTGATCGCGAGGATCAGCAGGACGATCGAGGCGAGCATGAAGACCAGGAAGCGTATCTCCACCTTGTTGACGGTCGCCTGGATGAGACTGTGGACCACGCGCAGGCCGACATAGACCCAGGCGAGCGTCGCATTGATTCCGCCGCCCGCGCCGAGCAGCGCCAGAGTGATCGCCGTCGCGTAGAAAATCGTCGGCTGTTCGTGGAGATGATTATAATTGTCGGCCTTCCAGCGGACGTTTGCCGGGATCTGGTCCATGAACTCGCTTGACGGCCGTTGCGGATCATAGACGATCTTGTTTTTCACGATCGCGGGCAGCCGCGTCGCGTAGAGCCAGAACCACATCACGAACGTCCAGAGCACCAGCGCGATCACCGCGCCCAATATCGGTGTGTGCATCTCAATCTCCTGACATGGCGGCATTGATGATGATCCCAATGCCACCGATGTCGTTGTGTCCGAATATTCGCACCATTGTTCGTATCTTTGCTAGCTGGAGATTTACAGTCGCCATGGCATGATGCGGCATGTTCATTTCGCTTATCTATGTCAGCCGCCGCATGTCCGAACGGATCGTAGCCAAGGCTGAAATAGACGAACTCATTGCGCACTGGAGCGAACGCAATGCGCGCAGGCGCGTGCGTGGTGCCCTGCTCGTCACGAGCCACCATATCGCGCAGATATTGGAGGGCCCCGAGGAAGAGGTCGATCGGTTGTTGATCGAAATCCGCCAGGAGCCTCGCCACGAGGATCTCACCGTGATCGAACGCAAGCCGATCGACGGCTATCGTTTCACCGACTGGTGCTTCGCCTATTGGGGCGATGCCAGCTATATGGACCAGAAGATTGCCACAGTCCTGGAGAAACAGGATGCCGCAGCCTGGCCGGAAGATACGGTCCAGCTATTTGATCTGATGCGATTGCTTGCCCGCGAGAGCCACAAGCAGTCCGGCCCAATCGGGCCATCGCCAGGCACTTCGCTGACATAGCGGGCCCCGGTAGCCGCGGGGCTGAAGTGGGCAAGGATCAGTCGAAAATCTTGCCCCAGGCCCGCTTGGCGCGATTCTTCCAGTGGCCGCGATGATAGGCGTCGGATGCCAGCAGCGGCACAACCGAGCCGGCTTCGGCGAACACCATCTGCTCGATGCCGGTGTTGACCTTGCCCCAACTCGCCGCCTCCTGGAGGGTCGATGAAGAGCAGGCACCGTCACGCACATCGGCGACGGTGATCTGAACCGCATATTTATGCACCTCGACATCGTCATGGCCCAGGATCTCTGCGCAGACGACTGTGTCCTGAATGAAGTTCTTGGGCACCCCGCCGCCGATCATCAGCAGGCCGCTGGTGCCCGCCTTGATCTTGATATCGGTCAGCTCGCGGAAGTCGGCGATCGCATCGAGCACCATATAGGGGCGGCCTGCGCGCATGCAGTCGACCTGGTGCTTGACGAGACCGAAGCCCGCCGAGCTGTCGACGAAGGCCGGGCAGAAGATCGGAACGTCATGCTCGTAGGCGAGCTTGACGAGGCTATTTTCCTTCTTGCCGTGCTCGACCAGATATTTGCCCATCTCGCGGATGAAGGCTCGGCTCGAATAGGCCTGCGGAGGAAGCGAATTGGCGATCTTGTTGATCGTGAAGTCGCAGTCCTGAAGCTGCTCCTCGTCGATATAGGTGTCGTAGATGCGGTCGATCAGAAGCGAACGCAGCGTATCGTCGTCGGGGACCTCGAGCGCCTGATAATGTTTGTGGCCAAGGCCTTCGAAGAAATCCATGTCAACGATTGTGGCGCCGGTCGCGACCACCGCATCGACCATCCCCGAGCGGACCAGTTCGGCATAGGCGTCCATGCACCCGCCCGCCGATGTCGAGCCCGCGATGACCAGGAAGATGGTGCAGTCCGGGTCCTGCAGCATGTCGTTGTAGATGCCGGTGGCGCGGGCGAGATCACGGCTGGTGAAGCTCATCTTTCCCATGGCGTCGATGATCGGACGCGCATCGAAACTGCGGATGTCGACATGTTCGACGACGGTCGAGAGCAGCTCGGCCTTGCGGGTATCGTTGATGGCGGCGTCGGTCATTGTCTTACCTCAAAACAAAAAATCGTCATCCCAGGGGGCGCTGGGATCCCAGAAGCGGGGAACTGGCCCAAGCTTCCTGAGATGCCAGCCTTCGCTGGTATGACGACTGCGTTAGTAGCTGGGCCCTTACAGCTTGATGACGTTCGACGAAACCGCCTCGCGCGCCTCGTCGTCGGCGACATAGAGCGTCGCCATCGGCTCATCCTCCATGATCACCCGTTCGCCGGCGGTGAAGCCGTTGAAGCCGGTGCGCATTGCGCAGCCATATGCGCCAAGCATGCCGATCTCGATATAATCGCCCGCATCGATGTCTGCGGGCAGCATGAACGGGCCGGCCATGCGATCCATGTCGTCGCAGGTCGGGCCGTAGAAGCTGAACGCCACGTTGCGAGCCCGTGACGGCTCGTCGCGCAACAGCTTGACCGGGAAACGCCAGCCAATGTGCGCCGCATCGAACAGCGCGCCATAGGCACCGTCGTTGATGTACAACTCATCGCCGCGGCGGCGCTCGACGCGGACCAGGAGGCTGGCATATTCTGCGCTGAGCGCGCGGCCGGGCTCGCACCACAATTCTGACGAATAGCTGACTGGCAGGCTCTCAAAGGCGTCGTGGATCGCTCCGAAATAAGCCTCCAGCGCAGGCGGCTCCATACCGGGGTAGACTGATGGGAAACCGCCGCCGACATCGATTACGTCGACGGTGACCGAGGCCGAGACGATAGCTGCGCGAACTCGCTCCATGGCCTGGACATAGGCCGACGGGCTCATCGCCTGGCTACCGACATGGAAGCAGATGCCGAGCGCATCAGCGACCTGGCGGGTACGGAAGAGCAGCTCTCTGGCTTCATTCACGTCGACGCCGAATTTCGATGCGAGGCTGAGCTTCGACATCTCCGAGGAAACGCGCAGCCGCACGCAAAGCGTCAGGTCGGTCGCATCGTTGGTTGCGCGGCAGATCTTGTCGAGTTCCTCGATGGAATCGAGCGAGAATGTGCGTACGCCATGGTCGAAATAGGCTTCGGCGATCGCTTCCTCGGCCTTGACCGGGTGCATGAAGCAGAGCGTTGCCTGCGGCAGGATACTGGCGACCAGACGGACTTCGGCAATCGAAGCGACGTCATAATGGGTGATGCCGTTATCCCACAGGATTCGGATCAACTCAGGCGACGGGTTCGCCTTGACGGCATACATCGAGCGTCCCTGGAACTTCTCGACGAAGAACCGGGCGGCCCGCGCAGCGGCGTGGGGACGAAGGAGCGTGACCGGCTGAACCGGCCGTAGGGCCGTAGCTAGCCCCAGCGCGCTATGATGCTTGTGCAACTCAAGGGACCTCCGGGGTACGTGGGCAAGAAAGCTGCCTTGCGGTGGAAGTCCCATGGGGCAGCGGAGGCGCGGATATATGGTCTTGAATACCCGATGTAAAGTTTCGTTTGACCGGCGATCGTTCGGTGGCCTGCAAGCCACCGAAAAACAGGCATAAATCGGCCGAGAGACGAGCATTTCGATCCGCGAATCACGGTGCAATTGACGGACGAATCGGTGCTCGCCCTTGCCTTTGGCCGGCCGCTATGGCTTGGCTGGGCGATGGCAACGCACAGCCAAGATCATCATCACGAGCATAGCCATAGCCTTGCGTCCGGCGAATATGGCCGGGCCTTTGCGATCGGAATCGCGCTCAACCTCGGATTCGTTATCCTGGAGGTTGCGGCAGGCTGGCAGTCAGGCTCGATTGCGCTGATCGCCGATGCGGGGCACAATTTGTCGGACGTGCTTGGTCTGGTAATGGCCTGGGCGGCCTTTACCCTCTCCAAGAGGCCAGCAAGTGCGCGCTTCACTTATGGACTTAGGGGGTCGTCCATCCTTGCCGCGCTGTTCAACGCGATCTTTCTGCTGATTGCCTGCGGTGCGATCACCCTCGGCGCGATTCAGCGCTTCATGCGGCCCGAACCTATCTCTGCGGACATGATGATGGTGGTGGCTGCGATCGGTATCGCGGTCAATCTCGGCACCGCACTGCTATTCCTACGCGGTCGGCACCATGATCTGAATATTCGCGGCGCCTTCCTCCATATGGCGGCAGATGCCGCTGTCTCGGCAGGAGTGGTGTTAGCCGGCCTGATGGTTGCCTGGACAGGACTGCTCTGGATCGACCCGGCGGTCAGCCTGGTTATCGTCGCAGTGATCGTCATTGGCACATGGGGTCTGTTTCGAGATTCGCTGACTATGTCACTCCAGGGCGTGCCGGGCGGGATCGAACTCGATGCGGTGAAATCGCGACTGGCCAGTCTCCCCGGAGTGGAGGCGGTCCACCATGTCCATATCTGGCCGACCAGCACTACCGAGGTGGCGCTGACCGCGCACCTGCTGATGCCCGCCGGATCAAGCGGTGACGGATTTCTCTCGCAGACTGCGCGGATGATGCGCGACGAGTTCAGAATCGGTCATTCGACCTTCCAGGTGGAGCAGGGCGCCTGCGCTGATGAGGTGGAAGACTGTTCCCACACGCCAGCCAATCCTGCGCACCACCACCATCACCACTGAGCGAGGCCCATGACCCGACCGATCCTCGTCCATCTGATCGCCGCGGCGCGGCCCAATTTCATGAAGGTGGCGCCGCTCTGGCACGCACTGAAGGCGACCGACGATTTCCGGCCGAAAATCGTCCACACCGGACAGCATTATGACGCGGCGATGTCCGACGACATCTTCGCCGATCTCGGGCTACCCGCGCCCGATCACCATCTCGGCATCGGCTCGGGCACTCATGCCGAGCAGACCGGTCGGGTCATGATCGCCTATGAGGCGCTGGCGATGCAGGAGCGGCCGGGCTGGCTGATCGTCGTCGGCGACGTCAATTCGACCGCGGCCTGCTCAATGGCCGCCGGCAAGCTGCGCATCCCGATCGTCCATCTCGAAGCAGGTCTGCGCAGCCGCGATCGCGACATGCCCGAGGAGCTCAACCGGCTTGTCACCGATGTACTCGCCGACGTGCTGTGGACGCCCTCGCCTGATGCCGACAAAAATCTCATCGCGGAAGGGATTCCGGCCGAGCG
>CANJRZ010000323.1 GCA_947476735.1 Sphingomonadaceae bacterium
CGGTGCGGCGGCGATCAACCGGGCGGATGGAGCCGCCACCTCCTTCACCCAGCTTGGCTTGCCGCTGACCAACCTGCTTGCCATTCTCGGTAATCCGGCGGCCGGCGCGGTCCTGCCCAATGGAGGTTCGGCCAGTTTCGGGCTGGGCAATAATTTCAGCGTGCTCTTGCAGGCGCTCGGCCAATCGACGCGGGCCAATCTTCTGTCGACGCCGAGCCTGACCACGCTAGACAATGAGCCGGCGGAGATCGTTGTCGGCCAGAATGTGCCGTTCCGGACCGGGAGCTTCGCCACCGACGGTAATTCGGTCAATCCATTCACGACCATCGAACGCCAGGATGTCGGCCTGACCTTGCGGGTTATCCCGCGCATCCACGAAGGGAATGTCGTTCGGCTCGAAATCGCTCAGGAGTCGTCTTCGCTTGTCGATGCGGTGACTGGCGCTGCGGACCTGATCACCAATCGTCGCAGCATCCAGACGACGGTACTGGCTGACGACGGGCAGACGATCGTGCTCGGCGGCCTGATCAGCGATGACCGGATTCGCACCCGCAGCCAGGTGCCGATCCTCGGCGACATTCCAATTGCGGGCGAACTATTCCGTTCGCGTAAGGAGGCGCAGGTCAAGCGTACTTTGTTCGTCTTCCTGAAACCGACGATCCTGCGCGACAGGGCTGCTGCTGCGGCGGTGACCGAAGCCAAATATGCGCGTGTCCGTTATGACGAATCGAGGCTAGGGAAGGGGACACCATTGTTGCTCGAGCCGCCGCAGGCGCGCTTGCCGCTCGAGGTCAGCGGCGTCTATTGATCTTCTGCCAGCGGATCTGGGATTGACGGGATTGCGACGCGAACGTGCTGCGTGCCGCGCCGGAACAGCGCGGCATCGCCGGATAGCGATTCGAGGCGCCATCCCCGGTGGCTTTGACCAACGGCGAGAATCCGGGTTCGTCCGTCATCATCGCGTACCATTGCAACCGCGTCATGGGGGAGGCGTCCGACAACGCCGGCCAGCACGGGCGCATCAGGCGGGAGAGCCGCGCTGCCGGGATCGACCGGATATTTGAAGAGGTCACGCTCCAGATCCAGGCCCGATGGCAGCGGACGCGGAATAATCGGTCCGGCATCGCCCGCTTCAACTCCTGGCGGAGTGTCGGATGGCCAGATCATCAGCGCTGCAAGGAAGAGAACGGCGAAAGCGGCACAGGCAACAGCCATGCTGCGAATAGAAACTGAGGAGAGCACTGCGATCATGTACCGGCCTCCCACAGCGCAAGGGCCCTGGCATCGATGCGAACAGTCGGCTCGCCTGTAGCGGTGTGTGTGATCCGCCAGCTTTCGAAACGGATCGCCGGTGTGCCACGCTCTATTTCATGGGTGAAGCGCTTGATCTCGGTCTCGCCTCCGGAGACCACGAATTCCGCCATCAGGAGCTTCTGGTAGTCCGGTTGAGCAGGAATCATCTGGAGGCGTTCGACGAGCAGGCGATGCCCAAGTGCGGCCTTGCTCAGTCGGGTTTCGAACCGCCCAGCGGCGAGGCGGCGTCCGGGTTCCCCAAACGCCATGTTGCTTGTCATGATAGGCGTGCGGGGGCGGGTGCCAACGAGCGCCATGGCTTCGGTGACAGCCAGCCGTTGGCGTTCCTCGGCAAGCCGGTCGAACCCTAACCAGGCAAGGCACGCTGAAATGACGGTCGCCGCGGCCAGGAGGCAAATCATGCGCAGGGGGGAGATGCAGTCGATACCGATCATCGCGGTACGCCTTTCCAGGTGATGCGAATCGTCCCTTCGTTGGTCTGCACCTGGCTGACTTCCTTCATCGATCGAAAGATCGGGTCGTCGACCAAGATTGGCCTGAACAGGTCAGGATCGGACGTGTCGAGTTCAATCCAAAGCGCACCCGTCCGGTCACGTGTGGCGGCTGAAAGGCTCGTTTCAGCAGGTAGGATGGCGGCGAGGTGACCCAAGGTTTCGGTGAGGCTGGGTGCCAACATTGCCGACTGGGCTAACGTTCTGATTCGCGCGTCAGTCACATGATCTCGATAACTGACGATTGCCGCAGCTTGTTCGCGCCGGACGTGGTCGGTCCACCCCATTGTGATGAGCACGAGCGACCAGGTGCCAAGCATTAGGGCAAGGCTTCCGGCCATCAGCCAACGGGCAATTGGGAGTAATAGCTTGAGGATGGGGGTCGCATCGGCAGTCGCCCCGGGGGGGGCAATCTGGTCCTGCCGCACCCGGAAATGCCGCCACGTGTCGTGCAAGCGCCCGGCAAGCCGCTGCGTGAGACTCGGCCCCACCGCCTCGATCGTCAGCGGCTCGAGACCGGCTGCGATCAATCGTTCGCGCGCCGCATCGGCATTGAGGGCATGAACGATCCTTATGTCGGTAGCGCCGCTGCTTCTGAGCGCGGCACAACGGAAGCGAGTCACTGGATCTGAGCGCATGGCGCAGTCCTAGAGGTAGCCGCCAGTTGGCAAAAGTCCTTCATCGAACTGTAACTGTCTTACCATCGATTTGTAGCCGCCCCGTCTCATCGGTCCGCTAGCCGAAAGGTTCACCGACAGCGAGAAGGGGATACCAACCATGTCTGAGATCGTGCGCGCCGGATATTCGGATGGCGATATAGATTGCAATCACTCCGCCAACCTGGACCTTCAAACCATCATCGACGCGCGCTATTCTCGCCGCCAGACGCTGTTCGGCGGAGTTCAGGCACTCACCGTTGCAACCCTCGGCAGCACCTTCCTTACCGCATGTGGCAACTCGAATGACGCCCCTCTCGTCAGCGTGGGCGCGACCGTCAACACGAGCTCTGGCCGTTTTGTCACGCTGTCGGCCACGGCAACCGATGACAAGGGTGTCGTCTCGCAGGCTTGGACGCAGGTCTCCGGGCCGACCGTGACGCTGCTCAACGCGAATACGACAACCGCCAGTTTCATTGCTCCCAGCGTCTCGACTTCGACCCAACTCGGGTTCAGTTTCACCGCGACCGACGCAAAGAACAAATCGTCATCGATTGCGACGACAGTGGTTGTGGCGCCAACGGCAATCGGATTCACGTCGATTGCCAAGAATCGCAACGACGTCGTGACGGTGCCCGACGGCTACAAGGTCACCGTCGTGACGCGCCTGGGCGATCCGCTCACCGCAAGCACGCCCGCCTACAAGAATGACGGGACTGATACCGATTTCGCTAACCGCATCGGCGATCATGGTGATGCGCTTTACTGGTATGGCCTTTCTGCTGCCGGCGTTCGCGACGACAGCAGCTCGACGCGTGGCCTGATCACGCAGAACCACGAGAATCTGAACATCCAGTATCTCCACGCGAATGGTCCGACGAACCTGGCAGCAGGTCCCCGTCCGGAAGCAGAGGTGATCAAGGAGATCGAAGCGCACGGCGTTTCCGTTACTGAATATTTGGACAGCGGCAACCGGACCTGGGGCTATGTCCAGAACAGCACCTTCAATCGCCGGATCACCCCCAACACTCCGGTCGTGTTCAACGGTCCGGTACGCGGCAACGATTTTCTGAAGACCCCCTTCTCGACCGACGGCACCGCGGGCCGTGGCACCATCAACAATTGTGCCAATGGCTTTACACGGTGGGGTACCAACCTCACCTGTGAAGAAAACTGGGCGGGCTATTTTCGGCGCGACAATTCGGGCACCGGCACCGACAACGCCCTGCGCAGCGCTCGCGAGCTCGTCTCGCTGCGCCGCTATGGCGTCACCAGCAATGTAGGTAACTTTGCCTGGTCGTCGGCGGCAACCACCAATACGGCGATACTGCGCTGGGACGCTCGGGCCACGGCGAGCGGCTCCGCGACGACCGACTATCGCAACGAACCGAACCAGTTCGGCTGGGTTACGGAGTTCGACCCCTATGACAAGACGCTGGCGCCGCGCAAGCGAACCGCGCTTGGCCGTTTCGCCCACGAAGGCGCCTGGCTTGGCAAGCTCACCCAAGGCAAGAAGGTCTCGGTCTACCTCGGCGACGACTCGCGCCGCGAATATCTGTACAAGTTCGTTTCGACGGCGGCCTGGGATCCAGCGGACGCGACAGCCGCCAACCGGCTCGCCATCGGAGACAAATATCTCGACGCCGGCACATTGTACGTTTCGCGGTTCAACGTTGACGGCACCGGAACCTGGTTGCCACTGACATTTGGCCAGGTGCCGAACCGGCCCGCGAACACGACGGATCCCGAATATGTCTTCGCCAACCAGGCCGATATTCTGTTGAATGCCCGGCTCGCCAGCGATGCGTTAGGTGCGACTCCGATGGACCGGCCCGAATGGACCGCGACAAATGAGGTCACCGGTGAGATCTACGTCACGCTCACCAACAATAATGCGACGTTGCGCCCGCTCAATGACACCAATCCGGCTAATCCGCGCCACTATAATGATCCCACCGGCGCGGCGAACACCGCCCAATTCGGCAATCCCAATGGCCACATCCTCCGGCTACGCGAGACGGGCGACGATCCGGCGGCAACCAGCTTCGCCTGGGACATCTACCTGTTCGGCGCGGACTCGGCGACGGCAGACGCGGCAAATGTCAATTTGTCCGGCCTCACTGCCAACAATGACTTCTCCAGCCCCGACGGTCTTTGGTTCTCGCGGCCGCAGAATGCCGGTGGTCTGGTTAAGCCGATCCTTTGGATCCAGACGGACGACAATGCGTTGAGGGACCGTACCAATAACCAGATGCTGGTCGCGCTTCCCGGAAACGTTGGTGACGGCTCGGCCAAGACGATCACAAATACGGGCTCGACCGGCGCCACCGCCACACAGGCCACGCGGGTCGGTGCGGCTGCTACCGATGCGACCCTGAAGCGCTTTCTGGTCGGCCCGATTGGTTGCGAGATCACCGGTGTCGACACCACGCCAGACGGCCGGACCCTGTTCGTTGGCATCCAGCATCCCGGCGAGGATGGCTCCCTGGCAGCGCTGGATAGCCATTGGCCGGACAGCCAAGCGACCGGTTCGGCTGGCGCGACGGTGAGGCCGCGTTCGGCGATCGTCGTGATCACCAAAAATGACGGCGGGCTCGTAGGCCTCTGATCCACTTGGCAAGCCTGAAGAAGAGGGAAGGTGCCAAAGTGTACCTTCCCTTTTTCTCGCTTGGTACCAGTCCGCCCGCTACCAGGTTCGTCAATGCGACAAGGTAATCGACGAGAGCGCCGATCAGCGGCCGTTGAA
>CANJRZ010000324.1 GCA_947476735.1 Sphingomonadaceae bacterium
CAGCAAGGAGGCCCAGGACGATTGGGTGGAGAAGGTGCTCGCCGCTGCCGAGGAGGGTGGCCGCAATGCCTTTCTGGATAGCTGCACGCCGAGCCACTATAACCATGAGGGCAAGAAGGCGGAGAGCGCACGGCTCAACGATCTCTATGCGGGCGGGCCGGGCGATTATCTCAAGCGGCTCGAAGCCTGGCGCGCCGCCGGCACCATGCCGGGATTCCATGTGACCCCGGCCTGACGGCAAGCGCGATGGCCGGACGGGTGTATGAGGTCGAGGGCTTCCGCATCGCCGACGGCATCGACGAGGCCGGGCTGCGGGTGGTGCGCGATGCCCTGCTTCGCCACAGTGTCGTGGTGCTGCGCGACCAGTATCTGAGCCCGGTCCAGCAGCTCGATTTCACCGACCGGCTGCATCCGGTCGAGCGCAATCCGGTCCGACCGGCAGGCGGCAATCACGCGCCCACGCCCGAGGGCGTGCCCGAGATCGTCATCATGTCGAACATCGTCGAGAACGGGAAGCCGATCGGTCTCTCCGACGCCGGGGTGATGTGGCACACCGACATGCATGGCCAGGCGCGGCCCGAACTGTTCGGCTCGCTCAGCGCGGTGACGATTCCGGTCCGGGACGGCGTTGCACTCGGCGATACCCGCTTCACCAGGACCACCGCGGCTTATGACGCGCTCGATGACGCGATGAAGTCGCGCCTGTCGGGACTGAGGGCGGTCCAGAGCTATGCCTTCTACATCGATGAGCTGCAGCGTCGGGGTGCGTTGAGCCGGCCACCGCTGACGGAGCAGCAGCGCGCTGCGGTCGTCGAGGCGCACCACCCGCTGATCAGGACCCATCCGATCACCGGACGCAGGCTCATCTATGTCGCCGAAAGCTATACCGACCGGATCGACGATATGGAGGCCGAGGAAGGTGCCGAACTGATCGCGATGCTGTGCGACCATCTGGTGAAGGACGAGTTCCAGGTCGTTCATCGCTGGCGCGAAGGCGACCTGCTGATCTGGGACAATTGCGCGACCCAGCACAAGGCCACGTTCGACTATGGATCGATGCCACGCCGGCTCCATCGCTGCGGAACGACGGGGCCGGTGCCCGAGTGAGACCGGCTAGGCGGCTTCGAGCAACCGTCCGACCACCTGCTGGCCATCGCTCGCAATGGTCACGCGCTGCATAACCCGCGTGTCACCGAGCGCGGTGCCATAGGCTTTGTGGTTGATCACCCAATTGTCCCACAGGATATATTCGCCGAGCTTCCAGCTGTGCCGATAGGCCTTGCTGTCGTCATTGGCGTAAATGGCGATCTCGCTCAGCACCTTATGGCTCGCCTCCGGGGCCATGCCGAGGATGTAGTCTGCGCCTGCAGGCGAGAAATTGAGGAATTTTCGGCCCGTCTCGGGCTGGATCGCAACCAGCGGATGGATGCAGGGCGGGTTGGACGCGATCAGCTGCAGCTCTGACTCTTCGATATGTTTCGGCTTGTAGCGCAACTCGGCCTGTTGCCCGATGACATAGGGATTGGTCTCATAGGCATTGCGAATGCGGGTCACGATCTCGCGACCTTCGACGGCGCGCTTCAAGCGTTCCGGCAGGCGTTCGTAGACATCGAAGCGCGACATGAAACCGGTTTCACCGCCTTCCGACGGTATGGTCAACGCGCGCAGCAATCCGCCCCGGCTCGACTTGGGCATCCAGGCGAGATCGGCGTGCCAGGGAATCCAGCCGACCTTATCGATACCATCGACCCGGTAAATGCCGTCCTGTTCGGGATCGGCAGTGAACTGAACGAGCTCGGGATTGCCCTCGACGCGAATATGCGCCGAGCGATGGACGATGAGTTCACCAAAGCTTTTTCCGAGCGCAACATGGAATTCCTCGGTCGCGGGACAGTCCCGGAAGACAAGGACGCTTTCGCGGACCCAGAGATCTTTCAACTCCGCTTGAACAGCGGGATCGGCAACCAATGCCATCGTCAACCCGTGAACCGATGCGCCAAAGGGAAGCCCTACGTCGAGTTTGCGGGTTTGTAGCATCTCTCGTCCTGGTCACATGAATTGGGCAGACAGACGGAACGAACCGCTGTGCCTACGGTTATTTCCCAATGTCATAGTTGAACACGAAATGCATGATTTGACGCGTAAGGACAGGAGAGTGATCATGAATCAGTCATCGGCAGGAGCTTCGGTCGAGAGCAAGCATCGGTATATCCTGGGCAGCCGCGTCGAAGGCACCCCGGTTTATAACAAGGGTGGAGATGTGGTGGGCCATATCGACGACCTGTCGATCGAGCGGGTCAGTGGCGAGGTGGTCTACGCGATCATGTCGTTTGGCGGCTTCCTTGGCATCGGAGAGAAATTCCACCCGATTCCGTGGTCGCTGCTCCATTATGATACCGATCGTGGCGGCTATGTCGTGCCGCTCGACAAGGCCGAATTGAAGGGCGCGCCGCATTATGAGCGCGATGAGCTGGTCTCGCTAGGCGGACCCAGCCATCAGCAATATGGCGAACGCATCTTCGAATATTATGGCGCCTACGGGCCGTTGCCGCCCTATCTTTGATTCTTTGACCTGATCGGGCGACAGTGGAACGGGGCTATCCCGCTGTCGCCTCTTGTCGCCTCCTTCATAATTCGATAATTCTCGAATTATGAATATTGAAACCGCTCTCGAGGCACTGGCCGCTCTTTCTCAGCATACCCGTCTTGAGACTTTTAGACTTCTCGTGCGACATGAACCCGGCGGACTGCCGGCAGGTGAGATCGCACATGCTCTCGACGTTCCGGCCAACACGCTGTCGAGCCATCTCGCCATCCTATCGCGCGCCGGGCTCGTGCATTCAGAACGCTTTAGCCGGGTGATCCGCTATCGGGCCGACGTCAGCCGTTTGCGAGAACTCATGCTCTATCTGGCCAAGGACTGCTGTGCCGGAAATCCCGATATGTGCGCGCCGCTCGTCGCTGAACTTACATGCTGCTGACCCTGGGAGTCCGGAATGGCCGACAAAATCTACAATATATTGTTCCTGTGCACCGGCAATTCCGCGCGGTCCATCCTCGGTGAGGTTCTCATGAAGCACGATGGTGCGGGGCGCTTTCATGCGTTCAGCGCCGGCAGTTTTCCAAAGGGCGCGGTTCACCCGATGGCGCTCGAGATATTGTCGGGGCTTGGCTTTTCGACAGAGGGGCTGCGCTCGAAAAGCTGGGATGAGTTCGCCGTATCTGGAGCGCCACAATTCGACTTCATCTTCACGGTTTGCGACAACGCGGCGGGTGAAACCTGCCCGGCCTGGCTGGGCCATCCGATTACGGCTCATTGGGGGATTGCGGATCCGGCAGCCGTACAAGGCGAGGGCCAGCGTGAAGCCTTTCTCCAGGCGCTCCGCTATCTTCGGCGACGCATTGAGCTGTTCCTCGCTCTGCCGCTTGAGACTCTCGACGCCATGTCTGTCGAGCGCCGTTTGAATGAGATTGGCCGCAGCGAGGGCGCCACCGGGTTGGCGGGAGCGAACGCATGAGCGCCACGCTTGCGGCCGCGCCGCCCATCACGCGTCGTTTGTCGTTCCTCGACCGCTATCTCACATTGTGGATTTTCGCGGCGATGGCGCTCGGTATTACCCTCGGCTCCGCAGTACCACAGGTGCCCGCGGCGCTCGGTGCACTGTCGGTCGGCAGCACCAGCATCCCGATCGCCATCGGCCTCATTCTGATGATGTTTCCACCGCTCGCTAAGGTGAAATATGAAGAATTGGGTAAGGTATTCCGGGATCGGTCCATCCTCGCGCTCTCTTTTTTCCTGTGCTGGATCGTCGGTCCGGCGCTGATGTTCCTGCTCGCTGTGACCATCCTGCCCGATCATCCTGAATATATGACGGGTCTGATCCTTATCGGAATCGCGCCCTGCATAGCGATGGTGCTCGTCTGGAACCAGCTGGCTGGTGGCAGCCCGGAATATGTCACGGGGTTGGTCGCGTTTAATTCGCTCTTCCAGATATTCTTCTACACGCCTTATGCTTGGCTGTTACTGACCGTGCTTCCTCCGTTGATCGGGTTGGAATCGCATGTCGTCGACGTCAGTTTCTGGACGATCGCAAAGGCTGTCCTGACCTATCTGGGGGTCCCGTTCGCCGCCGGCTATCTCGTACGGAGAGTGCTGGTCGGGAGGCGTGGCGAAACATGGTACCAGTCGCGCTTCATTCCCGCGATCAGCCCGATAACGCTGGTAGCCCTGCTGTTCACGATTGTCGCGATGTTCAGTCTGAAGGGGGATCAAATCCTCGCATTGCCTATGGATGCCCTGCGCATTGCCATTCCGCTGGTCATTTTCTTCGTCCTTATGTTCCTGACCAGTTTCGCGCTCGCCAAACGACTGGGCGCTGACTATCCGCGCGCCGCGGCGATTTCGTTTACCGCATCGTCGAACAACTTCGAGCTGGCGATCGCGGTCGCGATCGCGGCCTTCGGCCTCGCATCGCCTGTCGCATTTGCTGCCGTCATCGGGCCGCTGGTGGAGGTGCCGGTTCTGATTGCGCTGGTGAACGTTTCACTCTGGATCGGGCGGCGGTGGTTCGCCGACACTGTGCCGCAACGGGACGAAGCATGAGCCGACTGCGGATTCTGCCGGATCCCGATAGTCTTCCGTTGCTGGATCCGCGCTATGTGCATTGCTCTCCGGGCGCGGGACTGGGTGCCGACCTCAGGCCGCCGCGTATTCTGCTGCTCTACGGCAGTTTGCGAGAACGTTCTTATTCACGCCTTGTGGTTGAGGAATCCGCACGACTCTTACGATTTTTCGGCGCTGAGACACGGATTTTCGACCCTTCGGATCTGCCTTTGCCCGATCAGGTACCGGGAGACGATCATCCGGCTGTTCAGGAGTTGCGCGCACATTCTCTCTGGTCTGAAGGTCAGGTCTGGTGCAGCCCGGAGCGGCATGGTCAGATCACCGGCGTGATGAAAGCGCAGATCGACCATCTGCCGCTGGCGATAAAAGGACTCCGTCCAACGCAAGGACGGACGCTCGCGGTGATGCAGGTCAGCGCGGGGTCGCAATCGTTCAACAGCGTCAATACTTTGCGGATCCTTGGCCGCTGGATGCGAATGTTTACCATTCCCAACCAGTCAAGCATCGCCAAGGCCTATGAGGAATTCGATGATTCCGGACGGATGCTGCC
>CANJRZ010000325.1 GCA_947476735.1 Sphingomonadaceae bacterium
CCCTCGATCTCGTCTAGTAGCTGGCGAACGCGATCAAGATCGGCCGCGGCCGTAGGGTCAATCAGATTGGCTTGGCCTCGCACAATCAGAACCGCTCTCGAACAGCCATCCTGGGACCAGACAGCAAGGCCCTGCGCGACAAGCGAGGCCGCCGCTGCATCCAGCGCCGCCCTTTCCCGACTGAGCTCGATTTCGATCCGCGCGCGCGCCTCGCTCAGGCTGAGACCAGCAAGCCTTTCACTGATAAAATTCCCGGCCTCGACGAGTGCCGACGGAGGAAGATCGGGCGGAAGATCGACCACCCGGTTTTCAACGCTTCCGTCTTGCCCGACGATCACTGCCACCGCCTGTTGGCGAGACAGCGGCACGAAGCTGAATTGGCGCAGCACCATCTCGTGCGGTGGTACCAGCACAATACCGGCACAGGCTGAAAGCCCCGACAGGACCGCGCTCGTTTGCGCCAATGCCTCCTCGATCGGACCGCCTCGCGCGGCTCGCGCTTCGATGGCCGTCCGTTCCGCAAGCGATGGTTCTGCGGTCTGCATCATGCCGTCCACAAATAACCGGAGCCCGGATTGCGTCGGCATCCGTCCGGCCGAAGTGTGCGGCGCCTCAAGCAGTCCCAGTTCTTCGAGATCCTGCATCACATTGCGGATCGAGGCTGGAGACAGGTTGAGACCAGCAAGCTTGGAAATAGTGCGTGAACCAACCGGCTGGCCTGAACCCAGATAGCTCTCGACCACCACGCGAAACACTTCGCGAGCACGCATCGACATTTCGGATAAGGGCACACTGTTCACGAGTGCAGAGATAGTGAAGCCGTGCTCAGGTCTCAACAGGCTTCCAACTTGCGGATTCCCCTCCTAAGAAGCGCCGCATCACAACCTGAAGGAAAACCCATGCGCCCATCCGGCCGCGCCCCCGATCAAATGCGGGCGATCAGTATCGAGACCGGTTACACCATTCACGCTGAGGGATCGGTGCTGATCAGCTTCGGCGATACGCGAGTGCTCGTCACCGCTTCCGTAGAAGAAAAGGTCCCCCCTTTCCTGCGCGGGAAAGGCCAGGGCTGGGTTACCGCCGAATATGGGATGTTACCGCGCGCCACCCACACCCGAGGCAGCCGTGAGGCGGCCAAGGGCAAGCAATCAGGCCGAACGCAGGAAATTCAGCGCCTGATCGGCCGTTCGCTTCGGGCGGTCGTGGACATGGCAAAGCTTGGCGAGCGCCAGATCGTCATCGATTGCGATGTGATCCAGGCCGATGGCGGTACCCGTACCGCGTCAATCTCGGGGGGCTGGGTCGCGCTCAGGCTGGCGATCGACAAGCTGCTCGCCGCCGGCCTGATCACCGAGGACCCGATCATTGCGCAGGTCGCCGCGATTTCCTGCGGCATTTATGAGGGCACTCCCGTGCTCGATCTCGATTATGTCGAGGATTCGAATGCGCATGCCGATGCCAATTTCGTGCTGCTCGATAATGGCAATATTGCGGAGGCACAGGCGACCGCGGAAGGCGCAACCTATGATGAGGAAGCCCTTTTGAGGCTGTTGCGCCTGGCGCGCATCGGTTGCGGTGAGGTTTTCGCGGCGCAGCGCCGGGCCACCGGCCGGTGAGCGGCAGAGTCGCCGAAATTCCTCATCGTAAGCTCGCTCCCGGTAAGCTGGTGATCGCCAGCCATAACAAGGGCAAGCTGAAGGAAATCGGTGAACTGCTTGCACCCTATGGAATTGAAACCGTCTCGGCAGGCGCGCTCGGGGTGCCCGAACCCGAGGAGACTGGCACCAGCTTCGTAGCCAATGCCGAGCTCAAGGCTCGATTCTCGGCCGATCTCACCGGCCATCCTGCCCTCGCCGACGACAGTGGCCTATGCGTCGAGGCACTAGGCTTCGAACCTGGCATTTTTTCGGCGCGTTGGGCTGAACTCGAAGATGGTAGCCGTGATTTCGACGAGGGCATGCGCCGTGTCCACGAACGACTGCTCGAAAAAGGTCCAGAAGCCGGTCGGGATGCCCATTTCATTTGTGCCCTGTCGATCGCCTGGCCTGACGGCCATGTCGAAACCTTCGAGGGCCGCGTCGACGGTATCATCGTCTGGCCGCCGCGGGGCAATCATGGCTTCGGTTACGACCCGATCTTCCAGCCCCTTGGCCACACTATCAGTTTCGGCGAGATGGAACCTGCCGCCAAGCACGCGATGAGCCATCGAGCAGATGCCTTCGCCAAGCTGGTGAAGGCCGTGTTTTGACCGAAAGGGCAGCAGAGGATGGGCTTGCCCTCTATATCCACTGGCCGTTTTGCGTCTCGAAATGCCCCTATTGTGATTTCAACAGCCACGTCCGCGACGGCGTCGACCAGACTGCATGGCGCGCCGCCCTGCTCCAGGATCTCGCTCACGAAGCGGGTCAGCTTCCCGGCAGGAAACTGACCTCGATTTTCTTTGGCGGAGGCACGCCATCTCTAATGCCACCCGATACGGTTGCCGCCCTGATCGATGCAGCCACCAGTCATTGGCATTGCGCCGACGATGTCGAGATCACGCTCGAAGCCAATCCATCGTCGGTTGAAGCGGCCCGCTTTCACGACATTGCCTCCGCCGGCGTCAACCGAGTATCTCTTGGCATCCAGGCGCTCGATGATGCGGCACTGCGGTGGCTCGGACGCGCACATGATGTCGGCGAAGGGCTGGCGGCGCTTGATACTGCGCAGCGAAGTTTCGAACGAGTCAGCTTCGACCTGATATACGCGCGCGCAGGCCAGACGCCCGATGCATGGGCCGCTGAGCTCAAACAAGCCCTCGCCTTTGGCACCGAGCATCTGTCACTATATCAGCTCACGATCGAGCCCGGCACCCAGTTCGCCGCGCGATTTGCCAGGGGAGAGCTGGCCACAATCGAGCCCGACCTCGCCGCCGATCTGTTCGAGGCAACGCGAGCATCCACCGCCGCCGCGGGCCTGCCAGCTTATGAAATCTCGAACCATGCCCGGCCCGGCGCCGAGAGCCGGCACAACCTGACATATTGGCGCTATGGGAGCTACGCCGGGATCGGCCCCGGGGCACATGGCCGCCGCAATGGCATGGCAACTGTGCGGCGCAAGAAACCCGAGAACTGGCTGGCGCGGGTCACGGCGAATGGCCATGGCATCGAACAGGAAGACAAGCTGACCCCCGAGGAGCGGGCGCAGGAGGCTCTGCTGATGGGACTGAGACTGGGCGAAGGTATCGACCTCACACATGTTGCCGAGAAGTCGGGAATCGACGTTGACCGGCTCATCAATTTGTCGGCGGCACACCGGCTCGCCGAGCAGGGCTTTCTGGTACGAACGCACAACAGGCTTTCGGTAACCGAAGCCGGCATGCTCTTGCTCGACGCGATCCTGGCGGAAATCGTCGCCGTCTGAAGGGAAACGACATGTTGCCGACCATGACCGTCAGCGAAGCAATCGAAGCGCGTCATTCAGTGCGCGCCTTCACCGATCAGCCCGTGTCGCAATTGACGGTACGCAGTCTTCTCGAGAAGGCCAGCCAGGCGCCGTCAGGAGGAAATCTCCAGCCCTGGGTCATCCATGCACTGGCCGGCGGCCAACTCGAACGATTGAAGTCAGCCGTCCTCGGAAAGCTCGAGCGCGGGGAACGCGAAACCGGCGAATATGCGATCTATCCGCCCGGACTCCCGGAGCCCTATCGCCGCCGCCGCCGGGAGGCCGGTGCCCAGCGTTATGCCGCTCTGGGTATCGCCCGAGAGGAGGATGGTATGGCTGTGCTGGAGAGAATGAACTTCGTTTTCTTTGGGGCGCCGATCGGCCTGTTCTTTTGCATCGATCGTCGGATGGGGCCGCCGCAATGGGCTGATCTCGGCATGTTCATGCAGAGCTTCATGCTACTCGCGGTAGAAGCCGGTCTGGCCACATGCCCGCAGGAAATCTGGTCGACATGGCCCCGCACGGTCGCGGGGGAACTCGGCCTGCCCGACGAACTGATGATCTTCGCAGGCATGTCTCTCGGCTATGAGGACAAGGCCTCTCCGATAAACAGCTATCGTACGATGCGGGCGCCACTTGAAAACTTCGCCATACTCCGCGGCTTCGACTGAGGTTCATTTTGCGCTCCCCTGCAGACCTTTTCCCAGCTTTCGGGCCGTCGAGGCATTAAGCAGACACACCGGGTCGCCGGGATAGCCGTCGGGCGTTTTACCTTGCCCTCGTGCCGCAGCCTGCGCGTCAGCCGCCGGTAGCTGAGACAGAATCCTTCGTTGGTAATCTCAAGCATCCGGTCGGGGACAGAATTGTCCTGCCTGGACATAGAAATGAACAAGCCGAGGCTGGTCTTCCTAGCCCTCCTGCTGCAAAGCTGATTGCTGGAAGAAGCAATTTGGCGCGGCTGCTGGGTAAACTGCATCCCGCTGTCTTTTTCGGACGAGAGGAAAGCGCAGTGCCAAAGGTCATCCTGTTCATGAAACGCAGAAAGGGCATCACCCACGAAGAGTTTCGTGCGGCCTATGAAGGTTCACACGCACGCCTCGCGGAGAAATTTTTCGGCAAGTTCATGGTCGACTACCGGCGCAACTATATTCAGCGTGACCAGGGCGTAAGCCACAGGACCGATGGCGGCACGGATGACGATTACGACGTCATCACCGAGATCTGGTATCGCACCGAGGAAGATTTGCGCGGGATGTGGGCGGCAAACCAGGAGCCAGCCATCAAGGCGGAACTGGAAGCAGACGGCGACGCGTTCGATACCGATGCCGTGCGCTTTTTTGTCGTCGATGAAGTGCTGCGCAATCCTGGCTAGCTTCGGCAGGCCGTCGGCATGTCTCTGAAACGCACCCGGCGGTCCGTGCCAAATCAAGATCCTGCCGGATGGAGAATCCAATCTCATGGTTCAGTGCGTGTCTTTGCCGGAAAACTTTGCCGATCTGACCCCGTTCGTGGCAGAGTGGGGAAATCTGGAAACGCCGGACGAACGCTTTTTACGGCGCCAGCAACTCTCGATGGAGCGGTTGCAGGCCTATTATGATGTCGTGCAGCCTCGTCTCGAGGAGATTTTCGATCATCTCGACAGCTTCCCTTATGGTCCGCCGCTGCCTGAGCCGGAGGCGTTGCTCTTCCGTATCACCCTCGCAATGGCCGAAGTCGCGCAGGCCGTC
>CANJRZ010000326.1 GCA_947476735.1 Sphingomonadaceae bacterium
GCGAGCGTGTCCCAGATGCTGGCGCCCTCATGGGTCAGCCGGGGCACCAGTACCGAGGGCGATAGCAGCAGCAGCTCGGCGCGCTGGCCCGGTGCATCGATCGGCACCGTCTCCTCGATGATGTCCAGGCCAGCCAGCTTGCAGAGCAGCCAGCCGCGCAGCGACCAGGATGAATAATTGCGACTGGAAATGGTGAGGATCGGGTGAGGCATGATTTTCCCCTGTCAGGCCGATCATGACACCAAATCGGCGGCAGCGTCAAAATTTTATGGCGCACTGCAACATAAAATGGTTGGATGCGCCGCGCAGGTGGGGAAATGCCTTCGCCTGGGGGGCGAACCGGTCGATGCTGTATCAGTTTTATCAGACGATGACCGACCTCGCCGAGCCGTTCCGGGCGCTCGCCGCCGCCGGTCTCAGGTCGCGTCCGATGCTCGGCGCGTTCGGCCAGGAGCCGATCGCGAACAGTATGTTCGCGGCGATGTCCATGATCGCGCACACGAGGCTCATCGCTGAGCGGCCGGACTACGCGATCGACCATGTCCTGTCGGGCAATGCCGAGGTCGCGGTGCGCGAGGAACGGATCGCCGCCACTCCCTTTTGCGACCTTTTGCGCTTCGCCAAGGATGCGGGCTCGACAATCCAGCCACGGGTGCTGCTGGTGGCGCCGATGTCCGGCCACTTCGCGACGTTGCTCCGCAACACTGTCCAGACGCTGCTGCGCGATCACGACGTCTATATCACTGACTGGAAGAATGCCCGCGACATACCGGTCGAAGCCGGCCGGTTTGGCTTCGACGATTATGTCGACCATCTCATTCACTTCCTTGAGGAAATCGGACCGCCGGTGCACATGATCGCGGTGTGCCAGCCCTGCGTCTCGGCGCTTGCCGCGGTCGCCTTGATGGCGAAGGACGACAATCCCGCGACGCCGCTCAGCCTCACCCTGATGGGCGGGCCGGTCGACGTCCGGGTCAGCCCGACCGCGGTTAACGATCTCGCCAATAGCAAGGATTATCAGTGGTTCGCGGACAATCTGATCGACGAGGTGCCGTGGCGTTATGCCGGGCGCGGGCGGCGGGTTTATCCGGGTTTCCTCCAGCTGTCGGCCTTCATGGCGATGAATTCGGGGCGCCATTATGACCAGCACCGAGCGCTCTATCAGCATCTCGCCGAGGACGAGGTGGAAGAGGCCAGGGCGATCCGCGATTTTTACGACGAATATTTTGCGGTGCTCGATCTGACTGCTGAATTCTACCTCGAGACGATCGACCGTGTTTTTCAGCGCGCGCTGCTCGCCAAGGGAGAGCTCGACTATCGCGGGGAACGGGTCAATCCCGGCCTGATCCGGCGCACCGCCATACTGACCGTCGAGGGTGAGCGCGACGATATCTGCGCGGTAGGACAGACCGCCGCCGCCCATGATCTGTGCACCGGGCTGCGCCCGCACATGAAGCGCCATTATCTCCAGGCCGGCGTCGGCCATTATGGCGTGTTCAGCGGCCGCCGATGGGAGAGCCAGATCTATCCCCAGGTCCGCAGCTTCATCCTGGATGCGAGTTAGTTAGTTCGCTTCAGGCGGAGCCTTTTGTTGGCCTCAGGCGCCGGCGGTCACATCCGTGACCTTGGCTATCCTCGCATAAGCTTCAGCGCAGCTAGCGCGGGGCGCTGGCGAGCACGACGCTCGGGCGGCCGCCACGGATCGCTTCGCGAGCCGATCTCCGCCTACGGACTGCCCCCGGCACTCCGCGAACCGGCTACGATCCTTGCGGGACGCTGTGCGTCCCGACGCAGGGCTCCAGGTCGGAATTTCAGAAGTTCGAAGAGACAAGCGCGTGCAGCGCGTCGGCGCGAAAGCGCCGGAAGCCAAGCGGGCGGATGCCCGCGCCGGCGCCTGAGGCCAACAAAAAAGAGGCCAGCCCCCGAGGGGACTGGCCTTGAAAGTTTTAGGAGAGGATGCCTGAAAGGCCCGATCTTTGTGCAAGTGCGAACAGAATTATGCAAGCGAAAAAATGCAATTCCCGCAAATATTTTTGTAAAACATTGCAAAGGCGTATAATTTTACCTTCACGGCTGTAAACCGATTTCACCGGAGACAATTATCGTTCGCAAGAGCGAAAAGGTTCCCGAATCGTTTCATTGCCAGAAGCGGGCCGCCTCGCCATGCTGGGCATGGACTGGCGAGGAAGAAGAATGACAGCGATCGTCGAACGGGCTTCGGCGCACCGGGAATTGACCCTCAGGGGCCTGTTGCTCGGCGCCCTGATCACCCTCGTTTTCACGTCCGCCAATGTCTATCTCGGGCTGAAAGTCGGTCTGACCTTCGCCACCTCGATCCCCGCCGCAGTGATCTCCATGGCGATCCTGCGCTTCGTGCGGGGCAGCAACATCTACGAGAACAACATCGTCCAGACGGTCGCGTCGGCGGCGGGCTGCATCGCATCGGTCATCTTCGTCCTGCCCGGCCTGGTGATGGTCGGCTGGTGGCAGGGCTTTCCCTACTGGCAGACCTTCCTGCTCTGCGCCTCGGGCGGGCTGATGGGGGTCGTCCTGTCGGTGCCGCTGCGCCGGGCGCTGGTGACCGGCTCGGACCTTCCTTATCCCGAGGGCGTCGCGGCAGCTGAAGTGCTGCGCGTCGGCAGTGAAACGCGCGAGGGGGCGGCTGAGGCGCAGGCAGGGCTGCGGACGATTCTCGTCGGATCGCTCGCCTCGCTGGGTTTCGCGCTGCTCGCCGCGACCCGGCTGGCGGCGACGGAGGCCTCGATCTGGTTCCGGCTGGGGACAAGCTATGCCGCTACCGGGCTGTGGACCTCGCTCTCCTTCGCCCTGCTCGGCGCGGGCCACCTCGTCGGGCTGTCGGTCGGCCTGGCGATGGGGCTCGGTCTGCTGATCGGCTTCGGCATCGCGACCCCGATCCTCAGCTATATCGCCGCCACCCCGGGCCCGGCCGAGGATGCCGCGCTGGCCGTGTTCGGCAGCGACGTCCGCTTCCTTGGCGCGGGCGTGATCGGGGCGGCGGCGATCTGGACGATGGGCAGACTCGCCCGGCCGCTATGGCGCGGCATGGCCGATGCGATCGCCGCGTCGAAGGCGCGCAGGGCATCGTCCGAACTGTTGCCGATCGAGGAGCAGGATATCGGCGTCGGCTGGCTGGCGATGATCGTCGCCGGGCTCGCACCTTTGATCATCGGCCTCCTCTGGCAATTCGCGCGCCAGGGGCCGCTGGCCGGCTATGCGCTGCCCCTGTCGCTCGGCTTCTATGTCTATGTGCTGCTGATGGGCGCCTTCGTCGCGGCGATCTGCGGCTATATGGCCGGGCTGATCGGCTCTTCGAACAGCCCGGTCTCGGGCCTTGCCATCCTCGGCGTGCTGGGTTCGGCGCTCTTGCTCGCGCTCGCGGTGCAGCCGCTCGAAGGCGCGGACGCCACCCGACATCTCGTCGCCTTCGCGCTGTTCGTGACCGGCCTCGTCCTCGCCTGCGCGGTGATCGCCAACGACAATCTCCAGGATCTCAAGACCGGCCAGCTGATAGGCGCCACGCCCTGGAAGCAGCAGGTCGCCCTGCTGGTCGGCGTGCTCGCCGGCTCGGCGGTGATTCCGCCGATCCTCGATCTGCTCAATGCGGCCTATGGTTTCGCGCCGTTGCCCGGTGCCGGGCTGCCCACCCCCGATGCGCCGCTGCCCGCTCCGCAGGCGACGCTGATCGCGACGCTGGCGCAGGGCATCCTTGGCGCGGGGCTCGACTGGAACATGATCTTCATCGGCGTCGGGATCGGTGCGATGCTCATCGCGCTCGACGCGCTGCTCGAAGCGAAAGCCTGGCTCCGCATGCCGCCGCTCGCAGTCGGCATCGGCATTTACCTGCCGATGTCGGCGACCCTGCCGGTGGTGATCGGGGCGGTGATCGGCTGGTACTATGATCGCTGTTATCCCGATCCGGTGTCGCAGCGCATGGGTGTGCTGCTCGCCTCGGGCTTCATCGTCGGCGAAAGCCTGTTCGGTGTCCTGCTTGCCGGCGTGATCGTCGCGACCGGCAGCGGCACCCCCTTCGCGCTGATCGGCGAGGGGCATGAAGGCCCGGCAATGGCGGCGGGAACGGCTTTGACGGTCGCGCTGCTGGTGCTGCTCTATCGGTGGATCGCGAAGGTGGCGGCTCGGGTGCATTGAGGGACTTGCCTTGCCCTTTCGCCGCTGAGCGCCTATGGCCCGCGCCGGCTCTTTCCAATCTCCATCAGGTGATACCCATGAAGATCAGCGGCGTGGACATCCGTCCCGGCAACATCATCGAATATGAAGGCGGCATCTGGCGCGCGGTGAAAATCCAGCACACCCAGCCCGGCAAGGGCGGCGCCTATATGCAGGTCGAGATGAAGAACCTGATCGACGGACGGAAGAACAATGTCCGCTTCCGCTCGGCCGAAACGGTCGAACGGGTCCGCCTCGACACCACCGATTTCCAGTTCCTGTTTGCCGAGGGCGACGACCTGACCTTCATGGACAAGGTCACCTACGAGCAGATCACCCTGCCGCGGGACCTGCTCGGCGACGCGGCCGCCTTCCTCAGCGACGGCATGGACGTGGTGATGGAGCTGTACGACGAGCGCCCGATCTCGGTGCAGCTGCCCAACACTGTCGAGGCCTTGATCGTCGAGGCCGACGCGGTGGTGAAGGGGCAGACCGCCTCGTCCAGCTACAAGCCTGCCTTGCTCGAAAATGGCGCTCGCGTGATGGTGCCGCCGCATATTGGCGCCGGCACCCGCATCGTCGTCGACGTCTACGAACAGACCTACGTCCGCCGCGCGGATTAGCAAGCTTCCCCTCCCTGCAAGGGAGGGGACTGAGGGGTGGGTGCGAGCGTAGCGAGCTCCCTCGTCCTCGCGTAGAACTCCACCAGAGGCATCGAGCCTCTGGCTTTGTCACCCACCCCCTTCCCCTCCCTTGAAAGGGAGGGGGGAGAATTTGCATGGTTTCCCATTCAGGCCTCATCACCGTCATGGACCGCGCGGCGCGCAAGGCGGCGCCGCGGCTGCGGCGTGATTTCAACGAGGTCCAGCAGCTCCAGGTGAGCCGCAAGGGGCCCGCCGACTTCGTCACGATGGCCGACCGGCGCGCCGAGGAGACGCTCTA
>CANJRZ010000327.1 GCA_947476735.1 Sphingomonadaceae bacterium
CCGGTCGAGCTTCACCGGTTCGTCGCGCACATAGGTGAAGGCGCGGATGTCGTCATCATGACGGTTCACGTCATGCTCGTGATGATGGTGGTGAGGGTGCTCGTCGTCATGCGCTTCGGCGCGCAGCCAAGCCTCGACATCGGTGCCCTTGGCAGCGGGATCAAACGCGCCGAGGTTGAGGATCTCCGCCGGATCGAGCTGGCCCTTCTTGACCATGATGACCGGAGCTCCCGGATTAGTGCCTTTAAGCCGAGCGACCAGCGGGGAAGGGTCGGCGAGGTCGGTTTTGCTGATCAGCAGCCGATCCGCGACCGCGGCCTGCTTGAGTGCCTCGACATGGCGGTCGATGCTGTCGAGCCCGTTCACGGCATCGACCATCGTCACGAGGCCGTCGAGGCGGAAGCGGGATTTGAGCAGCCGGTCGGTCATGAAGATGTGGAGGATCGGGGTCGGGTCCGCAAGGCCGGTGGTCTCGATGACCACCCGGTCGAAGCGGCTTATCTGTCCGCTCTCGCTGCGGGTCAGCAGGTCCTCGAGTGCTCGGGGGATGTCGCCACGCACGGTGCAGCACAGGCACCCGCCCTTCACCTCGACGATATTCTCCTCGATCGTCTTCTCGACCAGTTCATGATCGAGGCTGATCGCGCCGAACTCATTGATCAGCACCGCCGCACTCGCCAGCGCCGGCTGGCGGACGAGATGATTGAGCAGGGTCGTCTTGCCGGCGCCAAGGAACCCGGTGAGGATGGTGACGGGGATGCGGTCTTCGGCGGACATGATCAGGCGACGACCGACCTCGCCGCCTTGTAGAGCGCGCTGGCCCAGCTCTGCACATCGGGGCAGGCCTTGCGTTGCGCGTCGTTGGGGGCCTCGACCGAAAAGGGCGAGTTCGCCGGCAGCGCCGCAATGATCTCGGCGAGCGGGAAGCTGCCCTGGCCCGGCCACAGCCGTCCGGTCATCGCTTCGTCAATCTGGGGCTGGCCCTCGGGCATGGTTGGCGGGCCGTCATTGATCTGGATATTGCCGATCATCTTCGGATCGAGCCGGGCAACATCGGCGGCGCTGCCACCGGTGCGGACGAGGTGGAGCGTGTCGACGGTAATCGAGCCTTCGAGGGCTCCTGCCGCGCGCGCCATCTTCTCGGCGTCCTGGATCGAGTTGACCGTGCCCATCATCATGAATTCGATGCAGCAGTTGATGCCGAAACTCCTCCCCAGTTCGTAGAGCTTGGCAAAATTGTCGGTGGCGCGGTTGAAGTCGGGATCGCCGACCACCGCGGTGGCATTGGTCGCCCCGAAGGAGGCGGCAACCTCGAGACCCTGCTTGTAGCGGCTCACGTCGACATCTGGCCAGAGCATCGGCGCGTCGGCGTTGAACACTTTGATACCCGTTTCGGCGAGCGCGGTGCGCGTGTCCTTGAGCAACTGGCCTTCGTCGACGACCGGGAAGGTGAAGTCGGGGCTCGGCCAGCCCATGGTGAACAGGCAGACATGGCTGAAGCCCGCGCCATGGGCGGCGCGGATCAGTTCGGGGGCGGCGATGTCGAGATTGCTCAGATGGTGCAGGGACAAGGGGCGCGGCATGATCTCTCCAATATCCCGACTTTATGGGGTCTAAGTCGTTTCATTAAGACCCGTGACCGGGCTTGTCGAGCAACTCGCGCCAGTTCCTCGTCGCCATGGGAAGGCGCCCCCCGTCACGCCGCCAGCGCGTCGTCGCCCCAGCGCGGGCGCAGACCGTTGCGCCAGGCGCAGCTGCGAAACAGGCGCGGCGCGGCGGAACTGCGGAAGAAGGCGACGCTGTCCTCGCTCAGTTCGACCCGGTCACCGCGATGAATCGGGATCGTCTCGCCATTCACCTCCCAGGTGATCGCCGCGTCGGTAGCGAGGCGGCCGTGCAGGGCGATGATCTCCTCTGCGTTGACGAGGCGGCTGTTGGTGGTCCTGAGCGTGCCGTCGATGTCGATGACATAGCGGCCGATCGTCTGATTTTCGAAACCGATTTTCATGTCCCGTTCCTCCGTTCGGTGTGACGAGAATCGGTATGAACCCCTGAGGTGACAAAATTAGTCACCCCCGATTTTCAGGGTAATGACGGGAAGTCGGTTCGCCGCCAGGGCTGCACCATCGCCGCGAGCTGCGGTGGGGCGAGCACCTCGACCACGTCGCCCCAGCTGTAGAGGTGCCAGGCCATTTCGAGATGGCCCGAGGCCTCGAAGCGGACGATCAGTGAACCGTCTTCCGCGAGCTCGCTCGTCTGTGCCGGGTGGAACAGGAAGCGCTGCGCGCGGTCGACCGCCTCAGGCGCGAACCGCCAGACCACCTCGCCATATTCGCTGTCATTGTGGAAGGAGCCGAAGGCGCGCTCGGCATAGCGGGCGAAATTGAAATCCTCGGGATAATCGAAGCTGCTGCCAAGCGGTTCGGCATGGCTGATATCCTCGACCCGGTAATGGCGCAGCCGGCCGTCGTCACGGGCGAGGTCGATGCCCACCAGATAGCGGCGGGCACCCAGCAGCAGCCCATAGGGCGCGATGGTACGCCGGCTCGGCGCGCTCTCGGTACGGCTGCGATATTCGATCATCAGGTGGAACGGCCCCTTAAGGGCGTGGGAGATCGCCTCGTCGACCTGTGCGTTGAGCGTCGGGCGCGGACCGGGGCGGGCGGCATAGCCCATCGCCTCAAGCAGCGCCTCCTCGTCGACCGCGAGGCTGCGGCCCCGCTCGGGCGGGACGAGCGCGCGGACCTTCTGGCCGAGGCCTTTTAGCAACGCCGCCTCCGATCCCATTCCGGTCCGCTCCAGCTCGGCGATCGCCGCCGACATCGCCGCAAGTTCGTCGGCGCTCGGCGAAAGCAGCGACGCGATCGCGCGGGCGGGGAGGGACCAATAGTGCCGCCCATCGTCACCGATATGATGCTCGGTGGCGGGAAAGGCTTCCTGCAGGGCTGCGATCATCCGCTGGGCGGTGCGCCGAACGCCGCCGAACTCGGCCTCGACATCGGCGAGGCAAACACCGCGTCGCGCTGTCGCCATCATCGCCAGCCGCAACAGATCGACCGCTTTGGAGAAGGACATGCGATGCTCCCTGAGAGGTGACAGATTCAGTCGCCTCGACGAGCGCAGGTTGCAATCCCATTTCTTGCGAAGCCAGCCCGCATCGCCGTGGCGGGAAAGAAGAATTCGGACATCTTCTCCCTTCATCCGGCGTCATTCTATCGATGAACTGCACAGACGTTTCGACCAATGCGCTGCCCTTGAAATAAAATTAGCCCTAGATGCGGCGGATGCCAGTCCGCTTCCGAACCAAATTTGCATTGTGTCTTGCGCTGCTCGCGGAGCCGGCTGCCGCCCAGACGTCCGACCCGAGCGGTGCGCTTGTCTATCGCGATACCTTCTTCACACCCTTCTCGCCGTCCAACGCGCTCGAGATGGTCAAACGGGTGCCGGGTTTCGTGCTTGAGGAGGTCGACCAGGAGATACGCGGCTTCGCCCAGGCCGCGGGCAATGTCGTGATCAACGGGCAGCGGCCGAGCTCCAAGTCCGAGACCATCGATGTGATCCTGGCGCGCATCCCGGCGAACAGGGTGCTCAGGGTCGAAGTTGCGTCGGGCGAGCGCTTCGGCTCCGAATATTCGACCAAGGCGCAGGTACTCAATCTCGTTCTGACCGAGGGTGGCGGCATCGCCGGAACGCTTGAGGCGGCCGCGCGGCGCGATTTCACCGGGCGGTTGTTGCCCGAAGGCAGCGCCTCCGTGCTCCTCAAGCGCGGCTCCGCTTCCTGGAATCTCTCCGCTTCGGTCACCAGCGAGCAGACCAGCGAAGAGGGTTTCGATCGGATCACCGCGCTGCCGGGCAACGCACCTCGCGAGTTTCGCGACAAGCTCAACCGGATAAAGGAGCCGGTACTGTCGGTCTCGGGCGGCTGGTCGTTCGACGGTGGCGCCAATCGGACCGCTCACCTCAACGGTCAATATGAACGCCGCTGGTTCCGGCTCGACCAGACCAACAATGTCTTCCCGGTCGGCGGTTTGACTCGCAACGACAGCCTCAACCAGCGTTACAATCGGCGCAATTACGAGATTGGCGGCGACGTGACGCGGCCCTTTGCCGGCGGCGGCCTGAAACTGATCGGGCTGCTGACCCGGCGTCACCGGGTCAATGAAGATATCCAGACCCTGCGGAGCGGCGGAATGACCCTGGGCGGCTCGCAGCAGATCCTCGACGACAAGCGCGACGAGACTCTCGGCCGACTCGTTTGGAACCGCACCAACCTCGCTGGCTGGACTGTAGAGCTCGGTGCGGAAGGCGTGCTCAACAAGCTCGACAGCGATGTCGGTTTCTTCTCCGTCGCAGGCACTGGCATCCGCACCCGGATCGATCTGCCGATCGACCAGGCGGTGGTGAAGGAGAAACGCGCCGAGATCTTCATCAATGCCGGCCGCCCGCTAACCTCGACTCTGCGGCTCGACCTCGGCGTCACCTATGAAACCTCGAAGCTCACCGTCCGGGGCGACGCGCGCGCCGAACGGTCACTCAATTTCATCAAGCCCAAGACGACACTCGACTGGCGGCCGAGGGGCGGGTGGCACGTCCAACTATCGGTGTCGCGGACGGTCGCCCAGCTCCAGTTCGAGGACTTCATCAGCGTTGCGACCATCGCCAGCGATCAGGTGAGCGGCGGCAACGCCAACCTTCAGCCGCAACGCGCCTGGGAAGTGCTCGCGACGATCGAGCGGCCGATCCTCGGCGACGGCCTCGTCAAGATCGAGCTCGGCCACAATCGCATCTCCAAGGTGCAGGATCTTGTGCCGACACCTGAGGGCTTTGATGCACCCGGCAATCTCGGCGCCGGCAAGCAGTGGATCGCCAAAGCGAAGATCGACGCGCCGCTAGCCCGATTCGGCGTAAAAGGCGGCCGGTTGACGCTCTATGGCTCCTATGTCGGCACCTCGGTGACCGATCCCTATACGTTGCGCAAGCGGCCTTTCTCCGAGTTCAACGCTTTGGGCTATGAGATCAATTTCCGTCAGGATCTCGGCAAATTTGCCTGGGGTATCGACGTCGACGGGTTCACCCATAATTCGAACTTCCGACGTACAGAAGTCGACCGCTTCGTCCAG
>CANJRZ010000328.1 GCA_947476735.1 Sphingomonadaceae bacterium
CGGAGGCTCGACGGGCTTGTGCTGCCCCGGCATCCCGCCATTCTCGAACTGGGTTGTGGCACTGGCTTTCTCACCCGCTCGCTTGCGCGCGCTATTGGTCCGGCACGCTGGACGGTGAGTGATATTGCGCCCGAGATGGTCGAGAGGGCCCGCGTGGC
Source organism: Sphingomonadaceae bacterium (assembly GCA_947476735.1). Lineage (GTDB taxonomy): Bacteria > Pseudomonadota > Alphaproteobacteria > Sphingomonadales > Sphingomonadaceae > Rhizorhabdus. The sequence goes on from CANJRZ010000328.1 coordinate 159, forward strand.
GCTCGGACTCGCGGCGGACTATCGCGTGATCGACGGTGAAGCGGTCGATCCCATGCTCGGTCGCTTCAACCTGATCGTCTCTAACATGGCGTTCCAGTGGTTCTCCGATCTGGGAGGTGCGATCGCGCGGCTGGCGGACCTGATGGCGCCCGGTGGCACGCTGGCCTACTCGACCATGGCGGCTGGCAGCTTCAATGAATGGAGCCGGGCATTGGCCGATGAGGGTCTGCCATCGGGGACGCCTGCCTATCCCGATCATGACGCACTTGCCGCGCTCGCTCCGCCGGGATGGTCGGCACATGTCGAGGTGGTCGATTTCCGGCAGGCGCAGCCGGACGCCCGCGCCTTCCTGCGCCGGCTAAAGGCGATAGGAGCGGCGACCCCCGCTGCGGATTACCGTCCGGTACCGGGGGTGGCGCTGCGGCGCGCGATGGCGCGCTTCGATGCTGGACCGCGTATCACCACCTATCGAATCGGCTTTTGCCTGCTGACCCGGATCAGCGGCTGACCGACACGCTGACCGCTCCCGCCGTCATGCCCGAGAGCGCGACTGAATAATGCCCTGCGGGCAGGTCGAAATCGAGCACCCTGGCAATACCCGACCCGGGCGCGCCATCTTGCTGGCCGAGTGAAACGATTGGCTGGCCGTCGCGCGAGATGTCCACCCGGCCGGGCGCGCCAATTGCGACATGGTAGCGGCCGGGTTCGTCGATATCGATCGAGAGGATCGCACCGAAATTGGCTGGTGCGTGCGGTGGCGCGGGCTGGATCGGATAAGCGAGCGATCCTTGCGGGCTGAGCCGCACCGTTGCCGTGCTGCCGGGATCGAGCGGCACTTCGGCGAGCAGTGGAGCGGAAAGCACCAGGGCAGCGGCTATGGTCAGGATCTTCACGCGCATAATTCACTCTTGCCGGATGGAAGCGTCCGTCCCCCCATAGTGGATTCCCGCTTGCGCGCGAATGGCAATGGCACGGAACGATCTAGCCGCTGTTCCTGAGCGCCGTTGCAATCGCGTTGATCGACAGCTGGATGCCCTCGCGGACGCGTGGATCGTCTTCGCCCGAGCGGTGGCGCTTGAGCAACTCGATCTGCAGCAGGTTCAACGGCTCGATGTAGGGCAGACGCAGCCTGATGGACTGATCGAGTGACGGGTTCTTCTGGAGCAGCCGGGTCTGGCGGGTGATCGACAGTAGCGAGTCCACTGTCATCTGCCAGCCCTCCCGGATGCGGGCGAAGATCGCCTGACCCATCTCCTGGTCCTCGACCAGCGCCACATAACGCTCGGCCAGGCCCATGTCCGACTTGGCTAGCACCATCTCAAGGTTGGCGAGCGTTGCCTGAAAGAACGGCCAGGCCTCGAGCATCTCGCGCAGCAGGCCGACATCCCTGAAGCCTTTGACCCCATGGCCGACGCCATACCAGCCGGGCAGCATCACCCGCGCCTGAGCCCAGCTGAACACCCAGGGGATGGCGCGGAGATCCTCGATCCGGTCGCTCTGGGTACGACTTGCCGGCCGCGATCCGATCTTGAGATCGGCGATCTCGGCGATCGGCGTCATCTGGCGGAAAAACTGGCGGAAGCCGTCGGTCTCGTAGACCAGGCCGCGATAGGATGTGATGGCGCGCGCCGAAATATCTTCCATCGCCGCGAAGAAGCGGCGCGCATCTTCGGGCTTGAGCGCGGATTGCTCGAGGCTCGCGAGCAGGGTTGCAGAAGTCATCGCTTCGAGATTGGCAGCCGCGCTCTCGCGCGTCCCATATTTGGCAGCGATCACCTCGCCTTGCTCGGTGATCCGGATCCGTCCCTGCACGGTCCCGTGCGGCTGTGCGAGGATCGCCGCGAAGCTGGATCCGCCGCCGCGACCCACCGCGCCGCCGCGTCCATGGAACAGTTGAATGGCAGTCCCGGCCTTCGCAAAAACCTCTTTCAGCGCGCTCGATGCCTCGTGGAGACTCCATACCGAAGTCAGATAGCCACCGTCCTTGTTCGAATCCGAATAGCCGACCATCACTTCCTGGTAGCCGCGCGCGGCGGTTATCGCGGCGACCTCGGGCAGGGCGAACCACCGAGTCATGATGTCGGGCGCGCGCTGGAGGTCGCCGATCGTCTCGAATAGCGGCACCGCCATGATCGCGGCGGTCGGCGGATCGCCGGGGACGTACAGCCCGGCCTCCTTGAGCAGGACGTTGACCTCCAGCAGGTCGGAGACATTATCGGCCTTGGAGATGATGTAGGTGGTGATCGCCTGAGGGCCGTAAAGCCGGTGCGCGGCGGCGGCGGCTTCGATGATCGCCAGTTCGGACAGCGTCTCATCCTGATAGGTGCCAAAGGGCGTGCGCAGCAGCCGCTTCGAGCCGAGTTCCGCCCTGAGCAGGGTAACCCGCGCCTCTTCGCCGAGCGCGAGATAATCCCCCTCGACCCCGGCAACCTTGAGCAGATCGGCGATCACCCGCTCATGGACATCGGCATTCTGGCGCATGTCGAGCGTGGCGAGGTGGAAGCCGAAAGTCTCGACAGCGCGAATCAGCCGGCCGAGCGCGCCATTGCCGGACAGCGATCCCGCCCCTGTCCGGTTGAGCGCATGGGCGATCTCGACCAGGTCTGCGCGCAGCGAAGCGGGCTCCTCATAGGGGCCCTTCTCGGCGTTCGTGGCGGGCACCCGCGCCGGGGGGCGACCGGTCAACATCTGATACGTCTTGGAGAGCCGCGAATAGATGCCGGTGATCGCGCGGCGATAGGGCTCGTCGCTGCGCGTCGAGCTCTTGTCACCGCTGGCCTCGGCGAGCTTCTCGACCTCCCAGGTGACTTCGGCGATCTCGGTCGAGATCGACAGCTCGGCACCGAGCTCGTGGAGTTGCTGGAGATAATAGCCCACCACCGTCTCCGCGGCTCGCGACAGAGCGAAGCTGAGCGATTCGGCATTGACGAAGGGATTGCCGTCGCGATCTCCGCCGATCCAGCTGCCAGGGCGCAGAAAGCTCGCCGGCCGGTGGCCGAGCGCACGCTGCCAGCGCGAATAGAGCGCCGGCAGGGTCGGCAGGAAGATGTCGCGCAGGTAGGCGAGTGCGGTCTCGACCTCGTCGGCGACGTAGAGCTTCTCGCGACGGAGCGGCCGGGTCTGCCAAAGCAATGCAATCTGGCGATAGATTGCCTGGTCGATCAGATCGCCATCGGCAGTCTCGATCCGGCCGATATCCTTGAGCGTCATCAGCTCGGCGATCTTGTTGCGATGATCGATAATGCTCTTGCGCCGCACTTCGGTCGGATGGGCGGTAAGGACCGGTGCAATCAGCGCATTGTCGAGCATGTCCACCACGCTCGAGCGAGAGATACCCTGTTTCTCCAGCCGGTCGAGCGCAGCGGCGACGTCGGCGCCCGGTTCGGCTGCTACGCCCTGCCGGTCCTCGGCCAGGTTGGCGAGCATCGAGAACAGCATGAAGCCGCGGACGAAGGAAAGTGTGTCGTCGAGACTGAGCGCACCGAGTCCCGAGTCGATCTCGTGGGCGTCGACAATGCCGCGGGCACGGTCGACCGATGCCGAGCGGATATATTCGATCCGGCGGAACAGCTGATCGCCGCCATAGGCCTTGATCACATCGCCGAGCAGGCGCCCGAGGAAGCGGATATCGGGGTTCTGGGTGATCGGAGGTGCGCTGGGCATAGGATTATGCTGCGCTGCAATATAGGGCGGGTCAATAGCCTAGCTGCTTGAGGATGAACCCATGGCATCGGGATCGAGGAAGCCCGGCAACATGTCGCCGCCGCCGACATCGGTTACCGAGACCCGCTGGATGTGCCGCCGCGTTGCACTGTCGAGTGACGGCCGACCGTGCTGGAGCGACCAGTTATCGAAGATCAGCAAGTCGCCGGGGCGCCAATGGTGGGTCAGGATGGCATCAGGGGCATAGAGGATGGCGAACAGCTCAGTGAACAGCGCATCGCTCTCTGCGCGTCCGAGCTCGTTGAAGCGTCCATGCTGGGCTTCGTTAACGTACAGGACCGGGTGGGCGGTGCGATGATGGTAAATAACGGCGGCGCGGACAGCAGCGGGCACCCCCTCCATCAGATCATAGCCGATGTTCCGGGCGCGATGGTCGGCGGAACAGGCGGTGGTGGTCAGCGCCGCGAGCTTCCTGCGCTGCTCGGGAGACAGCCGCTGATAGGCGAGTGCGCCATTGGCGAAAGTCGTCGTGCTTTCGCCTTCGACCAGATCGATCGCTAGCAGCGAGAGATATTTGTACGGGGTGTGCGCATAGGCAAAATCGGAGTGATGCGCCATCCGGTCGCGATTGAGGACATTGTCATCGAGCGCGACATATTCGAGGTCATAGGTCTCGATCCGTCCGAGCGGCGCACACAGTGCGCGGTGACGGTCGAGCGACAGCGCGGGTTGGCCGCGTGCGATGACGATTCCGTGATGGTCGACGAGCCGGACGAGCTCCGCTTGTTCGCCTGGCGACAGGGGGCGGGAGAGGTCGGCCTTAAGCTCGACCCCGAAAGGTTCGAGGGCGAAGGTTTCGAAAACTGTCGCTTCGGCGATGGCCGACATTGGTCTTTTTCCTCTTTCCGTCATCCCGGCGAAGGTGGGGATCGCAGGGGACTATCGCTGCTACTTACGCTCCTCTTCTCCCAAGATGCCAGCCCTCGCTTCCCTCGCGGACCTTGAAGCTAGCCAAACAGCTCGTCGAAGAAGTTCCGCATCGCTTGCCAGCTCCGCCGGTCGGCGGCCGGGCTGTACATCCCCTCGCGCGCCGGGTTGGTAAAGGCGTGGACGGTGTGGCCGTAACTGTGAAACTGCCAGTCGGCACCTGCCATAGTCAGCTCCTGGCTCAGCGCCAGTACGGTTTCCGGCGGGTCGAGCGGGTCGTCCCACCCGTGAAGGACGAGGATCTTCGCCTTGATCGACTCACTCGCAAAGGGTGGCGCATCATAGACACCGTGAAAACTCACCACGCCCGC
>CANJRZ010000329.1 GCA_947476735.1 Sphingomonadaceae bacterium
AACCTGAAAAACCGACTTGGCCAGATCGATGCCGATAACTGTCACTTCCATCGTGTCCTCCTCTCCACACTGACCGGCAAAATTGCCGGCTGGGTGGAGCGCCGTCCACGACATCAATTGCGGTCATTTACAGAATGGCAGAATGTGATGGGCATGACCGCGAAGTACGACATAATCGGAGTAAATTACCAAGAGCTTCGCAGGCCGGACCCTCGCATCGGATCCGTAATGCAAGCGGCCCTTGGTCAAGCCACGACTGTCTTAAACGTTGGCGCGGGTTCCGGCTCCTATGAGCCGGAGGATCGACAAGTCACCGCTGTCGAGCCTTCCATCCAGATGATCCGAAAACGGCCAGCAGCCGCAGCCAAGGCAATTCAGGCATTTGCCGATGACCTGCCGTTTGAAGACGGCAGTTTTGATGCGTCCATGGCAATCCTCACCGTTCATCATTGGCCCGACAAAGCAGCCGGATTACGCGAAATGCGGCGCGTGACTACGGGGCCAATTGTGCTGCTTACGTTCGATCCATCAAGCCGACCTTGGTTGACTGACTACTTTCCCGAACTGGCCGAACTCGACGAAAGGCAGATGCCGGCAATGTCCGAATACGAGGGGTGGCTCGGGCCAGTGCAAGTGACGCCGGTTCCGGTACCGCGCGATTGCAGCGACGGGTTCCTTTATGCCTACTGGCACCGTCCGAAGGCCTATCTCGACGCGCGCATACGTTCCGGCAGCTCATCATTCTGGGCAATTGAAAATGCCGAGGCCGGCTTGCGCAAGTTAGCGGATGACCTTGAAACCGGCGCATGGGAACGGCGCTACGCTGATCTTCTCACAGTCGATGCGTATGATGCTGGCTACCGGCTCGTGGTTTCTGATCGATAACGTACGTCCGTCTTCCACCCAAATGCGCTGTTCACCTCGCCAAAAGTTCTCTTTTTGTTCTTGACATCCGCGCTGTTATCGGCTAGCGCATGAATCCAGAGTGGGAGAGCCGCGTCGCCGGCTATCCGCTCCCTTTTCGGACATATGACATCAGGGCAACGAGGCGGGCTGCGAGGCTGCGCTTCCGCATCGTCATGTCCGCTTTTCAAATCAGCAACGGAGATGATCGATGGCGATCGAAACGGGTGGTCAGACGCCCTGCGAAGACGGCGTGGCGGAGCGCGGCGAAACGGCGCCGGCGCCGTACAAGGACAGCAAGGGCTGGTTCCTGCCGGGCAATAGTTATGGCACCGGCAACAAGGGCCGCGAGCGGCTGTCGCGGGCGTTCCTGCGCGATATGCTCGCCGACTGGGAGGTGCATGGCCGCGAGACCATAGCGCGCGTGCGCGGCGAGAAGCCGGAACGCTATCTCCAGCTCGTCGCGCAACTTGTTCCCAGGACGGTGCAGCTGGAGGTCGGCGAGTTCGAGGAGATGAGCGACGAGGATCTGCGCCGGGCGCTGGCGGAGAGCCTGAACGAGCTTGCCGAAAGTGGCGGCGAGCTGATCGCCTCGCTGCCCCGCAAGACGCGGGACGTGCTCGACCTGGAGCCGGTGGCGAGGCGGCTGTCATGACGGGGCCGGTCGAGCGCGACGGGGAAGGAGCGTCGGCGGAAGCGGACGGACGGACGCGGATCATCCGGGATGCGAACGGACGCTTCCTGCCCGGTCATCCGGGGCTGAAAAAGGGTGCGCGGATCAGGGGGCCGGTCTTCCTGCGGGATGCGCTCCAGGCGGAATGGCGGGGGCATGGCGCGGAGAGCATCGCGCGCCTGCGCCGCGAGCGGCCCGAGCTGTATCTGCAGGTGATGATCGGGACAGTGCCGCGCAAATGGGGAGGGAAGGGACGATGAACTCTCAGGAGACGGATCCGGTCGAGGGTTGGGGAGCGGATGATCCCAGGCAGGGGCTGCCGATGCTGGGATTGCGGGCGGAGTTCGCGCGCAGGGAGCGGCGCAATCGGCTGGCGCGCTACAAGCCCTATCCGAAGCAGAAGGTGTTCCATGACGCGGGTGCCGAGCATAATGAACGGCTGCTGATGGCGGGCAACCAGCTCGGCAAGACGCTGTCGGGATCGATGGAAATGGCGATGCACCTGACCGGGCGCTACCCCGAATGGTGGGCGGGGCGGCGCATCGAGGGGCCGGGGCGCTACTGGGTGGCGGGGGAAACCCGGGTCTCGACACGCGACACGGTGCAGAAGATGCTGATCGGCGAGCCCGAGCGCGAAGAGTGCTGGGGGACGGGCGCGATCCCGGGCGATGCGATCCTGAAGACGTTCCGAGCGACGAGTGTCGCCAATGCGCTCGATTCAGTGACGGTGGAGCATGTCTCGGGCGGGGCCTCGACCCTGTTGTTCAAGGCCTATGAGCAGGGGCGGGCGAAATGGCAGGGCGATACGCTGAACGGGATATGGTTCGACGAGGAGCCGCCGATCGACATCTATATCGAGGGACTGACCCGGACGATCGCCACCGGCGGCTTCGCGATGATGACCTTCACCCCGCTCAAGGGGATGAGCGAGGTAGTAAGGCTGTTCCTGGAGGAGGAAGCATATGGCTGATGCTGGCATCCGATGCATCGGAGCTTCCCGGAATCGAGACCCTCGCCAACGCCGCCGCCGCTACCCCGCCATGAACTCCAGCCCCGCCAGATTGCCATTGACCCACGACCGAAACTTTTCCGCATAGACCGTGCCCCCCGGCGCATAGCCTTCGCGCCTTGTGTCGCGCCGTTCCGCCATCGGGGTTCCCTCGAGCGTGTAATAGCCCGGCGTGCAGCTTTCGGCCGCGCCGCCGAAGATGCTCGACAAGATCGTCGGCGGCGCCTCGATCTGTTCCCGGATCCACTCCTCCTCGGCCTCGATGGTCGGCTGCGCCGCATCGCCGCGCTGCCGGATCACATGGACCAGCCGGGTCAGCACCTCGGTCTGGTCCTCCAGCGTGCCGCTGTAGTTCAGGCTGAGCGTGAAGCAGAACAGCCCGCCGACCATGAACAGGTTCGGAAAGCCATGCACCATCACGCCATAGGCCGAGCGCATGCCGTCGCGCCAATGGTCGTAGAGCGACTGGCCGCCCTGGCCGAACACCGGAATGCCGAGCCGCTTCTCGAAGTCGCTCGTGATCTCGAAGCCGCTCGCATAGATGATGCAGTCGACCTCATATTCGACGCCATTGGCGACCACGCCCCGCTCGGTGATGCGATCGATTCCCTTCGCGTCGCTCACGTCGATCAGGCTCACATTCGGCCGGTTGAACGCCTCGAGATAATCGTCATTGAAGGTCGGGCGCTTGCAGCCGCCATAATACCAGTGCTTGAGAATTTCGGCGACCTCGGGGTCCTGGACGGTGTCCTCGACCCGGCGACGGATTTCCTCGGCGGTGGTATGATCGCCGAGCTGGAACAGCTGCTGCATCTCCTCCGCGCTCAGGGTCGACAGGTCGACCTTCTCCATCAGCTTGCGGACATGGACGAAGGTCCGGAACATCCCCTCGGTCTCGAGCAGCTGCTCGTCGACTTCGATGCCGGCCAGCGTCTTGTCGAACGCCGCCATCATCTTGCGCTGCCAGCCCGGCTTGAGCGATTTCGCCCAATCGGGATCGGTCGGCGCATTGCCGCGCGGCGCCACCGACGAGGGGGTGCGCTGAAAGACATAGGTCTGCCGGGCGCCGGCCGCGACATGCGCGACGCACTGGATCGCGGTGGCGCCGGTGCCGATGATCGCGACCCGCTTGTCGGCCAGCCGGTCGAGCCCGCCTTCGGGGCCGCCGCCGGTATAATCATAATCCCAGCGGCTGGTGTGGAAGGACTTGCCCCTGAAGTCGTCGATCCCGGGGATACCCGGCAGGCGCGGGCGCGAGGCGGGGCCGGTCGCGATGCCGACGAACCGGGCGCGCATGCGATCGCCGACATTGGTCGACACGATCCAGCGCATCGCCTTCTCGTCCCAGCGGACGTCGGTCACCCAGGTGCGGAACAGCGCCTTTTCATAGAGACCGAAATGGTCGCCGATCCGCTCCGCATGTTCGAGCAGCTCGGAGGCGTAGGCATAGCGTTCCTTCGGGAAATAGCCCGTCTCCTCCAGCAGCGGCATATAGACATAGGATTGCACGTCGCATTGTGCGCCGGGATAGCGATTCCAGTACCAGGTGCCGCCGAAATCGGAGCCCGCGTCGACGATGCGGACATCCTCGATCCCCGCCTGCTTGAGCCGGGCCCCCATCATCAGCCCGGCCCATCCGCCGCCGATCACCAGAAACTCGACCTCGTCGGTCAGCGGTTCGCGCGTGGTCGCGGCGCCGGCATAATGATCGTCGAGCAGATAGCGGGCATATTGGCTCTCCGGGGTGATGTCGATGAACTGCGCCTGGCCGTCGGCGCGCATGCGCCGCGCGCGCTCGGCACTGTACCGGTCGGTGATTTTCCCGGGATCGAACCCGAGCGCTTCGGGATCAACGAGTTCCTGTGGCAACGGCATGGCGAAATATCCTTTCCACGCGGACTGAGGCCGCTTGTCCGCAAGGATGCCACGGCGGCCGGAACGAGTCCAACGGCTCGATGAGGCTGTGCAGCCTTGTCGAGTGCACCCCTGGATTGAGACAGGGAAATTGGGGACAGCGCTTTGCGGAGGGGCACATGTCCGCTGCGGTTCGACAAGGATCTGGACGCGCGGTCCAGGCTGAGGTGGTTCGGCGCATGCACGCCCGAGAGCGCGGGGCGGGGTTCATCGAACCGTTCCGACATGTCTGATACTCGATGTAACATACAGATTTCCGAATCGGGCCGAGTCATGCAAATGTGATCGTCGCATCCGACTCGCTTCGCGTGGTGAAGCGGGATCGGCAAGAGGAGGAGAGGACATGCTGGACCTGAAGATAGTGGGTGGAACCGTCGTCGACGGCACCGGCGCCCCGGGCGTTCGCGCCGATGTCGGTGTCAGGGACGGCCGCATCGTCGCGGTCGGACAGATTGACGAGGATGCCAGGCAGACGGTCGACGCCACCGGGCGGATCGTGGCGCCGGGCTTCGTCGATGCGCACACCCATTATGACGCGCAGGTCTTCTGGGATCCGAAGCTGAGCCCGAGCTGTTACCATGGCGTGACCACGGTGATGGCCGGCTTCTGCGG
>CANJRZ010000330.1 GCA_947476735.1 Sphingomonadaceae bacterium
GCCGGAGCGGCGGGCGCGGCAGTCACAACGTCTGCTGCGGGGGCCGTGACTGCGGCGGTTGCCGGAGCCGGGGCTGCTTCCTGTGCCTGGACCGCCATTGGAATTGCGGCCAGCGAAAGCGCCATCATGATTGTCTTCAACGTCTTCATCTTACCCCCGTGAAGCGCGTTTGGAATCGCGCCTGCCTGTTATCGGGCCCTTCGAACTCGAGCGCCTTATAGGCGTGGCTTCTTCCCGCCTCAAGCACCGCTTCGCGCCGAATGCAAGCGGTTGAAGCGATTATCTTGTGCCTCTATCTGGGCCTGTGCCGCAAAGCCGCGGCGCTAGGCAGGACAGATATGATGACCGATGACGAGGTGCTGGCCGAATTTCGGGACGCCGAGGCGCTGCTGGAAGGCCATTTCATCCTGTCTTCAGGGCTTCGCAGCCCTCGCTATCTGCAATGCGCACGCGTGCTGATGAACCCGGCCCGCGCGGCCCGGCTGGCCGAGGCTCTGGCGCTGAAAATTCCAGACAAGATTAAGATTCAACTCGGTGCAGTGGTCTCGCCCGCGATGGGCGGAGTGATCGCCGGCCACGAAATGGGTCGCGCGCTTGGACTCGAGGCGATGTTCGTTGAACGGCCCGACGGCGTTTTCAGCCTGCGTCGCGGTTTCCGCCTCGATCCGGGCCAGAAGGTTCTCCTGATGGAAGACGTGGTCACCACCGGGCTTTCGTCCCGCGAAGCGATCAAGGCGGTCGAGGAAGCCGGCGGCCGGGTGATCGCCGCCGCCGCGCTGGTCGACCGTTCGAATGGTACCGCGGATCTCGGCGTTCCCTTCTTTCCGCTGATCCGACTCGAGGTTCCGACCTACAAGGCGGATGAATTGCCGCCCGAGCTGGCGGCGATACCGGCGATGAAACCCGGCAGCCGCGCGACGGTCGCCGCGTGAGCAAGCTCCGCCTGGGCGTGAATATCGACCATGTCGCGACGATTCGGAACGCGCGGGGAGGGCTGTACCCCGACCCCGTCCGCGCCGCGATGATCGCCAGCGAGCACGGCGCCGACGGCATCACCGCTCATCTTCGCGAGGATCGTCGCCACATCATCGACGAGGATATCGGCCGGCTGATCGGCGCGATCGCCCTGCCGCTGAACATGGAGATGGCGGCGACCGAAGAAATGCTCGCGATCGCACTGCGCCACCGTCCCCACGCCGCCTGCATCGTACCCGAGCGGCGCGAGGAAGTGACCACCGAGGGCGGGCTGGACGCCGCCGGCCAGCACAATCATCTGAAACCGCTGATCTCCCGCCTTGCCGACGCCGGCATCCGAGTCAGTGTTTTCATCGAACCCGATGTCCGCCAGATCGAGGCCGCTATGATGCTGGGGGCACCCGTGGTCGAATTCCATACGGGTCGATACGCCCACACCGAAGGCGAGGAGCGTGCCTTCGAACTCGCCCGGATCGCCGAAGCCGCCGCGCTCGCCGCAAAGAACGGCATCGAGCCGCATGCCGGACACGGTCTGACCTTCGACAATGTCCAACCTATCGCCGCAATTCCGCAGATCGCCGAACTCAACATCGGTCATTTCCTGATCGGCGAGGCGATCTTCGAGGGACTCGGGCCGGTTGTGCAGCGGATGCGACTGCTGATGGATGAGGCGCGAGGGTGATCATCGGTATCGGATCCGACCTGTGCAACATCGAGCGGATCCAGAACTCGCTCGACCGTTTCGGCGAGCGCTTCCTCAACCGGGTGTTCACCGACCTCGAACGCGCCAAAGGCGAACGCCGCCCATTCACGCGCGCGGGCACCTATGCCAAGCGATTCGCCGCCAAGGAGGCCTTCTCCAAAGCAGTAGGCACCGGTTTCAGGGCTGGCGTGTTCATGAAGGACATTGGCGTGGCCAATCTGCCGAGCGGGGCTCCCACCCTGGTTTTGACCGGGGGAGCCAAAGCAAGGCTTGACGCATTGACGCCGCCGGGCCACGCGGTGGACGTACATCTGACGATGACCGACGATCATCCCTGGGCGCAGGCGTTCGTCATTCTGTATGCGCGTCCGGCTTAAGGAGGGGATCGCGTGAGCGATCAACCGAGTGACCATATGAATGAAGCGAGCGAACAGCCCGCGACCTCCGCCGAAATGCAGGCCGAACCCAGAAAGCAGGGCACGGACTGGATTGCGGAGGCCCGCGGCATCTTCTGGCTGATCCTCGCGGTGCTCGGCTTCCACAGCTTCATTGCCAAGCCTTTCTACATCCCGTCGGAATCGATGATGCCGACGCTGATCACGGGTGATCGACTGGTCGTCACCAAATATCCTTACGGCTGGTCCTATGTGTCGCCGAGCTTTCACATCCTGCCGTTCATTCACGGCCGGCTCTTCGGCAGCCTGCCCGAGCGCGGTGACATCGTCATCCTCAAGCCGCCGCAGAGCGACACCGACTTCATCAAGCGGGTGATTGGGCTGCCGGGCGACCGACTCGAGGTGCGCGGCGGGGTCGTCGTCCTCAATGGCGTACCGGTGAAACGCACGGCGCTGTCGCCGGCGATGATCCAGGTCGACGCCAATGTGTCGTGCAGCCAGCCCGATGTGGCCAGGTTCCGGATGACCGGTCCCGACGGCAAGCTGTACTGCGCCCTCCCGCGCTTTCACGAGACGCTGCCCAACGGACGCAGCTACGACACTATCGATCTGGGCTATATGCCCGACCGCGACGACTATGCCGCGGTCACCATTCCGGCCGGCCACATTTTTGTGATGGGCGACAATCGTGACCAATCGGCCGACAGTCGTGTCCCGAGTTGGCAGAACGGGCTCGACGGTCCGGTGCCGTTCGAGAATATCGGCGGCAGAGCGGAGTTCATCACCTTCTCGCTCGATGGTTCCACCAAATTGTGGAATCCGCTGACCTGGTTCGGCGCGCTTCGCGGCGGGCGTGCGGGCAGCAGCCTTCATCCCCTGCGCGAGGATCGCTGAATCGATGACCGGCCGAGTGCCCGAGAAGCCCGGCCCCTCCGACAGCCGCTCCGCGGCAACCGTACAAGAGTTTCATAAGGCGGCCGTGTGGCTCGGACTCGCCGCGGCCCTGGCGCTTGTCGTCCTGCTTATCCAGCCATTGCTGCTGGTGTTCGCCGCACTGGTGTTCGCGTCGATGCTCGACGGCGGCACCCGCCTGCTTGGCCGTGTCCTGCCGATCGCGCGCGGCTGGCGGCTGTTGATCACCTGCCTGGCGGTCGTCGCTTTCCTCGCCTGGACATTCTATTTTGCCGGATCACAAATCACCGGCCAGTTCGAAGCGCTGCGGCTCGTCGTCGAAACCCAGATCACCCGCGTCTTTGATTGGGCGCACGCCCACGGCCTGCTTACCAAGAGCGGCGGGGGCGAAGCCATCGCAAACGACCTCATGGGATCGATGGGCCGCCTGACATCCTTCGTCGGCAGCGCACTGGGAGCGGTGTCAAGCACAGCGATGATCATCGTGCTCGGACTGTTCATTGCCGCCGAACCGCGCCTCTACGAACGCGGCTTCGCCTGGCTGCTGCCGATCGAGCGCCGGGCCGATTTCTACGCGACGTCCGAGCGGATGGGCTACACGATGCGGCGGCTGATGTTCGGCCGACTGATCGGCATGGCCGTCGAAGGGTTCGGAACCGGCATCGCCCTGACGCTCGCCGGTGTGCCCATGGCGGCGCTGCTCGGCCTGTTGACGGGCCTGCTAGCCTTCCTCCCCAATATCGGCTCGATCGTCTCGGGGGTGCTGATCATCCTGGTCGGCTTCTCGGCCGGGTTCGAAACCGGCATGTGGGGAATCATCATCTATGCCTCGGTGCAGGTCATCGACGGCAACATCATCGTCCCATGGGTCGCGCGTCGCTCGGTCGACCTCGCGCCCGCGCTGATCCTCGGCGCCCAGCTGCTGTTCGGCACGCTGTTCGGTATCGTCGGGCTGGCACTCGCCGATCCGATCGTAGCGATGATCAAGGTGTTTCTCGAGGAGCGCTCAAAGCGGGCGCATGCCGAAGAAGAGACCTGACCTGCCACCCACGGCGCTATCCCGTCGAAAGCTGGGATGATGAATCTCAAATCAGTTTCAGCCCCTTGGCAATCACTTCGAGATTCTTGAACGCGCCATCATCGACCATGTCTGAAACACCGATGATCAGGCGATTGGCTCCCGTTTCCTGATATTCGGCGAGCAGTTCGTCGGCATTCCGGCTGACGACATCCTTGGCCCAATCGGGCCGGTCGCCGAGCCCAAAGTTGATGGCGGGCACGATATTGGTGATGTCGAGCGAATCATAATCTTTGCCGGTCTCGGCGCAGAGCTGCTTGAGGCGCGCCAGGTCACTGCGCAGCTCATCAGGCGTGAGGAGGCCCGGTACCCAGCCGTCGGCCAGCTCCGCGACCCGGCGCAGCGCGCGGCCGTTGTCGAGACCGGTACCGCCCGACCCGATCAGCATCGGAATTCCACCCGGACGGACCGGCTTGGGATTCGAATGAATTTTCGGAAAATTGTAGAATTCACCTGAGAAACTCGGTTCCTCCTGGGTCCAGATTGTCTGGAGGACGCGCATTGCCTCACTCGACCGGCGTACACGGCTGGTCCATTCGACTCCGAAAATCTCGGACTCCTCCTTGATCCAGCCATAGCCCATGCCGAGGATAAGGCGGCCATCGGAAACGCGATCGAGCGTTGCGGCCTCCTTGGCGAAGACGAGCAGGTCGCGCTGGGTGATCAGGCAGACGTCGAGCCCGAATTTGAGCTTGCTGGTAACCGCCGATGCCGCCGCCATGTTGATAAACGGGTCGGGCATATGCTTGTAGTTTTTCGGCAGCGGCACACCGTAGCGGAACGGATCGGCGATATCGACCGGGATGATGATGTGTTCGCCGGTCCACAGCGACTCGAAGCCGAGTTGTTCCATATGCCGGGCAAGATCGGTGAACCTGGGCCCGAACCACGGAAAATTGGCCGAAACGCCGATATCCAACGCCATATCATCCCCTCCGGTGAAAAAGTGCGTTGGCCTCCCGGAAAAGAGCAGCCGCGCGCCTCTGACTTGTCGCGAACAATTATCGGCGGCGCCC
>CANJRZ010000331.1 GCA_947476735.1 Sphingomonadaceae bacterium
GTGCCGATCGAACACATTCTTGGCGTAGAAACCCAAGTCCCATCCACCATCGTCGCGACTGATCCCTGCGAACAGATCGACCAGCGTATAGGCCTTCGCGGGCCTGACGAAGCCGAAATTCGGGTTCTTGCCGTTGTGATTGATGAGGACGACAGGAGGAGCATCGGGCGAGCCAAAAGCGTCGGCGGCGAGACGAACGCCTCCAAATCCCTCGAAATCACGCCGTTCCATAGCCAGATCCTCAAATGTACTTGGTCGGGAGCCCGTTCAACTGGCGGTGCGTGGACTGCCTCCGACCGTAAAGGTCATGTGGTGTTCAGCTTGCGAGCTGTTGCCGACCCAGGCATCGAACAGACCTGGATCGATGACCCAGTCGCGCTCGGTCGAGTTCCAGTAGCGCAGGTTCGATTCATCCAGCGTGAAATCCACCTTTCGGCTTTCGCCGGGCGCGAGCGTGATCCGCTGGAATCCCTGTAGCAGGCGGACCGGACGCGAAGCCCGACCGGCGCGTTGGTGGATATAGAGTTGCACCACCTCGTCCCCGGTGCGAGCACCGGTGTTGGTCACGGTTGTGGAGATCGTGAGGTGACCGCCGGGGGGAAGCTCCGCCGCGTCGGCGGTTGGTGCCGCGATCGAGAAACTGGTGTAGCTGAGGCCGAAGCCGAACGGGAACAGCGGCGTGGAAGGCGCGTCCCAATAACGCCTGCCCTCGCCTTCCGGACTGTGGGTCAGGTTGTGGGCGTAGTATATCGGTACCTGCCCAACGCCGCGAGGCCAGGTCACCGGAGTCTTGCCGCCGGGATTGACGTCACCGAACAGCGCCCGCGCCACTGCCGTGCCGCCATAGGAACCGGGATGCCACGCCTCCAGGATGGCGGGCACCTTGTCGGCGACGCCGGAGAGATCGAGCGGGCGCCCGTTCATCAGCACCACCACCACCGGCTTCCCCGTTGCCAGGACGGCATCGAGCAACTTGCGCTGATCGCCCGGCAGCATCAGGCTGGATTCGGACGCCTGCTCCGAACTCATGTCGATCGTTTCGCCGAGCACCATGATCACCGTATCGGAGCGCCTGGCCAGATCGACCGCCTTTTGCAACTCGTCAGCGGCCTGTGCCGCGGACCACGGAACCTTCTGGCCGAGCATCATCGTGATCGGCGATGGGATCAGGCGGGAAATCTGCACGCCGGGCGCGGTTTCGACCGTGGCGGAAGCCTTGAGGCGGTCGCGTACGCCTTTGAAAATCGTCACCGCATTGGCTGCGTCCTGGGGGAAGGCCAGCGACAAGGTGGTGTCGCCGGCCGAATCGGCCATAGGACCAATCACGGCGACGCGTTTCAGCGCAGCGGGGTTCAGTGGCAGGACGGCGTTTTCGTTTCTGAGGAGGACCAGAGACCGCTCCGCCGCGGCCTCCGACGCGGCAACGCGGGATGGATCGTCGAGCACGCGCCGCGCCGCGGCGACATCGACATAGGGATTTTCGAACAAGCCCATGCGCACTTTGGCGATCAATATGCGCCGGACCGCCTCATCGATCCGCTCCATCGGAACCCGGCCCAAGCGCACCGATTCCGTCAGCGTCGCGAAGGCGTTCGGGGACATCGACATTTCCATGTCGACGCCCGCCATGAGCGCCCTGGCCGCGGCATCGGCCTTGTCAGTCGCAAAGCCTTGCTTGACCAGGTTGTGAACGGCGCTCGCGTCGGTCACCACCCAGCCCTTGAAACCGAGCTCACCGCGCAGGAGGTTGGTCAGCGCGAACTTGTTGGCCGAGGCAGGCACATCGTTGAGATCCATATAGGCGCTCATGATATTGCCCGCGCCCGCCTTGATCGCGGCGACGAACGGCGGGAGGTAGACGTTGTGCAGTTCGGCGTCGGAAATATAGGACGGATCATAGTCCCGTCCGCCCACCGCCGCGCCATAGCCGACGAAATGCTTGGGACCGGCGATGATATGGCCGGGCGCACCGATATAGGAGCCCTGGAAACCGCGCACCTGCGCCGCCGCCATCGCCGCGCCGAGATAGGGATCTTCGCCCGCGCCTTCGCTGATGCGTCCCCAGCGCGGATCGCGGGCGATGTCGATCATCGGCGCGAAGGTCCAGTGAATGCCCAGCGCGCGGGCCTCGCGCGCCGCAACCACCTGGCTACGCACGACGCCGTCAGGGTCGAAGCTCGCGGCATTGGCGAGCGGGATGGGAAACATCGTGCGCATGCCGAAGACGACGTCGTAGCCCAGCAGGAGGGGGATCTTCATCCGGGTCTGGTCGACCGCGATATGCTGGTATTTGTTGGCCACTTCCGGATCGTGGACGAACAACACGGCCCCGATCTCGCCCTTGCGCACCGTTTCGTCGAGCGGGGTCAGCGGCGGCATGCCCGGCGGGGTAGGGGTGCCGGTTGGGAACAGCGAGGCAATGTCGAACCTCTGGCTGATCTGGCCGACCTTCTCCTCGAGCGTCATTCGCGCCAAAAGGTCGTTGGCCCGCCGGGTCGCCTCCTCCTCGGAAATGGCCTTGCCCTTTGGAGCTTTCGCCGAAGCGTCCTGAACGGGGGCCTTCGCGAGGATGGCCTCGCCGCCAAGAAGCGCCAGAGTGATCGCGGCGCCAGCCAGCAGAAGGTCTTTGCGCATATTTGCCTCTCAATTGTTAGCGTCGATCATGAGCCGGTCCGATCCGCGATGGTGCGGGATTGTCACGGCTTCAAACCATGATCTTCGAGGAAATGAAGGGTCACCTGGCGGACCAGCTGGTTGCCGATGCTGCCGCTTCTCAGATCAAATCCATGTTCGGCGAACGGCATCCGGATGAGGCGCGCATCCACCCCCGAGGCCCTGGCCTTCGCGACGAATATATCGGCCGCCGCGGGAGCGACCAGATGATCGACGTCAGGCACCACCAGCAATGATGGTGGGGCCGCGCGGCTGATATGGGTCTGAGGGGAGACATAGGCGTACCGGTCGGGGAATTGCGCGGGTGACCCGCCCGTATAGCGCTCGGTCATCATCCTTCCGAATATCCCGACGATGATGTCGGCATTCCCATGCATACGTGCGACGTCCACGACGGGATAAAGCGCAATCGTGGCTGCGATGCGCGGCGGTGTGCCTCCGCATGACGATTTCAACGTGTCCCGGTTCGCCATGTAGGACAGGTTGAGGATCAGGTTGCCGCCCGCCGATTCGCCCCAGAGCCCGAGACGCGATGGATCGCCGCCGAACCGTTTGGCATTGCCGGCGACCCATGTCATCGCACAGCCTAGCTCCGGCTGCGCGATGTTCCAGGTTGCGCGCTTATCGCTGGAGAGCGTGTATTCGAGCGAAATGACAAGGTAGCCGCGTTCGACGAACCAGCGATAGTCGGCCTGGCGTTGCTTCAGGTTCTCCGCCCCCCAGCCGCCGCCGTGGACATAGACAAGGACCGGCGCTAGCGTTCCGCCTCTGCGTGCCGCGGGGCGATAGACGTCGAGCGGCAGCGGCTCGCCATCATGCCTGCCGTAGATCACGGTGGTGACAGGCAGGCTGGCATCGGCCTGCGATCGCGCCAGCAGCGCCTGTGCCAGATCGATGCTGGCGCCATTGGCCCTGGCGACAGTGATCTGTGTCGCCAGAATGCCGGTCGTCCCGATCGCGGCGAATGCGGCAACCCCAAGCATGGCAAGGGTGCGATTATTGCGCGTGGTGAGCCAGCGCCGGAATTGCCATACGGCCCCGGCAACTGAAAGGATGATGACCCATGGGCCGAAGGGGCTGATCAGGCTGGGGCCTGCCTCACCAAGCAGCGGGATGTCCGGGATAAAGGTTCCGGTGGCGGCGAGGGCGAAGCAGACCAGGACGACGTTGCCGAGCGCGCGCATGATTCTGACATTGATCATGGATGCTGCTCCCATTCGTGGTCGACAACGTCAGCGCGGATCAGATCACCCATCAGCCGCCAATCGTCAGCGGGGATTCGCATGCGAGAGCGCCGCTTCGGCAAGCCGCCGCATTACCTTATAACCTGCATGGTTCGGATGGACGCCGTCGGTCGACAGGCCTTCCCGCATTCCACCTGCGGGAGTGGCCAGTGCCGCGTGATAATCGACGAACACAGCCCCGCTCTGTCTTGCCAGCCGTTTGAGTTTTGCGTTGAGCGCGACAATTTTCGCGGCGGGATCGAGGCCACGCCGCCAACGAAAGTCGGTTGTTGGCGGGATCGCGCCGATAATCACGTGGATATGGTTCGCGCGAGCGATGTCGACCATGGCGGCGAAATTGTTGAGGATGTCCTGTTCGCGGCTTGGCCCGAGATTGCCGGCAACGTCATTGGTGCCCGCCAGGATGTGCGCGACCAAAGGATGGAGCGCGACGACATCCTGGTAAAAGCGGGCGAGGATCTGCTGCGAAGTCTGGCCGCTTACCCCGCGGTCGACCACGCGCGGACCGAAGAATTCGGGATCGGCGTAGCCCCAGTTTTCGGTAATCGAATCCCCGATGAAAATGACGCGCGGAGGCGGATTGCCGGCAAGTTTCGAGTTTTCGTCGCGGTAGCGGCAGAGATTGGCCCAGTCGGCCTTTGCGCGTTCGGCCGTGGCGGCCATGAATTCGCGAACACCCGGCGCCGCGAATATTTCGGCACCGGGCATCTTCCTGGCAGAATCGAACATGGCGTCGCGTGCTTCGGTCAGCACTGGTGGGATTGGCAACGGGGGTGGGCAAGGTTGCTCGACCAGTCCGGTGGCCGGCGCTGTCGCTTCCCGGGGTGGAGCGACTGGCGAAACCGATGTTTGCGCCAGAGCCGGACGGGCCAGCAACAGACATGCGCAAAAAAGCAAGCGGAGGTTCAACTCTGGATCTCCGAAGGCTTCAGGAGGCGCGACGTTGAAACAATGTCGCGCCTCCTGTTACTGTCTGCCGATCAGCGCGATCCGAAGGCGTAACGCAATGTCACACCGATTTCGCGGGGCAGCGTCGCCCTCACCTGATCGTAACCCGTCGGACCGAAGTCGGCGACCGGTGGCGTAATCACTGAGCGGGTAAGCTCGACGTGCCGATCGAACACA
>CANJRZ010000332.1 GCA_947476735.1 Sphingomonadaceae bacterium
GATCCCATTCTGACGGCCAGAATATTGTTTGTCTGTCTCGGCAATATCTGCCGCTCTCCGCTCGCCGAGGGTGCGATGCGGGCAGCGGCCGAACAGGCCGGAATCGCGATCGAAGTGGATTCGGCAGGAACCGGAGACTGGCATGTCGGCAAGCCGCCGGATCCGCGGGCGATTGCCACGGGCGCGCGTCATGGTGTCGACATAAGCAACCTGCGCGCTCGCCAGGTCGGCATTGATGACTTCATGGCGTTCGATGATGTCATCGCTCTTGATCGCGCCAATCTCGCTGCATTGCGCCGGTTGATGCCGGCCGGGTCCCGTGCCCGGCTTTCAATGCTGCTCGATCATGTCGATGGTTGCGATGGTCAGGATGTCACGGATCCCTATTTCGGCGATGACGAGGGTTTCGAGGTGGCCTGGCGCGACATCTGCCGGGGTGTGGATGCGCTGCTGATGCACTTCGCCGATCAGCAGAGCGAATAGCGCTCGATAACCGAATAGGTCGCGCCGGTTGCACCGAGATCGCTTTCATAGAGCAGGAAATGGTCGAAGCGGGCTTCGATCGGAGACGGCCACAGCTGCGCGATCGGCAGCCCCGTCGCGCCGACCGGTCCGCGCGAGAAGCGCGCGAGGGTAATATGCGGCACAAATGCCCGCTCCTCTGGGGCGATGCCTGCACGCCCAAGCGCTCGCGAGACTGCGACATGTAAGGAACGCACCGGCTGATGTGGCGTCACGCCCGCCCAGATAGTGTCGATCCGTCCGCGTCGATCGAAACTTCCGATCCCTTCGAGCCGGAGATTGAATGCAGGGTGTGATACCGATCCGAGGGCTGCGGCCACATCCGCGGCGAGATGGCGGTCGACTTCGCCTATGAAACGCAGGGTGAGGTGCAACTGGTCGTCACTCTGCCATCGCGCATCATCAATCCCGCCCATCGCGGCAAGCAGAGCCTCGCGCATTAAGCGGGGTGGTCGCAGCGCAACAAAAAGCCGGTGCATGATACCTTTTCGGACCTCCTGAGACGGTAACGCAAGTTCATACACACAAGTTTTGGCGGCGATCCGCTTGAAAAGATGTTCAGTTCAGCCGATATTGTCGCCTGGGTGGCATCCCGCCACTTCTAGTGGAGAGTTTTTACATCATGGCAAACTGGTCTGACCCCCGAACAACTGCCGCGCCTGTCGCGACAAGAGTCGGTGCGGCCGACGCGGCTTTCGATGCTGGGCTGCGGTCCTACATGCTCTCGATATACAATTATATGGCATCGGGTGTCCTGCTCACCGGCATCGTCGCGCTCGGCTTTGCCAGCTCCGGTCTGGCCGAACAGGTGCTCGTCACGCCGCTTCGCTGGCTGATCATTCTCGCCCCGCTCGCCTTCGTGATGGTGCTGAGCTTTGGCATTAATCGCCTGTCACTCTTCGCTACGCAGGCTCTGTTCTGGGCGTTCGCGGTAGCGATGGGTCTGTCGATGTCGTCGATCTTCCTCGTCTATACCGGCACCTCGATCGCGACGACCTTCTTCGCGACGGCGGCGGCCTTCGCGTCGCTCAGCCTGTGGGGCTACACCACCAAGAAGGATCTGTCGGGCTTCGGCACCTTCCTGATCATGGGCGTGGTCGGACTGCTGATCGCTTCGCTGATCAATATCTTCCTGCAGTCATCGGCCATGCAGCTGATCATCAGCGCCATCGGCGTGCTGCTGTTCGCGGGTCTCACTGCCTATGACACGCAGAAGCTCAAGAGCATGTATGCCTATGTTGCCGGCACCGATTTCGCAGGCAAGTCGGTGATTATGGGTGCGCTCACCCTCTATCTCGACTTCATCAACATGTTCACCTTCCTGCTGCAGTTCCTCGGCGATCGCCGCTGATCCGCAGTCACCAACAATCATCGAAAGGCCCGGTGGAAACGCCGGGCCTTTTTCTTTGCCCCGCTGCCGCTAAGCTTGGGTGATCGGGGGAGTGCATGGATTATCTGGGCCTGAGCTTCGATCAGCTCGACGAAGAGGCAGTGGCAGCGCTCTTGCGTGGCCGTGGCACCGGCGCGGCGTTCGCCTATCTCGTCACGCCCAACGTCGATCATGTCGTGCGCCTGTCTAAGCTTGATCATGACAGCCCCGAATGGCGCGCTTATGCCGGGGCCGACTGGCGGCTGTGTGACAGCCGGGTCCTGGCCCGACTGGCCGCGCTGCAGGGCAGGAAGCTTCCGGTCGTGCCGGGAAGCGACCTTACCACGCGGCTACTTCGCGACATCGCTGCGCCAGGCGACCGGATCTGCCTGATCGGCGGAGAAGCCGGAGACCCGGCAGTTCTCTGTGCGCTACGGCCGGACCTCGCGTTCGTTCAGCACATCCCGCCCATGGGTTTGCAAGCCGACGGTGCCGCGCGCCTTGCCGCCGCCCGCTTCGCGGCCGAAAGCGGCGCGCGCTTCACCTTGCTCGCGGTCGGATCTCCCCAGCAGGAACTGATCGCTGCCGCCATCCGCGCCATGCCCGGCGCCTGTGGCACCGGCCTGTGCATTGGTGCCTCGATCGATTTTCTGGTCGGTCGTCAGACCCGTGCCCCGCGATGGATGCAACGACTCTCACTCGAATGGCTCCACCGCCTGCTCGGCAACCCGCGTCGCTTTGGACGCCGCTATCTGGTCGACGGGCCACGCATCTTCTGGCTGGCCTGGCGGGATAGATCATAGCGCCCCATCCGGACGTTCGGTTCAGGCCAGTTTCTCCCGGAAGAACGCGATCGTCCGGTCCCACGACAACGCGGCGGCCTCGGCATTGTAGCGCGCGGCCGACGTATCGTTGTGGAAGGCATGCTGAGTGCCGGGATAATCGAAGCGGCGGACGTCGACCCGGGTACTCTCCAGCGCCTGCACCCAGGGAATGGCGCCGCCATTCACCCGGTCGTCATTGGCGGCATAATGGAGCAGAATCGCGCTCTTGACCTTCGCGGCGTCGCTCGGGGGTGGGGGAGGGCCATAATAGGCGACTGCCGCACTCAGCGCGCCGCCGGCATCGACCGCAAGCCGGTTCGCCATCCCGCCGCCCCAGCAGAAGCCGACCACCCCGACCTTGCCGCTCAGCAGCCGGTGCGCGGCCAGCCAGTCGATCGTCGCGACGCCATCCGCGCTGGCGGCCGAGAGGTCGAGGGTGCGGATCATCTGTCGCGCCTTGTCTTCGTCCTCTGGAGTGCCGCCGACAGGCGCGAGGAAGTCCACCGCCAGTCCGACGAACCCGGCAATTGCGAGACGTCTTGCGACATCCATCGTATAGGGCTGCAGGCCGCGATTTTCGTGGACCACCAGGACCGCTGCCGGCTTCTTCGCATGCTTTTTCGGGATCGCCATATAGCCGGACAGCTGGTGCCCGTTGGCGCCCTTCCAGTGGACCATCTTGGCGTCCAGCCGCTTATCGTCCTCGGCGACCACCGCGGCTGCCGCAGGGTTCGCGGCGATCGCTGCAATCAGCACCTGTGCCGCCGCAGCGCTGCCCGCAAGGCGGGTCATGTCGGAAAGGAAGCTTCGCCGGTCCTGCGAGCCGTGCGTGAAGCGGTCATAAAGCGCGATGGCGCGGGATTTCAGATTGTCTTCGTCCACGGTGATGCCCTTTCACGTGAAAATGTTCAGTTCCCTGCCGGTGCCGTCAGGGCGGGAGCGGCCGGCGTCGATGGCGGTGCTACGACCTCAGGGATTGCCATTGTCGCGTTTGATGCTTCCGGTTCGCGTGCAGCCGGACGCTGTTCCTGTTTCGGCACCGCGATCACTGCGCCGCCATCTCGCGGCATGCCGCTCGCATCGCCGGTTGCTGCGTCGATCGCTGTGACCTGATCGGATTTGTCGACGGGGAGGCCATAGTCCTCAAGGCTGGCGATCTGCGGCGTATCGGCAAGCTCCGCATCGGATGGCTTGGCCTCCTCCTTGCCGCAGCCGGCGAGCAGCATCAGGACAAGCCCGGCAGTCAGCGGTCGTCGCATGTCAAACCTCATGGCGTCTCAATCCCGTGATAGGTCCGAAACCAGTCGACGAAGCGCGGTACGCCCTCGGCAATGCTGGTGGTCGGCTGGAAGCCCAGGTCGCGTTGGATCGCGCTGATATCGGCAAAAGTCTCACGCACATCGCCGGGTTGCATCGGCATCATCTGCTTGATCGCTTCGCGCCCGCAAGCCTGCTCGATCAGCGCGATGAGCCCGGTCAATTCTTCCGATCTGTGGTTGCCGATATTGTACACCGCGTGCGGCGAGCGACTGCCGCCGGCCTTTTCGTCGCCATCGTCGGCAGGTGGGCGGTCGAGCGCGGCGATCACTCCGGTAACGATGTCGTCGACATAGGTGAAGTCACGCCGCATCTCGCCGGCGTTGAACACCGAGATCGGTTTGCCTTTCAGGATCGCGTCGGTGAACAGCCACAGCGCCATGTCTGGCCGGCCCCAGGGGCCATAGACGGTGAAGAAGCGCAAGCCCGTCTGCGGCAACCTGTAAAGGTGCGCATAGGTCTCGCTCATCAGCTCATCGGATTTCTTGGTTGCCGCATAGAGCGACAGCGGATGATCGACCCGGTCTTCGACCCGGAAGGGCAGGCTTTCATTGCCGCCATAAACCGAGGAGGAGGAGGCGTAGACCATGTGCCTGGCGCCCCGGTGCCGGCCAAGCTCGAGCATGTTAAGGTGGCCGACCAGGTTGCTCTGAATGTAGGAGCGGGGATTGGTGATCGAGTGGCGGACACCGGCCTGCGCGCCGAGATGGATGATCCGGCCGAAACGGATCTTGCCGAGCGCGGCATCGAGCGCCTCATGATCGGCGAAGTCGCAGCGGATGAAGCGAAAATCTCCACCCGACGCCGCGATGTTGGCGATCCGATCCTGTTTAAGCCGAACCGAATAATAATCGTTGAGATTGTCGATCCCGATCACGGTCTCGCCACGCGCGAGGAGGCGCAGGCAACAATGCATGCCGATGAATCCCGCTGCGCCGGTAACCAGTATAGCCATGCCCCATCCTTAAAGCTTTGGCCGCGATTGGAAAACCAATCTTGAAGGCTTCC
>CANJRZ010000333.1 GCA_947476735.1 Sphingomonadaceae bacterium
GCCGTCACCGGTCCTGATTCCCGTTGGCAGAATCTCCTGGATTGGCGCTTCGAGGATGTCGACAAGGTGGACGTTGTCTTGGTTGTAAGCCTCGTAATAGTTGGTTTCCATCGGCACGCGCTTTGCGCCGAACGGGTGATCTGTCGGGATCAGCTTCTCCGCAACCCCAGGGTCTTTGACGCGCTGACGGATCTTGTCGGCGACGAAATCGGCCAGATACTTGTTGGATTGCTTGCTGAGAAGGAGATCGCGGAATCCGCTGAGCCAGATACCGTATCCCGGCTGGTGATAGAGATGCTCGAAAAAGGCGTTGCGCTCCGCTTCAGATACTTCGGTCCCTTTGCGATGGTCGCGATGATAGGGAAATGCGGTCGGCGTCGACTTCACATATTCCAGGATCGTCGCGTAACGCTTGCGCAACAGGTTCATCTCCGGCTCGCTCAAAGGAGCGTTTCCGAGCGGCGTGCACCAATTGGGCGTCCGTTGGAAAACGAAGAGTTGCTCGGCGGTTTCGGCAACGATCGGGATGATCTGAACGCCCGTTGCCCCCGTACCGATCACGCCGACGCGCTTGCCCACGAAATCCATGTACTTCGGCTTCCCATCGGCCGTGCTCGGCCAGCGCGACGAATGGAACGCCTCGCCCTCGAACCTATCGATCCCCGGATAGTCAGGCATCTTGGTGGCGGAGAGAGGACCGGTCGCGGAAATCAGAAAACGGCTCGTGACGATCTCGCCACTATCCAGTGCGACCTCCCAGAGATTTTCGGTATCCCTGTACTTCGCTCCTGTGACCAGCGTGTTGAAACGGTAATGTTTGCGTACGTCCATCGCCCCAGCAGCCTGCTCGGCATAGCGGAGCATCTCGGGTTGTGATGCAAACCTTTCGCTCCATTGCCATTCAGGGATGATCCCGGTCAGCGCGAAATAGCCGTAAGCGTAGCTTTCGGTATCGAGGCGGCATCCCGGATATCGGTTCCAGTACCATGTCCCTCCGACGCCCTCACCCGCCTCGATCCCCAGCACGCGTATGCCGTTTTTAGCCAGCAGATGTGTCTGGTAGATGCCGGTTACGCCCGCCCCGATCACGATGGCATCGAATTGCGGATGATTTGAGCCTGTCGTCATCGAACATGCCTTTATTTAAGCAGGATGTTGCTTTGAAGTTGGGAGGGATCACGTAACGCCGCCTGCGATTTTCGTCAACACATGTGTTGATAACCGGATCGAGAACGATGGTCCTTGATTGAGATCAAAGCGAATTACGGAAAAAGAATTCGGTCCTCCGCGATCGAAGCAAACCCGTTGCCGTCAGGCAGGCGTGCCGTGCCGGGCCCGGCCAGCGTGTCCCAGCCGATCACATAGGTAGCGACATTGATGAACCAAGATTCGTCGCCGGCGAGATCGGCAGGCTGCACACGCTCCTAGTCGACATATACCGTGGCATCGCATGCGCTACAGCTGCGCGCCTCGAGAGTTTCAATCCGCTCTTTCGCCTTGCTTCCTTTCGCCAATGGAGCAATCTGGCTCCGCTTCCGCGACACTCCGGAGCGGGGCGTGGAAACCCCTCTTACAGATACTCGGTCATCAGCAATTGCTGGGCCGGGTGGCATGCGCGCATGTCCAGCCGGCTTGCCGGTAAAGGCGCATGCGCCTGTCTGTAAGCAAGTTTCCAACATCCGGCTTTGGCCGTCGCCCGAGAGGACATAGGCGCGACGAGACAGGCTGAAGCCGAATACGTCGCCCGCAACTGGGGGACGTTCAATGAGCGAAGATACCACGCCGTTGATTGTGGAAGAAAATAGCGACCGACGTAATGGTCTAGCCAAATCCGCGATACCAGAGAAGTCCAGTGCCAGCCGCACGGCGACGTGGCCGCTCATGGCGTTCATCTTGGCGTTCAGCTACCCGCCGAGTGACCCCCACCTGACGACGACTGAATTCGTAGGGATAAGCCTCGGCGCTGCAATTTTCTGGGCCCTTGTCGCCTGGATAGCTGCGCTCACAATTGGACGTCGTCGTGGTCCAACCAAGAGCGCTCTGCCCAATTCGCAAGGACCGCGCATAGCGCTTGCGTTCAATTTATCGATCCTTGCCATCGTGGGCCTGAAAATGCTCCACATCGGGGGTGCCCTGCCAGTCGCGCTAGGGATTATCCCGATTGGAATAATCAGCCGCGGGGCGTCGCGCGTCAAATGAGCGAGCTTGTTCGGAAACTAGCCGCCCTTTTTAACGGCCGCGGTGGCCCGATCTGCTTGGCAGCTCTTGTAATCGCCGCGTCGGTGATCGCCCATCCATTTGTCCGCAGATATGAGGTAAGGGTTCAAGGTGGTACCGTGATCCGCACCGACCGTATTTCGGGAGAGGTGGTCCTTTGCAATACGCATGGATGCTTCCCGCTGATCGAAGCGGGTCCCATGGCGCGGACTCGGTAGATTGTCGTTTGCTCAAGCTAGCGAGCCGGTGACGCGGACCTGGGACGCAGAGCGGCTGCTTTCGAAGAATCGAAGGGCTGTATCTTTACTTGGTCACTCGGGGCCTTCCTTTTCGGATCCAGCTAGCCTCAACCCCTTCCTCTCCAACATCTGCCGGACCGCCTCGCGCAGCTCTTCGCGCGTCATCTCGGTGAGTCTACGCTGATCAGGCCTGTCGCAGAAGCGCTGAGCTTCAGCCAGAGGGCCGCGCTCCTCGAGCGCCTCTTCGAGCACCGACAGTGCGACGGTGCATTTTCCCAGACTTATGGCGCGACCATAAATCTTCTGCATCTCGTTCATGCTGCTACATGTTTGCGCCAGAGCCGATAGCCAGTCGCTAGGGTATTCACCCACGCGCTCATTTCGAGCAGGCTTTTTCCTCAGCCAAGGCGAATTCCAGACAGCGAAACCAGTCGAGGGATCGATCGTGACATGCGCGGGCTTTGGATAGTCGGTTAGCCCTGGGTACCGTCTCCGGATCTGCACACACCAGCTCTTCCAGTATGCCTGCAGCTGCAGCGAGGCTTTCTGCAGTACCCCTGTCTGCTCATCGGCCTCGTTGTCTGCGATTTCCAGCATCCCAAGAGCCACCTTGAGCGCCCTGCCTTCCCCCTTCGCTGCCGCGGCGAAGGTGTTTCGTATAATGATTTCCTTCACCGGCATTTGCCGGACCGCGTCACCCTCGCGGACGCTCATCATGCGGCGTCCCTCCGCCCGAACGATGGCAGCCAGACTGTCATCGCCCGCATCTATGTTCGGCAAACGGCGCGCCCCTCGGGGGCGACCCCTTGGATTACCCGACACCCCCTTCTTGAAACGATGTTCGACGGGCGGTTTGCCGTAGCCCGTTTGCCATTCGGACGCCGTCACTTCGTCCGGCGGTAGCTCGTCATCGAAGTCACCCATTGCACGCTGTCCAGGTCTGGAGGCGCTGTTCGGCCACCTCCTCGAACGGCTCTGCCGTGGTCGCCAACGTCGCTAGCTTGCCCGTGAGGATTTCCCACCGCCGGATGATCGTGTCGCAATAGAGGGGATCGATTTCGAGCAACCGGGCGAGCCGCCCGGTCTTCTCGGCAGCAATCAGCGTCGAGCCCGAGCCACCGAAGGCATCGAGCACGAGATCCCCACGCTTCGAGCAGTCCCGGATCGCATCGGCAACGAGGGCCACCGGCTTGACCGTCGGGTGCATCTCGAGGTCGGTCGCCCGCGTCGACGATTTCGTGTTGGTCCCGCCATAGTCCCAGACATTGGTCCGGTAGCGCCCGTCTCCACCCAGACCGAAATTATTCACATGATCGGCCGTGCCCATCTTGAACACGAAGACGAGCTCATGCTTCGAGCGATAGAAGGATCCCAGCCCGCCATTGGCCTTGTTCCATACGACAAGGTTCTTGAGTTCGGTGAAGGCCGCACGACCGGCCACGAGCAGCTCCCCCATATGGCGCCAGTCCATGCACACGAAGGCGATGGCTCCGTCCCGCATCACCGAAGCGGTCGCGCACATCGCCTGGGTGAGGAAGGCGGTGAACTGCGCCTCACTCATCTCGCCGGCCGCGAAAGCGAAGTCGCGGTGATGATATCGGCCGTGCCCGGTCGCATGGCGGTCGATCGGGACATTGTAGGGGGGATCGGTGAAGACCAGGTCCACCCTCTCGCTGCCCAACAGGGCGGCATAGTCCGGATGCATCCGGGCGTCGCCGCAGATCAGCTTGTGTCGGCCGAGCAGCCAGAGATCGCCGTGCCGGGTCACCGAACCACCCTCCAGCTCGGGCACCGCATCCTCGGGCTCGTTCCGGCGTCTCGGGCTGCTCTCGGCCGCTTCATCAATCACGAGGTCGACCTCGGCGACACTGAAGCCGGTCAGCGAAACATCGAAGTCGAGATCGACGAGCCCCTGGAGTTCGATCGCAAGGGTAGCGCTATCCCAGCCGGCGTTGAGCGCCAGCTTGTTGTCCGCCAATACATAGGCACGACGCTCGGCGTCCGACAGGTGCGAGAGCGCGAGCGTCGGCACGGTCTTCATCCCCAGCAGCCGGGCCGCCTCGACGCGGCCATGGCCGGCGACGATCTGGCCGTCATCGGACACAAGCACAGGATTGTTGGAACCGAAGCGCTTGATGCTCTCGGCAATCTGGCGGATCTGTTTACGGGAATGAACACGCGCATTTCCGGCGTACGGCTTCAGGGAAGCGACGCTGCGTTCGATCAGTTGGTTTGAGGACATGAGGAAGCTCCAAATTAGCTCCTCAAGGCAATCGGCACATTCAGGGAACATCGTCCCCTAGTCAAGAGTCCAGTTCGCGCAGACTCTGGTTTCGTTGAAATCTGCCCGACTAGAGATCGCAAGCAAGCTGTTCCCTGTTTTGGGCGGTGCTAATCCCTGTAATCCGTCACTGTTGATTTGCACTGAGATGTGACCCGGGATTTTCATCGAGAAGTGACCCGGGTGGAAGGTATGTCCCGCGATGCGGGCCGTGGGTCAAGCGGGTGATTTTTCCTTTCTGGATTTGGGTGCAGCGGAGCTGGCCCTGAACCGGAAGC
>CANJRZ010000334.1 GCA_947476735.1 Sphingomonadaceae bacterium
AGCTCGACGTCTCATTCTACCGGCTGCTCGGTGATCGTCTCACCGTCCCCAACGCGCCGCACGTGCCCCGCTTGCCTGGTCTCGTCAGGCTCGTCGCCGCATAGCGCACGGGAATCTGCCCCGGTTACGTCCACAACAAGTAAGTCCTTTGCCCGATTGGGCCGGATGCAAAAGGGGCGGTCCGTCTGGGCCGCCCCTTTTTGCTGGCACTTTGCACGAACAGACTTCTTGTGTATTATTATAGTAACACACAAGAAGGGTTGCCGATGCGACTGACTATTACCGCCTTCATGGCCCTGACCCTTATCGCCCTACCCGCGCACGCAGCTACGCGCGCCATCCCGGTGCCCGGTTTTTCCAAGCTCCGCGTCGAGGGCCCCTTCACGGTGCGCGTCCACACCGGCCAGGCGGCATCGCTGCGCGCGAGCGGGCCGCAGGAGAGACTCGACCGACTCAAGGTCGAATCGCGCGACGGCACGCTGCTCATCACCACCGAACGAGGATGGAGCTGGCGCGGGATGAGCTGGGGCAAAACGGAGCAGATCGTAATCGAGATCGGCGTCCCGATGCTTGACAGCGCCGAGCTCACCGGTTCGGGCGACCTCGCAGTCGACCGGGTACGGACGGACCGCTTTACGGCGCTCCTCATCGGTTCGGGCCATCTGTCGGTCGGGCGGCTCGACACGGCCCGGCTGAAGGCGACGGTGACGGGCTCAGGCGACATTGCATTGACAGGTACCACCGGTCTCGCCGACCTGTCGGTGACTGGATCTGGCGATCTGCTGGCTCCCGCGCTCACCGCCGACATGCTCAATGCCGCGGTGATGGGATCGGGCGATCTGCGGGTCGGTCCCACCAAAACCGCCAAGGCGCGGATGATGGGATCAGGCGACATCAGCATTGCAGGCCACCCGCGCTGCACGACGAGCAAGATGGGGTCGGGCGATATCAAGTGCGGTGGGTAGAACGGCTGCCGCGAACTATATCAACCCCATCGCCGCCAGTTCGGCGTGCATGCCGGCGGGCATCCGGTCCCCGCTCACCTCACCGCCCGGTAAATCTTTCGGCGCGTCCGCGGCGCTGATGTAACGCCAGCCTTGGTGTGCCCGGCGCGGGCGCGGCTCGACTTCGATCAGTTGCGGGGCAAGGACGATGCCGCAGCGGCCGCCATCGATTTCGGAAAAGCCGATCAGCGGCATGCGCAGGCCGAAGCGGTGCTGGCAAATCCAGTAGAGCGAACCGCCCGCCAGTTCGTCAGCCCGCTTGGGCTTGTAGCGGGTGGACAGGACGATGGCTTCGCCGCGTTCGATCCGGTCGCTCAGCCGCGCGCGCAATGCATCGAAATTCTCGCAGCCAAAAGCGATCTTGGTGAGGTGGAGCTCTGCTATCCCGCCAATATCGGAGGTGTCGGACCCGCCCTCAACCATGGATACCGAACAGGGTCGCCAGGCCCAGGAAGGCGAAAAATCCCATCGAATCGGTGATCATCGTAACGAACACCGAGGATGAGACCGCGGGATCGACTTCCATCCGCTCGAGCGTCATCGGCACCAGCACGCCCGCAAGGCCCGCCACCAGGATATTGGTCATCATCGCCGCCGCGATAACTGCGCCGAGCTGCGCGTTCGAGAAGACCGTGGTGACGCCGAGACCGATCACCGCAGCAACCGTAATGCCGTTCAGGAGCGAGATGCGGATCTCGCGGACGATCGATCGCATCGTGTTTGACTGGGTGAGCTGGTTGGTCGCGAGCGCGCGGACCGTGACCGCCATCGTCTGGGTACCGGCATTCCCGCCGACCCCCGCGACGATCGGCATGAGCGTCGCCAGCGCGACCATCGACGCGATCGTATCCTCGAACAAGCGGATGACGCTCGAAGCGACAAGCGCGGTGATCAGGTTGGCGATCAGCCAGCGCACCCGCATCCGATAGCTGTCGAGCACCGGCTCGTTGATGTCGCCGTCGCCTGCGCCGGAAAGCTTGAGGATATCCTCGCCGGCCTCTTCCTGGATGATGTGGACGACGTCGTCGACGGTGATCATGCCGACCAGCCGCCCGGCGGGATCAACCACCGCGGCCGAGATCAGCGCATATTTCTGAAAGCGGAGCGCCACCTCTTCCTGATCCATGTCGACCGGGATCAGCGTCTGCTCGCGCTGCATCACATCGCCGATCGCGATCCTGCGCGGGGTCCGCATTACCCAGCTCAACTTGCAGGTGCCGATCGGGTGATGCTTGTGATCGACGACGAAGATTTCCCAGAAATCGGTGGTCAGATCGTCGTTGCGGCGCAGATAGTCGAGCACGTCGCCGACCGTCCAATGTTCGGGCACCGCAATCAAATCGCGCTGCATCAGGCGGCCGGCCGATTCCTCGGGAAAGGACAGCGCCTCCTCGATCGCGGCGCGGTCGTCGGGCTCCATCGCCCGGAGAACCGCGCGCTGCTCCTCCTCCTCGAGCTCCTCGATGATCGCGACGGCGTCGTCGGTGTCGAGCTGGGTGGCAATCTCCGCGACTTCGTGCGGCGCCAGTGCGTCGATCAGCTCCTCGCGCACCCATTCGTTCATCTCGGCGAGCACGTCGCCGTCGAGCAGTTCCGCTATTGCGGCGGCAATAGGACGCCGCATGTCCTGCGGTGCCAGCTCGAACAGATCGGCGATATCGGCGGGGTGGAGCGGCCGGACCAGCGCGCGCGCGCCGTCGGCATCGCCCTGCTCGACACATTCGATGACGGCGTCGATGAAGCTCGACTTCAGCCGGTCATCCTCGTCGAGCATCGTCTCGACGGAGGCGACGCCGGCGGCTTCGATATCGATTTCGCTCATGCCGTCCTCCGCGAATGAAGCCGCGTGCAGGCGGTCCTCTAGGCTTGGAATCCGCGCGCGGCAATGCGCGAATCGGTCAATCGGCGATAGCCGGGACCGCGCCCTCGGGGGGGCGCATGCGCTTCAGGAAAAGCACGATCGGCATGACCATGATGGTGAGCCACATCATCAGCCAGAAATCGTCGAGATAGGCGATCATCATCGACTGGCGGTTGACCTCGAGATCGGCCATCTGCGCCAGAAAGCCGCTGCGCGAACTGGACTGGTCCGTGAGAAACGGCATCGCTCCGGCGGCGGCAAGCCGCGCGCCGACTTCCTCATGATTCACCTGGATATTATGGGCAAGCAATGCGCTCATGATCGAGATGAGGATCGATGTTCCGATGCTGCGTGCGAGCATGTAGACAGCAGCCCCTTCAGTCCGCAGGTGAACCGGTAGATTAGCCATCGACATCATGTTGCCGGTAGCGATCGAAAGACCGACGCCGATGCCCTGCGCAAACCCCGACCAGATTAGAAGATGCTCGTCCATGTCGAGACTGAACCGGGTCTGCAGCCACAGCGAAATGGTGATCATCACGAGCCCGAACACCAGTATCGCCCGACTGTCATACCGTTTCAGCAGGCGCGGCCCCATCACGATGGCCAGCGTCACCGTAAGGCCGCGTGGAATGATCAACAGACCGGCCGTCAACACCGGATAATGCAGCAGGACCTGCATGAACTGGGGCAGCATCGCCGCACTTGTGACAGTAATCGGGCTGATCACGAGGCCGATAAGCATCGCCGCCATAAAATTCCGATCGCGAAACAGCTCCATCGTGATGATCGGGTGCGGTGCCCGCCGAAGATGGAAGGCCAGCATCCAGAATGCACCGACGGAGAGGCCCCCCTCGATGATGATCTCGGTCGAATCGAACCAGTCCTCCTGCGTGCCGCGATCAAGCACTAGCTGGAGGCAACAGAGCGCCACCAGGATCATGACGAACCCGGCGCGATCGAACACCCGGCTATGCCCCGGAACTTCCGGAAGGGTCGCGAAAATGCCGACGAAGACGACCGCGCCGACCGGCACATTGATCAGGAATATCCAGCGCCAGTCCATCAGTGCGGTGAGATAGCCGCCGAGCGCCGGACCGCAGACCGGCGCAACCATGATACCGAGACCCCAGATTGTCAGCGCCCGCATCTGTCGCGACGGACGGTTGATATCGAGCATGAAGCTTTGCGACAGCGGAATCAGGAACGCCCCTGAAAAGCCCTGCACGAACCGGGCGATCACCATCATCGGCAGCGAAACCGAGAAGGCGCAGGCGGCCGAGCTGAGCGTGAACATCAGGACCGCGCTCCCGAACAGCATACGCCGTCCGACCTGGCCCGACAGCCAGGCGGTCAGCGGAATCGCGACCGCACTGGCAAGGATATAGGAAGTCAGCACCCATGAGATCGTGTCAGGCGTCGCACCGAGCGCTGCCTGCATATGGGGAATCGCCACTGTGGCGATCGTCTGATCGAGGATAATAAGTGCGGTAGCCGCCATGATCAGGGCCTGCGCCACCATTCTTTGGAGGGTTGGCAGTGGGATGATCGCCTCGTCCATGCCGGCCGTCCCGGAAAAGGGGCGGGTCATTCCATCACCGCTATGGCTTCACCATCAGGCCGTCCCATCGGCTTGATCAGCAGAACGAGCGGAATCGTTGCCAGCGTCGCCCACATCATCATGTAGAAATCGTCGAGATAGGCGATCATCAACGCCTGCCGATTGACCTCTATATCGGCCATAGCGGCAACTCGCTGCGCACCGCCAGCGCTCGCCGCGAACTGGGAAAGCCAGAAGGGCAGACTGCTCGACGACAGCGCGCTGCCGATTTCGAGATGGTTGAGCTGGATGTTGCGCGCGAGCAGCACCGAGCAGATCGCGATCATGACCGAGGTCGCAACGTTGCGGATCAGCGTATAGACCGCCGCCCCTTCGGTGCGCAGACTGGCCGGCGTGCTCGCAATCGCGACGAAGTTGATGACGATCATCGACAGGCCCAGGCCGAAGCCCTGCAATATGCCAGACCAGATGATCAGTTGCTGGCCCATTTCGATGGTGAACCGGGTCTGCAGTTCGAGCGACCAGGCGATCATCAGTACGCCGGCGATGATCTGGAATCGGCTGTCGATCCGCTTCATC
>CANJRZ010000335.1 GCA_947476735.1 Sphingomonadaceae bacterium
AAGATCGCCGAGTTCGGAGCGGAAGCGATCCATATTGCAACCGAAGGGCCGATTGGTCTTGCCGCGCGCCGCCATTGCGTCAGCCGGCGCTTCGCCTTCACGACTGCCTATCACACCCAGTTTCCGGATTATGTCGCCGAACGCACGGGCATGCCTGCCGATTGGTTCTGGCGCTATATCCGCTGGTTCCACGGCCCGTCCGCCGCCGTGCTGGCATCGACGCCCTCGGTCGAAGCGATCCTCCAGGCCCGCGGTATCGGCCCGGTGCGGCGCTGGGGCAGGGGTGTCGATCTTGGGCTGTTCACGCCCGACCGGCCGACACATCCGGCCTTCGCCGGGTTGCAACACCCGATCCAGCTCTATGTTGGCCGCGTTGCGGTGGAAAAAAATATCGAGGCCTTTCTCTCCTGCGATACCCCGGGCAGCAAGGTGGTCGTCGGCGACGGCCCGGCCCGCGCGGGCCTTGAGCGATCCTATCCCCATGCGCGATTTCTTGGCTCGCTTCATGGCGAGGCGCTGGCCTCGGCCTATGTCGGAGCCGACGTCTTCGTCTTTCCGAGCCGGACCGACACGTTCGGGCTGGTCATGATCGAGGCTCTCGCCTGCGGCACACCGGTCGCCGCTTTTCCGGTGACCGGTCCGATCGATATTCTCGACCCTGCGTCTGCGGCCATGGACGAGGATCTCGCGATCGCGATCATCAAGGCGTTGCAGTGCGATCGCAAGGAAGCAGCGGACTATGGAGCCACATTTGGGTGGCGGCGTAGTGCTGAACAGTTCCTGGCGGCATTGGTGCCCCAGGGATATGGCAGGGGGAAGCTGGCGGCGTAATCCGCCCGCCTTACTCACCTCAGCGCGGTTGCGCGAGAAGGCTCAGCGCATCTTGCCCTTCGTGCCCGCTTTCATTACATCGTCCGCCGACGCTTCGGCCGCTCCGTAAAGGGGCGGCCCTTTTATTTAGAGGACCGCAATGGCCCAGCCGCTCATGCCCCACGCCACTGCTTCGTGGATGGTCGATAACACCGCGCTCAGCTTTCCTCAGATCGCCGATTTTTGTGGCCTGCACATTCTCGAGATTCAGGCGATCGCGGACGACATGGCAGCGACCAAGCTGACCGGCCGCGATCCGGTCCGCGCCGGCGAGCTGAGCATGGCCGAGATCGAGAAGGGCCAGAAGGATCCCAGTTACCGGCTGGTCATGCTCAAGGGCCCCGATCAGCAGCGCCGTACCAAGGGACCGCGCTATACGCCTGTTTCCAAGCGCCAGGACAAGCCCGACGGCATCGCCTGGATCATCCGCAACCATCCCGAAGTGTCGGACGGTCAGATCTCAAAGCTGATCGGCACGACCCGCACGACGATCGCGGCGATCCGTGACCGCACCCATTGGAACATCGCCAACATCGTTCCCAAGGATCCGGTGACGCTCGGGCTCAGTTCGCAGCGCGAGCTGGACGCTGTGGTTGCCAAGGCGGCCAAGGCGGCAGGCATCGAAGCCGTGCCCGACAGCCGCCTCGAAGGCGATCGCGAGGCTTTGATCGAGCAGCTCCGCGCCGAGCGCGATGCGGCGCACAAGACCGCGGAGATGAGCCATGCCGAGGAAGAGGCAGCGCTGTTCGGCGGCGCGGCCTTCCAGGACCCGTTCAAGAAGTAAGGATGGGGCGTAGGGCGGTTCGCTTCGTTACCCTGTTCGCCGCGCTGGCCTGTCTCGCGGCGGGCGGTGTTTCGGCTGCAAAGCCGGTGGTGGGACGGCCTGCTCCGGGGTTCACGCTGCACCTGGTCAGCGGCGAAGACGTCAGCCTGGACACGCTGCGCGGTCAGGTGGTCGTTCTCAATTTCTGGGCGACCTGGTGCGTGCCCTGCAAGAAAGAACTTCCGATCCTTGACGCCTACTATTCTATCATGAGCAAGCATGGGTTGCGGGTGTTCGCCATCACCACTGAGGGATCGGTACCGCTAAGCAAGCTGAAGCCGCTGATGGCCGTGTTGAGAATTCCCTTCGTGAAGCGCCTCAAGGGCAACTACGATGCCATCAAGGCGGTCCCGACCAATTATGTGATCGATCGTGCCGGGGTGGTCCGCTACGCCAAGGCGGGTGCTTTTGATCTCGACGACCTCAATGAAATCCTCATCCCGCTGCTCAATGAGCCCGCTTCCCCTCCCGAAACAGCCTTAGAGACGGCGGCTCGCTGATCGGCGACAGCTTGATCTTGACCGCTATACCGCTGCAGCCCAAAAGCCTTGCCCATGGATGACGCCGCCACCTTCGCCGATCTCTCCTTCGAGGATGCTCTCAAGCAGCTCGAGGCAATCGTGCGGCAGCTCGAATCGGGAGACGTGCCGCTCGATGAATCGATCTCGCTCTATGCCCGCGGCGATGCGCTCAAACGGCAGTGCGAGGAGCGGTTGAAGGCGGCGCAGGCCCGGATCGAAAAGATCAGCCTCGGTGCCGACGGGTCCCCCAAGGGGACCGAGCCCTTCACTGCGGCCTGATCCATGTCGGACCTGCTGAGCCTGGAACTGAAGCGCATCGCGCATGAGATCGACAGCCGTTTCGACGCGCTGCTCGTTCCGCCCGACGATAGCCGCCGCCAGCTTTACGAGGCGATGCGCCATGCCGCGATCGGTGGCGGCAAGCGGTTGCGGCCGCTGCTGGTGTCCGGTGCCGCACGGCTGTTTGCGGTCGATTCCGAATGCGCCTTGCGAGCCGGCCTCGCGGTCGAGTGTATCCATGTCTACAGCCTGATCCATGACGATCTGCCGGCGATGGACGATGACGACATGCGCCGCGGCAAGCCCACCGTTCACAAGGCCTTTGACGAGGCGACCGCGATCCTCGCCGGAGATGGCTTCCAGGCGCTCGCCTTCCAGATGCTGGCCGATGAGGAGAATCATCATGACCCCTTCGTGCGGGCCGAGCTGGTGCTGGCACTGGCGGCCGCCTCGGGCGTCGCGGGCATGGTTGGCGGCCAGGCCATGGATATGGCGGCGGCGGTCACGGCGCAGGATCTTCCCAACGTCACCCGGCTGCAGCAACTCAAGACCGGCGCGCTGATCGGCTTTTCGGTCGAGGCGGGCGCAATATTGGGCCGGCTTCCTGTAGAGGGCCGGACGCGGCTGCGCGCCTATGCGCATGACCTCGGTCTTGCCTTTCAGATTGCTGATGATCTGCTCGATGCTGAGGGTGATGCCGCGACAATGGGTAAGGCGGCGCGCAAGGATGAGGCGGCGGGCAAGGCCACCTTCGTCTCGCTGCTGGGGCTCGACCGGGCTCGTGCCCAGGCCCAGTCGCTGTCCGACCAGGCGATAGGCCACCTTGCCAATTTCGGGCGTGAGGCCGATCTGCTACGCGAAATCGCTGCCTACACAGTCAAGCGCGACCGCTGAACGTCGATAAGGGGAATGAACATGCGCACCGGCGTTTATCCCGGCACCTTCGATCCGGTCACGCTGGGCCACATGGATATCATCCGACGCGGCGCCAAGCTGGTCGACAAGCTTGTCATCGGAGTGACCACCAATGCGTCCAAATCCCCGATGTTCAGTGTCGAGGAACGCCTGGCGATGGTACGCCGCGAGACCGCCGATCTGGGCGGCAGCATCGAAGTGGTGAGTTTCGACTCATTGCTGATGGACTTTGCCGAACGGACAGGTGCATCGATCATCATCCGCGGTCTGCGCGCGGTCGCCGACTTCGAATATGAATATCAGATGGCGGGGATGAACCAGCAGCTCAACAACCGGATCGAGACCGTCTTCCTGATGGCTGACGTTGCGCTGCAGCCAATCGCATCGCGCCTTGTGAAGGAGATCGCGCTCTATGGCGGAGCGATCGGTCGCTTCGTGCCGCCGCGCGTGGCGCAGGAAGTCGTCGCGCGCGTCGAAAAGATCGGTAAGAAGGGCAGCTGATCCCGGTTCAGCCAGTGGTAAGCCGACCAGGCATAACGAAGCCGCGCGCAATGCGCGGTGTGGAGAAATGATCTGATGCGGAAGTTCGTTGTTGCGGTCCTTTCAGGCCTGTTCATGGCCGGTGCGGCGTTCGCGCAATCCGTGCCGGCTCCGGCTCCGGCCGCGCCGCCCGCCGATCCGCAGAATATCGTTAGCTTCGATCTGTCGACCGGTGGCCGCGTCAAGGTGCTGCTGCGCCCGGACAAGGCGCCCTATTCGGTCGATCGGGTCAAAACGCTGGTCCGCCGTCATTTCTATGATGGGCTGATCTTCCACCGCGTCATCGAAGGCTTCATGGCGCAGGGCGGCGACCCCAAGGGTACTGGCGAGGGCGGTTCGGAACTGCCAGACCTCAAGGCTGAGTTCAACGATCTGCCCCATGTCCGCGGGACGATGTCGCTTGCTCGCGCCGAGGGTCTCGACTCCGCGAACAGCCAGTTCTTCATCATGCTCCAGCCGAACCTGAACCTTGACGGCAATTATACCGCCATCGGCCGGGTGATCGCCGGCATGGAATATGTCGACCTGATCGAGAAGGGTGAGCCACCCGAGAAACCGTCGAAGGTCGTCCGTGCGTCGATCGAGTCCGACGAGCTCGGTCAGGCGCCTGTTGCTTTTGTCGCGCCGCCGCCGGCCACGCCGGCAACTGCGGTGGTGGTAAACGACAAGCAGTCGAGAAAAGCGAAGAAGCAGGACGAGAAGCGCGCCAAGGAGGAAGCCGAGGACGACGCCAAGGCCAAGGCCCGGAAGGCCAAGCAGGACGCCAAGGCCGCCAAGGAAGCCCAGGGGCAGGCTGAAAAGGAAACGAAGAGAGCGGCAAAGCAGGCGGGGAAGGTTGCCAGGGACGCGCCGGCTCCCGCCGCCGAAGCACCGGCGCCGGTTCCGGCAGAAGTCGCCCCCCCCCCACCCGCTGAAAGTACGATGCCGCCGGTGAGTGATGCCGCGCCGGTCGATACTGCGCCTGCCGTGACCGACAAGGCGGCGGAGAAGGCCCGGAAGCAGGAGGAAAAGCGCGCCAAGGCACAG
>CANJRZ010000336.1 GCA_947476735.1 Sphingomonadaceae bacterium
GGGCCAGCGCGCGGCGCTTGCCCTCCGGCGTTTCGTTGAACCTGATCTCGTCGACCGGCAGGGCATCGCCCCTGGCTTCCTCGAAGCCGAGGATGCGCAGCGTTTCGCTGAAATGTTCGGGCAGAGCGGCGGTGACGTCGACCGCGCCGGCATCGGGATGATCGACCCGCAGCCGCCGCGCGTGGAGGTGCATCTTCCGGCTGATCGTGCCCGTCAGAAAGGCTTCGGCCCCGCCATATTTGCCGTCACCGACGATCGGATGGCCGATCGCCGCCATATGCACGCGCAGCTGGTGGGTCCGGCCGGTATAGGGCTGAAGCTCGACCCAGCAGGCGCGGTTGCCGGCGCGCTCGATCACCCGGTAGCGGGTGCGGGCGGGCGAGCCTTCCTTCTCGTCGACATGCATCTTCTCGCCGCCGGTGCCCGGCTGCTTGCCGATCGGCAGCTCGATCATCCCGTCGCTGATCGAGGGAACCCCGGTGACGATCGCCCAATAGACTTTCCGCGCGGTGCGGCTGCTGAACGCCTTCGCGAAATGCGCCGCCGCGCGCGAGGTCCGCGCCAGCAGCAGGACGCCTGATGTGTCCTTGTCGAGCCGGTGCACCAGCTTGGGCCGACTTTCGGCATCGAACTGAAGCCCGTCGAGGAGACGGTCGACATGAACCTCAGTCTTGGTGCCGCCCTGGGTGGCGAGGCCGGGCGGCTTGTTGATCACGATCGCCTGGCGGTCCTGGTGGATCACCAGCGAGCGAATCAGCTCGGTCTCCTCGGCCGACAAGGGCTCGCGGGGCGCCCTGGGACGCGGCGCCTTGGCCGCGGCGGTCGCGACGGCGGCGACCTCGGGCGGCGGCAGCCGGATCATCTGGCCCGCCTCAAGCCGGTCCCCGGGCGCCGCGCGCTTGCCGTTGACCCGGAGCTGACCGGTGCGCGCCCAGCGCGAGACGATGTTGAAGCTGGTGTCGGGCATGTGCCGCTTGAACCAGCGATCGAGCCGGATGCCGTCATCATCGTCGGCGACGACGAACTGGCGCATCTCGGCCTGGGTGGCGGCGGTTTCGCTCATGCCAGAACCCGCACCAACGCGAGACCGATGAACAGCATCATCACCGATCCGGCCACCGACGATACAGCATATGCGGACGCGATCACAAAATCCCCGCGGATCAACATGTTATAGCATTCGAGACTGAATGCCGAGAAGGTGGTGAAGCCGCCGAGCACGCCGACCCCGAGGAACAGCCGGAGCGGTTCATTCTCGCCCGGCGCGCGCGCCACCACGCCGGCGAGCACGCCCATCAGAAGGCCACCGAGCAGGTTGACCATCCAGGTGCCGAACGGAAAGCCGGGGCCAAGCTGCCGCAGTGCCACCGAGCCGATATGGTAGCGGAATCCGGCGCCGATGGCGCCACCGAGCATGACAAGAAAAAGCGGGGGCATGACGGCCCTTTAGCGAGAAGGGCCGGCAGGCGCCAGTGCGCCTCCCGGCCCTTCCCTGTCAGGCGCTGTTCGCGCCTGTCCGTGGCTAGCTGAAGTCGCCCAGGCTCAGGCTGGACGGACCGACCCCGGCCAGCTCGACCGCCGAATCGACCAGCGATCCGCCCGAACCGGAGAAGAACAGATAGGTGTCCGCGCCGACCGCGATCGCCGCGACCTCGCCATTGCCGGCATGGCCGTCGAGCAACAGCTGGGCCGCCGCCGTCGCCGTCGCGAAATCGGGCTGCGCGGCACCGGTGAGCAGCGCTTCCGGCCTGAACCCAAGCTGGATCTCGTCGATGCCGGCCTGGAAATCGGTGATGATGTCGGCCGATCCGCCCGCGAACAGCGCAGCATTGCCCCGGAAGACAAACTCGTCCGCGCCGGCCCCGCCGGTCAGCGTATCGGCGCCGAGATCACCCGACAGTTCGTCGCGCCCGTCGCCGCCGGCCAGGGAGTCATTGCCCCTGCCGCCGTGCACCTCATCGTCGCCGACGCCGCCATCCGCCGTGTCATTGCCGGTATTGCCGTTGATCCGGTCATTGCCCGAATCGCCGGTGATGCTGTCATCGTCGGCACCGCCATTGATCCGGTCCGAGCCGTCACCGCCCGCCAAAGTGTCGTTGCCGGCATTGCCCTGGACATAGTCGGATCCCGCCCCGGCGGCGATGCTGTCGGCGCCATCGGCACCTGCGCTGGCCGATCGGCCGTAAAGATGGTCGTTGCCTTCGCCGCCGCTCAGCGTGTCACTGCCCTCACCGCCATTGACCACATCATGGCCGGCCCCGCCGTCGAGATGATCCGAACCGCGGCCGCCTTCGAGATGATCCTCGCCCTCATCGCCGTTCAGATCATCATTGCCGTCGCCGCCGTCGAGCGTATCGCTCCCCGCGCCGCCATGCCCATGATCGTCACCGGCCGTGCCGGCGATATGATCCTCGTCCTGCCCGTCATGATCGACATCGTCGCGATCATCGAGCTGGCGGGCCTGCGCTTCGCTGAGCGGCGTTCCGGCCGGCGACGTGAAGAATTCGCTGGTCTTCGCGAAAAAGGTCGGATCATCGGTCGTGCTCGGCGTCGGCGCGAAGACTTTCGTTTCCGTGAACTCGGCATGCGTCTTCACCAGCGAAATCGTCCCGTCGCTGTTCAGAGTCAGCGTCTGATTGGGTTGCAGCTGCTGCTGCCTGAGACGGCCGTCGTCGACCTCGAACATCGAAATCGGCGTCGTGCCGGTGTCGAATTTGAAGGTGGAACTCATATCGTCTGCTCCTTCGATCTGCCCGATCGGGAGAGCAACGGGTGGCGGCTGTCTTTATTCTGAACGCGGGCGGCCGACACGCCCTGCCCGGGCCCGCCCGTGGTGTCTTCGCGACGAGTGGAGCCCGGGTTCAATCTGGTCGACCCGTCACCGGCCGTTCAACGGCGCGACTGATCCTTCCCGCCCTATTGCGCGCCGCGGATGGTGATCCGCCCCGCCGTCGTCTTGCCTGCGGCCGGGGTCATGGTGATCGTCACCTCGTCACCGTCGGGCTTCCTGGCGGTGAAGGTCTCCACCCCGTCCTTTGTCGCAAGCTTGATGTCGGTGAAATCGCGCTCGCGCGCTGCGTCGGCATAATAAGCGGAGACGGTCTCGGGACCGGCCGGGCTGGTATAGCCTATCTCGACGAGCGAATGGCCCGGACCCTTGCGATCAGTGACGTTGATGCCCTTCACCTGGCTGCCGGGATAGAGCTTCATCCCGTCAATATCGATATGGTCGCCACCCAGGTCCAGACCCGGAATCTTCATCTTGCCCTCGAACCCGGGCACCGAGACGGACACGCCTTTGGCGCCGTCATTGGCGGTGATCGACACATTGCCGTCCTCGCCGACCTTGAGCGAGGCCGTATCGCTGGCGTTGGTCTCGTCGGTGACGACCTTCATCTCGCAGCCGGCCAGCAGCGCGATCGGCACCACCAGACCGAATATCGCCTTGCGCATGTCTGTCTCCTCCGGGTCATGTCAGGTTCAGATGGTGTATTATAATAATAGCACAGTAGTTGCAATCCTGCGCAACCTGGAGGACAGTGACGTCCATGTTCAACCTTCTCTCTGTCAGCATCGGGATCGTCGCCCTGATCGGCGCGATGATCGGCTTCTTCCCGCTGCTCGGCTGGATGAACTGGGTGATCGTGCCGATCTCGCTGATGGGGGTGGGGTTCGGAATCCTGTCGCGATCCGATACCGGCCGGAAATTGAACGGCTTTGTGCTGGTCGTCGCGATCATCCGGCTGGTGATGGGCGGCGGCCTGTTCTGAGATGGACGCCGCAGCGCTGATCGCCGAACTCGGCCTCGCGCCACATCCCGAAGGCGGCTGGTATCGTGAAACATGGCGTGAATCCCCATCTCAGGAGGGTGGGCGGGGTCACGCAACAGCCATTTATTTCCTGCTCGAAGCGGGCCGGCGATCGCACTGGCACCGGGTCGACGCGGCCGAACTCTGGCTGTTTCACGCCGGTGCGCCGCTTGCGCTCAGCATCGCGGCGGACGAGGCGGGGCCCGTCGAGACGATCCTGCTCGGCACCGATGTGGCGGGCGGTGCGCGGCCGCAGGGGCTCGTCCCCGCCGGCTGGTGGCAGTCGGCCGAAGCCCGTGACGGCTGGGCGCTGGTGAGCTGTGTGGTCGCGCCGGGCTTCGAATTCGCCGGCTTTGAGCTCGCTCCGGCGGGCTGGGCGCCCGATACATAAGAGCTGTTACGGTCTCGCAACCCCTCGCGTCCCTTGCCAATTGACCAGCGAGACGCCACTTTATTCGTGACGGGTGCGGAATCGCCCGTCTCTGGGGGCAATGATGACACCTGCCGAGCTAGCAGCGCTCCTGCCGAAGGGAAGCGTATTCGCCGAATGTAACGAGAAGCAGCTTGCCGATCTGCTCGCCATCGGCAGTGTTCAGCCAACCCGCGCCAATGAGGAGATTC
This sequence comes from Sphingomonadaceae bacterium, assembly GCA_947476735.1. Lineage (GTDB taxonomy): Bacteria > Pseudomonadota > Alphaproteobacteria > Sphingomonadales > Sphingomonadaceae > Rhizorhabdus. The sequence continues at coordinate 4,431 of CANJRZ010000336.1, forward strand.
TCCGCCAGGGCGACGAGGGCACCTCGCTCATCATCGTGCTCGACGGCGTCGTCCGGGTATCGATGGTGACGCCCAACGGCCGCGAGATCATCCTCGATTATGCCGAGGCCGGCGGCGTGCTCGGCGAGATCGCGGTGCTTGACGGCCAGCCGCGCACCGCCTCGGCGATTGCGATGTGGCCGGGCAAGCTGCTGCGCCTGTCGCGGTCCTCCTTCGAAGGCTTTATCGAGCGCCATCCCAAGGTCGCGATCCGCCTGCTGCGCGAAATGGCGCGGCGGCTGCGCGAGACCGACTTCAGCATCGAAAGCGATCGCGCCTTCACCACCGGCCCGCGCCTCGCCCGCTATCTCAACCGGCTGACCAACCAGAAGGTCCACGGCACCCGCCTGACCCGCGACCTCAGCCAGTCCGAACTGGGCAGCTTCGTCGGCATCAGCCGCGAGAATATCAACCGCCAGCTCGCCGCCTGGGCGACCGAGGGCGTGATCGAGCTGACCCAGGGCAAGATCCGGATCATCGATCCCGA
>CANJRZ010000337.1 GCA_947476735.1 Sphingomonadaceae bacterium
CGCCCGGAACTGCTCAACGCCAAGCGCAAGATCCGCGTCGCCAAGGGGTCCGGCACCACCGTGCAGGACGTCAACAAACTCCTGAAGATGCATCAGGAGATGTCGACCGTGATGAAGAAGATGAAGAAAATGGGCGGCCTCAAGGGCCTCGCCGCGATGTTTGGCGGTGGCGGTGGCGGTGGAGGCGGCCTGGGCGGAATGCTTGGCGGAGGCGGAGGCATGCCCCAGATGCCGGGCGGCGGTCTTCCGGGATTACCTGGCCAACCTCCCGGCCTGCCCCCCGGTTTCCAGAATTTCATGAAGAAAAAATGATCTAACCCAAGTCTCAGATCGATTTCGAAGATCCAGAAAGGAAGTACTCAATGTCCGTTTCCATCCGTCTCGCCCGCGGCGGCGCCAAGAAGCGCCCCTATTATCGTATCGTCGTCGCCAACTCGCGGTCGCCGCGCGATGGTGCCTTCATCGAGAAGATCGGCAGCTACAACCCGCTCCTCGCCAAGGATGACGCCAATCGCGTCCAGATCGACGCCGACCGCGCCAGGCATTGGCTCTCGGTCGGCGCCCAGCCGACCGATCGCGTCGCCCGCTTCCTTGACGCCGCAGGCGTCAAGGAGCGCGCCGTCCGCAGCAATCCGAACAAGGGCAAGCCGGGCGAAAAGGCCGTTGAGCGCGCCGAGGAGCGCCAGGCCAAGATCGACGCCGCCAGGGAGGCCGCGGCCGAAGCCGCTGCCGCCCCGGCCCCGGTCGAGGAAGAGATTGTCGAGGAAGCTCCCACCGAAGCTCCGGCCGAGGAAACCGCTCCCGAAGCCGCTGCCGAGGAAAAGAACGAGGCCTGAGTCGGCATGAGTGCTGATCGTCCCGTCACGCTGGCCGTCATCATCGGCGCCCATGGCGTGACGGGCGAGGTCCGGCTCAAATTGTTGAGCGAAGATTTGAAGGCTTATCCGTCGCTCTCTGGCGGCGGACGGACCTTCACGCTCAAATCGATCCGGCCTGCCCAGGCCGGCGCGGTCGCGAGATTCGCCGAGATCGCAGACCGCAACGCCGCTGAAGCACTGCGCGGTACTGAACTGAGCGTACCCCGCTCGGCGCTGCCGCCGCTCGAAGAGGGCGAATATTATCATATCGACCTCCTCGGCCTGCCATGCATGGTGGACGGAAGGACGATCGGAACGGCGGTGCTGGTCGACGATTTCGGCGCGGGCGACGTGCTTGAGATCGAGAAGCCCGACGGCAAGCGCTTCATGGTCCCCGTTGCCAAAGTGGTGACGATCGAACCCGATCGGCTGCTGATCGATCCGGAGTTCGTCGAATGAATCCCATCACTATCTTCCTCGTCATCGGATCGCTCTATCTGGTGATGGTCGCCTATGGCGTCGTCGGCACCCGCAAACGCCGGCTGCCCCTCCCCATGCGGATCACGGCCGCAGCGGTGCAGGTCGTGCTGCCCCCTGTGATGCTGCTCGGGGTGATGTCGTTCGAGCCCAAGCTTTTTCCGCTGGCGTCCTGGGCGCCAGTGATTGGCATGCTGATGCTCGCGGGGGCGCTGCTCGCGATCTGCACTGATATTGTGGCGCGGCGCGTCCTTTAGGACTGTCGATGGTCTTCGCCACCACCATCCTCACCCTCTACCCCGAGATGTTCCCCGGACCGCTCGGCGTCTCGCTGGCGGGCCGCGCGCTGGCGGAGGGAAAATGGTTGTGCGATCCGGTCCAGATTCGCGATTTCGCGACCGACAGGCACAAATCGGTCGACGATACGCCGGCCGGTGGCGGGGCGGGGATGGTGATGCGGGCGGACGTGCTCGCGCGCGCGATCGACCACGCGCTGGAAAAGCGGCCGGAGGCGCCGCTGCTGGCGATGACGCCGCGCGGAAAGCCGCTCAGCCAGGCACGGGTGCGCGATCTCGCCGCCGGCCCGGGCGTAACGATTCTCTGCGGCCGCTTCGAGGGAATCGATGAGCGGCTGTTCGAGGCGCGGCCGATCGAGCCGGTCTCGATCGGCGACTATATATTATCGGGCGGCGAGACGGGTGCGCTGGTGCTGCTCGACGCTTGCATCAGGCTGCTTCCTGGCGTAATGGGCGCGCCCTTGAGCGGTGATGACGAGAGCTTCGAAACGGGGCTGCTCGAATATCCGCATTATACCCGACCTGCTGAGTGGGAAGGGCGCACGATCCCCGAGGTGCTGCGATCTGGGGATCATGCGAAGATCGAGGCGTGGCGTAAAGCCATGGCCGAGAATGATACAAGGCTAAGGAGGCCGGACCTTTGGGAGCGCCATGAGGGTGCTCGGGCCCAGTCTCCCTCTGGCGCGCGGCGACAGAAGAAGGAGCGATGAGCATGAACCTCATCCAGCAGCTCGAAGCCGAGCAGATTGCCAAGTTCAAAGAATCGAAGACGATTCCCGATTTCCGTCCCGGTGACACACTGCGCGTCGGCGTCAGGGTCGTCGAAGGCGAGCGCACCCGCGTGCAGAATTACGAGGGCGTGTGCATCGCCCGCTCGAACAAGGGCATGGGCAGTTCGTTCACCGTCCGCAAGATTTCGTTCGGCGAAGGCGTCGAGCGCGTCTTTCCGCTCTATTCGCCGAACGTCGAGTCGATCGAGGTTGTCCGGAAGGGCGTCGTCCGTCGCGCCAAGCTCTATTATCTGCGCGGCCGCCGCGGCAAATCGGCGCGTATCGCCGAGCGCCGCGACCACAAGGCTGCCGAGGAAGCCTGATCGCCTAGGCGACCAATCGCGTTTCGCAGGCGGCCGGCTCCCCCGGGGAGTCCGGCCGTTTGCTTTTTGGCAAAGTGAAAAAGGAACCAGCCATGGGCTATCGTGTCGTCGTCGCGGGGGCCACCGGCAATGTTGGCCGGGAAATGCTCAACATCCTCGCCGAGCGCGAATTCCCGCTCGATGAGATCGCCGCGGTCGCCTCGCCGCGGAGCCAGGGCGACATGATCGAGTTCGGCGAGACGGGGCGCGAACTCAAGGTTCAGAATATCGACCATTTCGACTGGACCGGCTGGGACATTGCGTTGTTCGCGATCGGTTCGGCCGCGACCAAGATTCATGCTCCGCGAGCCGCCGCGGCCGGCTGCATCGTCATCGACAACAGTTCGCTTTACCGGATGGACCCCGACGTGCCGCTGATCGTGCCCGAGGTGAATCCGGAGGCGATCGCGGGCTACAGGAAGCGCAACATCATCGCCAATCCCAACTGCTCGACCGCGCAGATGGTGGTGGCGCTCAAGCCGCTCCATGATGCCGCGACGATCAAGCGTGTCGTCGTCTCGACCTACCAGTCGGTGTCCGGGGCGGGCAAGGCGGGGATGGACGAGCTGTTCGAGCAGAGCCGTAACATCTTCGTGGGCGATCCCGCCGAGCCCAGGAAGTTCACCAAGCAGATCGCGTTCAACGTCATCCCGCACATCGACGACTTCCTCGACGACGGTTTCACCAAGGAAGAGTGGAAGATGGTCGTCGAGACCAAGAAGATCATGGGCTCGAAGATCAAGGTGGTCGCGACCTGTGTTCGTGTGCCGGTCTTCGTAGGCCATTCGGAGGCGATCTTCATCGAGCTTGAGAACGAGCTCTCGGCAAAGGATGCCCAGAAGATCCTGCGCGAAGCCCCCGGGGTGATGCTCGTCGACAAGCGCGAGGACGGCGGTTACGTCACGCCGGTCGAATGCGTCGGCGAGTTCGCCACCTTCGTCAGCCGCGTCCGCGAGGACCCGACCGTCGAAAACGGCCTCGTCCTGTGGTGCGTCTCGGACAATCTCCGCAAGGGTGCCGCGCTCAACGCGGTCCAGATCGCGGAGCTGCTTGGCCGGCGGCATCTGAAGAAGGACTGAGACGCTCCCAAGAAATCCCCTCTCCCGTTTTCGCGGGAGAGGAGTGAAGAACATCCTCAACCAAACCTTCTCCCGCGAAGGCGGGAGAAGGCTTCCGAGGAGCGCTTCGCACATGCCCAGCACCGGCCATCTGATCGCCTTCGCGTTCGTCTCGCTCGGCATGGTGCTGACGCCCGGGCCGAACATGATCTACCTGATCTCACGTTCGATCTGTCAGGGGCCGAGAGCGGGACTGATATCGCTCGGCGGGGTCGGACTGGGCTTTCTGGTCTACATGACGATGGCCGCCTTCGGCATCACCGCGCTGATGATGGCGGTGCCCTTCGCCTATGACGCGCTGCGCATCGGCGGGGCGCTTTATCTGCTCTGTCTCGCCTGGCAGGCGGTGAAACCCGGCGGGCGATCGCCTTTCCAGGTCAGGGAGCTGCCCGCAGATCCCCCGCGAAAGCTGTTCCTGATGGGGCTGATGACCAACTTGCTCAATCCCAAGGCGGCGATGCTTTATCTGTCGCTGCTGCCTCAGTTCATCGACCCCGAACGCGGCCATGTCCTCGCCCAGTCCTTCATCCTCGGCCTCATCCAGATCGTCGTCAGCCTCAGCGTCAACGCCTGCATCGCGCTCGCCGCCGGTTCGATCGCCGCATTTCTGAGCGGACACCCGCTCTGGCTGATTATCCAGCGCTATCTGATGGGCACCGTTCTCGCCGGCCTTGCGCTGCGGATGGCGACCGAGGCGCGCCGATGATGACGGTGTTTATGGAAGGTGGGTGCCAGTGCGGGCGGGTGCGCTACCGCGCGGAGGTCGCGCCCGGGAGCGAGGCGTATCTGTGCCACTGCCGGATGTGCCAGCGCGCGACCGGCGGGGTGTCGATCGCCTTCGTCAACCTCAGCAAGGCCGCGGTGCGCTGGGCGAGCGAGCCCGACTGGTACCACAGCTCGCCGATCGCGCGGCGGCCTTGCTGTTCAAGCTGCGGGACGCCGCTCGGCTTCGAATATCCCGACAGCGAGACGTGCGACCTCACCATCGGCAGCTTCGACGACCCCTCGCCATTCGTGCCACAACATCATTTCGGGTCCGAAACTATCCACGAAGCCTGGATCGACACGA
>CANJRZ010000338.1 GCA_947476735.1 Sphingomonadaceae bacterium
TGATCAAGATCATGTGTTTTCTGAAGCGCAAGGCCGGGATGAGCCGCGCCGAATTCAAGGCCTATTATGAGTCCACCCACGCGCCATTGATCGAGAAGATGCTGCCTTTCTATCACACGTTCGAGCGCAATTTCTTTGCGCCGGTGCAGGATTACGAGACCGGCCACATGGACAACAAGCATGAGGAACAGGAGCTCGATTTCGACGTCGTGACCGAACTGACCTTCGCGACCCAGGCAGATTATGACAAGATCGTTGCCGGCCTGTCTGATCCCGACATCGGCGCGATCATCACCGCCGATGAGGAGAATATCTTCGACCGTTCGAAGATGCGCGTGTTCATCATGGACACGGAGGTCAGTGCGCCGCGCGGTTGATCCGGAATTTGGTTGAAAAGGATAGGAGGGCGATACCGCATACGCCTTCCCGCCCGTACATCCTTTAGTCCGATAATATATATTATGTTAAATTCAGATATCGCCAAAATGCCGGTTTTCATTGCATTCGACGCTCCCCCGGCTCAGCATTGCCCCCAAAACAATCCTCAGGAGAACCGATGTCCACCGATCCCTTCACCGTGGCCGACGCCTTCAACGCGGCAATCAAGGCGCGGAGCGAAGCGGCGCTCTCGGCGGTCTATGCCGACGATGCGGTCATCTGGAACAACGTCACACAGGCCGACATGACGAAGGCCGAGAATGTCGCAGTGCTCGGTTCGGTGTTCCGGATCGCTTCCGAACTCGAATATGTCGAGGTTCGACGTCACCTGATCGACGATGGATTCGTTCAGATGCATAAGCTGGTCGGCACATTCAACGATGGCGTCACCATGCCAGATCTCCATGCCTGCCTGGTCGTCAAGACACGCGGTGATCAGATCATCCGGATCGACGAATATTTCGACCTCTCGGTCTATGGGCCTGTTTTTGAACGGATTTCTGCACTCCAATAAGCCTGAGTTCAGCGCAGCGCGATCACCGCCACAATGATCACCACGATGATCAACACCCAGAACCCGGCCATCTTCAGCATTCCGGCTTGATGCCGCGGATTGCTGACCATTCGCGGAACAACCAGAGAGAGCATGGCGATGATCGCGATCACGGCCACGATCTTGTCGCCGGTCATAGATCGATCTCCTGGCCATCAAAGCCGGGCTCGACATGTTCTGGCAGCGTCTGACACAGACGCCTGTAGTCCATCGACTGGTCCATGTGCGTCAGAATAGCCCGTTTCGGCCGCGCACGCCCGACCGCCTCGAGCGTCTGCGACAAATGGGTGTGCGTGGGATGTGGCCGCTCCCGCAGTGCGTCCACAACCCAGATATCCACTCCGGAGAATAATTCTATCATATGATCGGTAACTAAATGAAAATCAGTAGAATATCCGACTGATTTTCCATCACGATCGAACCGGAAACCGGCGCTGTAAATGCTGCCATGAGGCTGCGCGACCGTTCTTACCCTGATGTCGCCAAACAGCATATCGGCCTGCAAATCATGCCCGCCGACGGTCGGCGGATAGCCATCCCGGCCGTCAAACACATAAGCGAAGCGGGCCCTGAGCTGTTTCATCGTCTCCGCATAGCCAAAGCCCGGCACCGGTTCACCGCGCGCGTGGAACAGCTGTCGGACATCGTCAATGCCGTGACAATGATCGGCATGGTCGTGAGTCCATAATATCGCATCGACGTGGATCAGATCGGCCGCGAGCAACTGCTGGCGCATGTCGGGTGAGGTATCGACCAGCAGCCGTGTCGTGGGGCTCTCGATGACGATTGAAGCGCGCGAGCGTCGATTGCGTGGTTCGGCGGGGTCGCAACTGCCCCAGTCATTGCCGATCCGGGGCACGCCCGATGAAGTGCCGCATCCCAGGATGCGCAGCTTCATGCGCGCGCTTTCCTGAACAGATTAAAGAAGTTATCGGTCGTTTCCTGACCTAATTCCTCAACGCTCCGGTCCCATTCTCTGGCCAGGAACCGCGCCGTATCGGCCACGAAACCCGGCTCGCACGGCTTACCGCGATGGGGGATCGGAGCGAGGAAGGGGCTGTCCGTCTCGATCAGCAAACGGTCGCGCGGGATGAGGCGCGCGGTTTCGCGCAGATCGCCGGCATTCTTGAAGGTGACGATCCCCGACAGCGAGATCGAGAAGCCGAGATCGAGCATTGCCCGGGCGAGATCCGAGCTGCCGGTGAAGCAGTGGATCACCGCGCTGAAGGCCCCCTTCCCCATCTCGTCGCTCAATATCGCTTTGGTATCCTCCTCCGCATCGCGGCTGTGGACGATCAGCGGCAGCCCGGTGATGCGGGCTGCTGCGATATGACGGCGGAAGCTCGCGCGCTGACGGTCGCGGTCGGATTTGTCATAGTAGAAATCGAGCCCGGTCTCACCGATTCCGATGATGCGCGGATGCTCGGCGCGCTCGACCAGCAAGGCGGTCTCGATATCTTCATGGGTATCGGCGTCGTGCGGATGAATGCCGACACTGGCCCAGACATCGGGCTCGCGCTCCGCCGTCTCCAGCACCGCGCCCCATTCGGCCGCCCGGGTTGAAATGTTGAGCATCGCCGTGACCCCGGCGGACCGTGCCGTCTCCAGCACTTCCTGCTGACGCTCGGCGAGCCCCGCATAGTTCAGATGACAATGGCTATCGACGAACATCAGTCTTCAGCGATTTCCAGCTCTAGCCGCGGGAATAACGGCACCGGCTGCCCCACCTTGTAGCCCGAGCTCCGCAACGCATCATACCAGCTCTGGTCCTCGATCGCCGCGAAATTGCGCTCGTCCGCCGAGATTCCCATCTGACCGAGCAGCTTGCCGGCGCTCTCGGGGATGATCGGCAGGATCGCGATCGCGAGATCCCGGATCACCATGAACAAGGTGCCCAGCACGGTCTTCATCCGTTCGGGATCGCTTTTGCGCAACGCCCAGGGCGCCTGCGCGTCGACATATTGGTTGCAGGCGAACACCGCCTTCATCCATGCTTCGATGCCGATCGAGAAAGCGAGCTGCTCGAACGCGCGCGGCGTCTCGTCGAGGCACGCCGCGGCAACCGCCCGGATCAGAGCCGCGTCATCCTCATTGCGATCGAGCGCCGGAAGCTCGCCATCCAGATTCTTGAAGATCATCGACAAGGTGCGTTGCGCCAGATTGCCGAAGCTGTTCGCCAGCTCGGCATTGGCGCGGTTGACGATCGCCTCATGGCCATAGCTGCCGTCCTGGCCGAAACTAACCTCGCGGAGCAGGAAATAGCGCAGCTGATCAACCCCATAGCGCTCGGCCATCACCAGCGGGTCGACGACATTGCCCACCGATTTCGACATTTTCTCGCCGCGGTTGAGCAGGAAGCCATGGCCGAACACCTGTTTCGGCAGCGGAATCCTGGCCGACATCAGGAAGGCCGGCCAGTAGACGGTGTGGAAGCGGACGATGTCCTTGCCGATCAGATGGAGATTGGCGGGCCAATACTGGCCGAGCGCAGCGTCCTTGTCGGGATAGCCGATGCCGGTGAGATAATTGGTCAACGCGTCGACCCAGACATACATGACATGGCCCGGGCTGCCCGGTACCGGTACCCCCCAGTCGAAGCTGGTCCGCGATACCGAAAGATCGCTCAGGCCCCCTGAGACGAAGCTGACGATCTCGTTCTTGCGCGTCTCCGGCCGGATGAAATCGGGCTGATCACGGTACAGGGCCAGCAATGGCTCCTGATATTTCGAAAGCCTGAAGAACCAGCTCTCCTCCTTTGTCCATTCGACCGGCGTTCCCTGCGGGGAAAGCTTCTCGCCCCCCTCGCCCTCAATCAGTTCCTTCTCGTCGTAAAAGGCCTCGTCGCGGACCGAATACCAGCCTTCATAGCGATCGAGATAGAGATCGTCATTGGCCTCCATCGCCTGCCAGATCGCCTGGCTTGCGGCATAATGATCGGCGTCGCTGGTCCGGATGAAGCGATCATAAGATACATTCAGAGCATCGCACATCTGCTTGAAAAGAGCAGACATCTCGTCAGCCAGTGCGCGAGGGGTGATGTCGCGGGCACGTGCCGCCTGCGCCATTTTAAGGCCATGTTCGTCGGTACCCGTCTGAAACCGGACATTGCGCCCCATCGACCGCTGGAAGCGCGCGATCGCGTCGGCCGCAATCGCCTCATAGGCATGACCGATATGCGGGCGGCCGTTCGGATAGCTGATTGCTGTGGTGATATAAAAAGGTTCGGACATGCCTTCAGCCATTAGGGGCGGGTTCCCATAACCGCAACGCTCGGAATGACAGAGGGGTCCTTCCTTCAATCCGTCATTCCAGCAACGGCAGGAATCTCAGGAGAGGTCCGCAACCACAAATCCGTCCCTGACGCCCGAGATTCCGGCTTTCGCTGGAATGACGGTCTAACGGGCTGGTGCGCTGTCAGGCGCGAGCTTCGCCAGCATGGTCGCCAGCTCGAAGGCGGTGGTCGACGGATCGAGCGACAAATGAACCGCGCTTTCGCTGACCCGGCGCGCTTCTTCCCACAGCGCCACGGCCGCCGCCAGCGCCGGTCCCCGGCGCCGTCGCGCCTCGGCGGCAATACGGATCGGAACCCGATCGAGATAGGCCTCGTACCGCGCCTGTGCTGCCTTTCCACCCAATTGCCGCGCAAGCCGGGAGCGGACTGCGTTGGTCGGGTCACCCTCCCCAACCAGGCGGTCGATCGCAGCGTCGATTTCGCCGATATCGAGCCCTGCGAAGCTCAGCGCCCGGCCGGGAGAGCCCTCACCGGCCTTCACCAGCGCATCGATCTCGTCACGAGGTTCATCAGGCAGCAAACGCAGCAGCGCCAGCTCCATCTGCGCGTCCGACAACCGGCTGAAGCGGAGCTGACGGCACCGCGAGCGGATCGTGGGCAGCAATCGACCCGGAACATGGCTTACCAGGAAGAAGACGGTGCCGGCCGGCGGCTCCTCCA
>CANJRZ010000339.1 GCA_947476735.1 Sphingomonadaceae bacterium
CGCTGGGCTGACGACAAGGGAGGGGACGGACAGATGGAATCGCTCGCGGATGTCTGGCGCAGCAATGCGCGATACAATGGGGACCGGATTGCGGCGGTCGATGGGGATCGTAGCATCTGCTTCGGCGATGCCTATGACCGCGCGCAGCGGCTGGCGAGTGCGATCTACAGGCGCGGCCTGAGGAAGCATGACCGGGTGGGCATGCTGGCGATGAATCGGCTCGAATGGGTCGAGTATCTCGGGGCCACCGCGCTCGGCGGGACGATCGGGGCGCTGATCAACTATCGACTGGCCGGGCCCGAGATAGCCTGGATCGTCAACGACTGTACCCCGCGCATCCTGATCTTCGAGGAGCAATATAGCGAGCTGGTCGCCGGCTTACGGGCGGAGATGAAGTCGGTCGAACTCTATGTCTGCATCGGTACGCCGCCCGACTGGGCCGAGAGCTATGAGGAATTCGTCGCAAGCGGCGACCCGCAAGGCGCTCCGGTCGAGGTCGGCCCCGAAACCTATGCGATGCTGATGTACACCAGCGGGACGACCGGGCGGCCCAAGGGCGTACTGAAGGAGCAGCGGCAGTTCGCGGCCAATTTCGAGACCAACATCATCGTCATGAACATGCGCGGCGACGACCGGCTGCTGGTGATGATGCCGCTGTTCCACAACGGTGCCTGCTCGCTGTTCTACACGATGTTCATGGCGGGGGGGACGACCCATATCCACCGCAAGTTCGAGGCCGTCGATGTGCTGGCGACAATCGACCAGGATCGCATCACGATGATGCACATGGCGCCGACCCTGATCCAGACGATCATGGATCATCCCGAGATCGACAAATATGACCTGTCGAGCCTGCGGGTGGTCAATTATGCTGCGGCACCGATGCCGGTCAGCCTGTTGCGGCGCTGCGTCGCCAAGTTCGGCAAGATCTTCCTCAACAGCTATGGCGCGACCGAAGCCGGCGGGACGGTGCTCTATCCGCATCAGCATTATCTCGACGGTACGCCGGAGCAGGTGGCGCGACTGCCCTCGCTCGGTCAGCCCTTCCCCAATGCGAAGGTGCGGGTTGTCGATGATGAAGGCGTGGATTGCCCGCCGGGTGTCGCGGGGGAGATATTGCTGAGCTCACCCAATACGATGAGCGGCTACTGGAACAACCATGCGGCCACGCTCGAGGTGCTGCGCGACGGCTGGTATCATACCGGCGACGTCGGCACCCTCGACAAGGATGGCTTCCTGTTCCTGGTCGATCGCAAGAAGGACATGATTATCTCGGGTGGCGAGAACATCTATTGCCGCGAAGTCGAGGAGGCGCTGATGGAGCATGGCAGCCTCGTCGAGGTGGCCGTCATCGGCGTGCCCGATCCCTATTGGGGAGAGAATGTTAAGGCGGTGGCGATCAGGAAGCCCGGCGCCACCGTGACCGAGGCCGAACTGATCGGCTTTTGCGCGACCCGGATCGCCAGCTACAAAAAGCCGAAGAGCGTCGACTTCGTTGACGATATGCCGCGGCTGCCGACTGGCAAGGTGCGCAAGAACATCTTGCGTGAGCAGTATCGCCAGTAAAGTCAGGCGACCGGCATCAGCGGGCAAGTCTAGCCAAATTCATCGAATGCGTCGGAGCCTTTGAGCGGTGTCGCGGGAAAAGCGACACCGACCTTGTCGGTGCCCTGCTGCGAATGCACACCGATATGGCGCTGCCAGCGGCGGCTGGTGAACAGCCATTGGCCATCGCGCTTTTCGTAGGTTTCAAAATAATAGCCGTAGCTGATGCCCCAGACGACTTCGCCGTCCGCATCGGTCGTCACACTGGCCGCCGTCACCGCCCAGATGCCGCGCGCCCTGGTCAGCGTATCGAAGTGGATTTCCGGATCATATGAGTGATGTGCCGAGTGAAAACCCTCGGGCATGTGCTTGCGGATATTCTCGATCATCTTGTCGACCGAAGTCCATGGCTCCGGGGCGAGGCCCATCCTCGGGTCCGGCGCATGGTGGGAGACATGGTCAGGCGCATGCAGCGACGCGTATCCGTCCCAGTCGTGCGCATCGACATAGCGATCGCGTCGCGCTTTGAGCTGGCGGATTTCCTCGAGCGCGACGAGCCATTCGATGTCCGACATGGCTTCGGGCCGGGTGGGCACCGGCGATCTTTCGGCTGGCATAGTGTCTTTCTCCTTGCGCCGGGTCTGGCAGGCACGGGGTTATGATATTCAGGCGGGCAGTTGGGACGTCAAACCCATTGCCGATGTTAGTTGCTTTCCAGTTTTGCCACCGCCGGTCCGAGATGCAGGCCCGCATCCACCAGCAAGGTTTCCCCGGTGATGTGGAGCGCGCCGGGCGAAGCGAGGAAGACAGCGGCGGTGGCGATGTCCTCGGGGCGGGAGGCCATGCGCATCGGCACCGAATTGGCGATATTCTCGCGCAGATCGGCCATATCGGCCTGGTTCAGCGACTTGAACCATTTGCTGTCCATGAAGCCGGGGCAGACCGCGTTGACCCGGATCTTCGGGGCGAGCGCGCGGGCCAGCGCGAAGGTCATCGTATTGAGGGCACCCTTCGAGGCGGCGTAGGGGACCGAACTTCCCATGCCGCCAAAGGCCGCGAAGGAGGAGGTGTTGACCACGGCGCCGGGCCGGGGGGCGGATTCGAGCAGCGAACGGGCGGCGCGGACCATCAGATAGGCGCCGGTCACGTTCACACGGAAGATACGATCGAAATCCTCCGGGCCGACGGCGTCGAGATCGGCATGGTCGGACGCGAAAATGGTGGTGCCGGCATTGTTGAACAGCGCATCAACCCGGCCGTAGCGGGCGACCGCCTCGACGGTCCTGCGGCAATCGGCTTCGTCGGAGACATCGGCGACGAGCATGATGGGCTCGGCGCCGAGCGCGCGGACCGAGTCCGCGGCCTCATCACCATCGCGGGGATCGCCAACATAGCTGATGGCGACTGCGCGGGCGCCGCGTCGGGCGACCTCCTCGGCGATCGCGCGGCCGAGCCCGGACGATCCGCCGGTCACGATCACCACGGCGCCGTCGAAATCCTGCATGCTCGTCATCGGTCCTCTCCCTGTTCCGTTTCCCGGACCCTAGCCAGCCCGGCGCGGGGCACCTAGCGATTCGATACTGGGAAGGGCCCGACTTAGAATCCCTTCAGCAGCGGCAGGATGCTTCCGTGATCGTCGGTCCAGGCGTTCATGCCGGCGCGACGGGCGATCTGGCGCCAGGCGGCGGGGGGATCGTTCGCGCGGAGGCCGGCGATGGTTGCCGATGAACGACTCATCGCGACCCAGAAGGAGGTGGCAGCCCGGCGCTTTTCCGCCGTTGCGTCGGGGTGATATTCGCGCACCATCACCTGCCAGCCGTCAGCCTGTGCCAGTGCGGCAAGCGCGGGTTCGAGGTCGACCCATTTGTTCGAGATATGGATCATCAGCAGACCGTCAGCAGACAATGCCCGCTGATAGGTGGCGAAAGCTTCGCGGGTGAGCAGGTGCATCGGGATCGCGTCCGACGAGAAAGCATCGATCGCAAGCAGATCATGGGCGTTCGCCGGGGCCGCGGCGAGTGTCAGGCGCGCATCGCCGATCTCGACCGGGACATGCGGCAGGCAGTGGGGGAGGAAGGTGAAGGATTTCGGATTGCGCGCGATCCGGGCCACGGCGGGATCGATCTCGTAGAAGCGCCAGTCCTGCCCGGGCCGGGCATAGCAGGCAAGTGTTCCTGCGCCGAGCCCGACCACGCCGACCCGCGCCTTCGGCCCGAACAGGGCCGGGGCGGCCTGCATTGCGATACCGATGCCTGAACCCGGTGCGTAATAGCTGGTCGGAAAGTCGGCGAGCGACGGATCGAGCAGCTGGATGCAGTGGGTGGTGTTGCCGTGGATGAGGATACGCGCACGGCTGGCGCCCTCGCCATTTTCACCGATCGTGTAGATGCCGAAATAGGAGCGGGTGCGGCTGTCGTCGGCGATGGTGCGGGCGAGGTTGGCGCCGGCGCCGAGGCCAAGGATCAGCCAGGCGAGACAGACCGAAAAGATCAGCCGATTGCCCACCGCAAAACGGGCGACCAGAGCAATCGCAATGAGTGCAAGTGCGGAGAGCGTCACCGGGGGCTCATCAATGAACAGGCCGCGCGCATACATCGCCAGCAACGGGGTCGTGGCAGTGATCCAGAGGCACTGCCGCAGCGAAAGGGGTGCAGCATCGGGCCGCAGCGGCATGAGCAGCGCGGCGGCGATGATCAGCAGCGGATATTCGTAGAGCCAGTCGAACACCGCAGGCGCAATCAGCGCGCAGAACAGACCGCCGACCACTCCGCCTATCGACATGCAGAGATAGAATTCGGTGAGCCGCGCAGGGCCTGGCCGCAGCCGATACATGTGATGGTGCAGCGCGACCGAGGCGGTGAAGACGATCAACAGATCGCCCGCGATCATCAGCCACAGATTGGCGACGATCCCGCTCCCCGCCGCCGAACCAGCGATGAGCAGCACAAGCGGGAAAAGGTGGGTGACTATGGCCGCGACGCGACCCTTGTCGGTGAAAGCGAAGCTGAAGCTCAGCAGATAGAGACCGAGCGGGACAACCCAGATCAGCGGAATTGCCAATATGTCGGTGGTGATGTGGGTCGTCGCCGCGAGGATCAGGCCAGAGGGGACGGCAGCTAGCGCGATCCAGTGCAGTCGAGTCTTCAGCGACGGCGGGGCCTCGACGGCGGGCTTTGCCCTCGCCGGTGCTTCCGCCTGCCTGGGGAGAAGCAGGACGCAGCCGGCGACGAGCAGGCTGCGCAGAACATAAGCGATCGTCCATGCAGCGCTTTGCGTGGCGAGCGGCAGGACCGGCTCGAGCAACAGTGGATAGGCGATCAGGCCGCCGAAACTGCCGAGATTGGACGCGACGTAGAGCGCATAGGGGTTGGCGCCGGGCGCGCGCATC
>CANJRZ010000340.1 GCA_947476735.1 Sphingomonadaceae bacterium
TCGATCAGGACAATCTCGTCGACCAGTGCGCGCAGCATCAGCGCGTAGGCCGCCGTGGCACCCACATGGCCCGCACCTAATATGGCAAGACGCATATCGTCGGCCATTGCTGCGTGGGAACGCCTGAGGGTAATGGCCGTCCGGCCGGAGCATCTTTACCTGGATAGGACATGGCCCCTCAACGGACGGCGGCTCGCAAAGTGCCGTCGACAGCGGCCGGGATATTACCAGGAACGGACGATTCGCTTTGAAGGGTTCACTGCCGCCCCCAATGCCGGCCGATTAGATGCGTCCGTGAAGCCAATCCATGCTAATCAAGGAGATATACGGACTTTCCTTCGAGTCGAAGTTGAGCACGATATCCGACACGGGTCGGGAAAGAGGTGCGCAATGCGGCCTCCGGCACTCAGGGGAAAATTATGATACCTCCTGCCCCGGCGGTTGAGGCGGCCGATGAATTGACATTGGCGATCATCGTCGCATCGCAAGCACCGCTGCTACTTGTCGATGGCGACCTAAAGGTCATCGCCGCAAGCTCATCATTTTGCGATGCGTTCAGCATCGAACCGGCGACGATCCCAGGTAACAGTGTAGGCTCAATCGGTGCCGGGGAATGGAATGCCCCCCAGCTGCAATCACTGCTCGAGACGATCGCCTCGGGGCATGCCGCCATCGATGCCTATGAAATGGACCTGATCCGGCCAGCCAGCCCCACCCGTCGCCTCATCATCAACGCGCGCAAGCTGGAATATGGCGATGCGGACCATGTCCGGTTGCTGCTGTCGATCAGCGACGTGACCAATGTCCGGCTCGCCGACAAGCTCAGGGAAGATTTGCTGCGCGATAAGGACATCCTGTTGCAGGAACTGCAGCATCGCGTCGCCAACAGCCTTCAGATCATCGCAAGTGTGCTGATGCAAAGCGCACGCCGGGTCCAGTCAGACGAAACCCGAACGCATCTTTACGATGCGCATCACCGCGTCATGTCGATCGCGGCGCTGCAGAAACAGTTGGCCATGACGCGGATCGGCGATGTCGAACTGCGCGCCTACTTCACCGACCTGTGCCGAACGATCGGCGCATCGATGATCCGCGACCAGAACCAGCTGAAACTGGAGGTCGTCGCGGATGACAGCACCATCGGCGCGGATATATCGGTGAGCCTGGGTCTGATCGTCACCGAACTGGTGATCAACTCGCTCAAACATGCCTTTCCCGGTCAGCCCTCCGGCACGATCACTGTCGACTATCATTCCATCGGCACTGGCTGGACCCTGTCGGTGGGCGATGATGGCATCGGCATGCCGGCCGACAGCAAAAACTCTCCGCCGGGTCTCGGGACGAGCCTCGTCGAAGCGGTTTCCAGGCAACTCGGCGCTGCGGTCGAGATCACCGACCAGCATCCTGGCACGAAGGTTTCCATCATCCACCCATAGGTCTGAGCCCGAGGGATTCAGATATCGGGTTCGACGGCCAGTGGAACCGGTCACCAATTGCTGCTGGCCGCTATCCCCTGCTCCTCTCCCGGCCGGTCCGGGCGACCAAGTGCGGCGTTACGCGCGGGGAAACGGCCATATTTCGCGATCATGTCGCGATGCTTGCGCGCGAAATCGAGCGAACTGGGGTTGCCGAGCTCAGTGAACAGCAACAGCGAGCGTTCCTGATCGGCGATATTCTCGCTGTGCTGGAAGGGCATGTAGAGGAAGCTGCGTTCGTCGTCGGTCAGCGCGAGATCAAGACCACAGTCGATCGCGCCTTTCGCGATGGCCAGCGCCAGGGGATCGGTCGAGAAGGCATCGGCATGGCCGCGGAACATGTTGCGCGAGAACTGGTCAAACAGCACAACCCCGGCAAGCGCTGCGCGCGGCGAACCGATGAAGCTGGCCGGGATATGGCTGCGCCATTCCTCCCAAAGACCGCGAAAACGATCGATGCAGGCCTGATCCGTCGCTGCGGAGCGGAGCCACCATCGATCGGGCCCGATCTCGCCGAACCAGAACCCGAGGATCGCGTCGACACCCTCGGCCGCGTCGGTCACGGCCTGCCCCGGTGTATCGGAGCCCGCGCCGCCAGCGCTTCGATGTCCTCGAGATGGTCGATCACGGCCTTGTGGCCGATCGCGATCAGTTCGTTCGCCCGGGTGAAATCATGAATCTCGATATGGCCGACCGGGAGGGTCAGCCCCAGATCGGGCGGATCGGCCGCCAGCGTATGGCGGGCAAGCTCGGCCATCAGCAGCATCGTCGAAGCGCGCACCACAGACATCGAATTGTGGCTGTGCTTCGGTCGGGCACGAATCTGGCTGGCAACCCGACGGCCATGATAATCGCCCTGCAGGTTGACCGAGAGTATCGGCATGTTCGGCGCGATCTTGCGGGCGGCGGCAACCGGCACCGGCATCACGACCCCGCCGTCGACGAGAAAATGGCCGTCATATTGCACCGGCCGGAACAGACCGGGGATCGCGATCGAGGCCATGATCGCCGGATTGACCGGCCCGTGATCGATGATCACCGGCTTGCCCGTCACGAGATCGGCAGCCACCGCAGCGGCGGGTATCCACAGATCGCGGAACTGGATCCTGCCGAAATGGAGTTCGAGATCCCGCAATATGCTGCGCCCGCCGAGCATCGCGCCAGGCCGCAGATGGAAATCAAGATAGGAGAGCACCCGCAGCCAGTTGGTCGACCGGGCGATCCTTTCGAGCTGGTCGAGCTTGTTCGCCGCGAAGGCGATTGCCGCCAGCGCGCCGACCGAAGTCCCCGCCGCAGCGCAGACCGGAATACCCTTTTCCTCCAGTGCGCGCAGCACGCCGATATGCGCCCAGCCGAGCGCTGCTCCTCCGCCCAGCGCTATCGCTATCCCCATCGTGCGCCGGCCCGATTCAGGCGGCAGTGCCGCCAACGGTGAGCGCCGAGACCATCACAGTGGGCTGGCCAACGCCGGCCGGGACCGATTGGCCGCCCTTGCCGCAGACCCCGACCCCTTCGTCGAGCGCCATGTCGTTGCCGATCGCGGTGACCTTGGTCAGCACCGACGGGCCGTCGCCGATCAACGTCGCGCCCTTGATCGGAACGGTGATCTTGCCATTCTCGATCTTGTAGGCCTCGGTGCAGGAGAACACGAACTTGCCCGAAGTGATGTCGACCTGGCCGCCGCCGAAGCTCTTGGCATAAATGCCGTTCTTTGCCCGCTCGATGATTTCGCCGGGATCGTCATTGCCGCCGTACATGAAGGTGTTGGTCATCCGCGGCATCGGCGCATGCGCATAGCTTTCGCGCCGGCCATTGCCAGTCGGCTCGACCCCCATCAGACGGGCGTTGAGCCGATCCTGGATGTAGCATTTGAGGATGCCGTCCTCGATCAGCACGTTGCATTGGGTGGGTGTGCCCTCGTCGTCGATGGTCAGCGATCCGCGCCGGTCGGCGATCGAACCGTCATCAACCACGGTGACACCCGGCGCCGCAACCCGGTCGCCGATGCGGCCGGCAAAGGCCGACGTCCCCTTCCGGTTGAAGTCGCCTTCAAGGCCATGCCCAATCGCTTCATGGAGCAGCACGCCGGGCCAGCCGGGACCGCACACCACGGTCATTTCGCCGGCGGGAGCGGCAACCGCGTCGAGATTGACGACCGCCTGGTGCAGCGCCTCGTCGATCGCGCGATTCCACTGTGCCGGTTCGAACAGCCGATCATAGAGATAGCGGCCGCCCATGCCGAAGAAGCCGGTCTCGCGCCGGCCGTTCTGCTCGACGACGATCGAGACGTTGAGGCGAACGAGCGGGCGGACGTCGAAGGCGGTGAAGCCGTCGGGGCGAACAATCTCGACTACGCTCCACGATCCCGACAGGCCGACCGAGACCTGGACGACACGCGGGTCGCGCGCCCGTGCAGCGGCGTCGACCTCCTGGCACAGCGCGACCTTCTTAGCGAAGGG
This sequence comes from Sphingomonadaceae bacterium, assembly GCA_947476735.1. Lineage (GTDB taxonomy): Bacteria > Pseudomonadota > Alphaproteobacteria > Sphingomonadales > Sphingomonadaceae > Rhizorhabdus. The sequence goes on from CANJRZ010000340.1 coordinate 3,935, forward strand.
GATCAGGCCGAGCGGATCGTTAGGCGTGTAAAGACTGCTGTTGGTCCGTCGCGGGGCGGCAGCACGTGCGCCTTTCGCCGGATCGAGCAGCGTCATCGTCTCACCGGCGCGGATGATCGCGGCTTCGCTCAATTCATTGGCATGGGCAAATGCGGTCGTCTCACCCGAGACGCCGCGCAGGCCGAAGCCCGCCTGGGTGTTATAGTCAGCCGTCTTGAGCCGCCCGTCGTCGAACCCGAAACTCTCGGACGAGAGATATTGCAGATAGAGTTCACCATCGTCGCAATGCCTGAGCGTCTGCGCGGTGAGGCGCAACGCCGCGTCGGGATCGAGCGTGTCGCGATAGAGGAAATGACGGGGGTCTGCGGGCGTGATGGTCATGGCCCCGATATAGGCGCTCGGACGCGAACCCCAATAGCGATTATTGAGGCCGCATCGAATCGCACACGCTGGCTCAGTCGGCCCCCGGCCGCAGCCCGGGATCGGGATTGGCGCTGAGTCCGTCGATGATGAAATCGATGATCGCCGCATCGATCTGCTTCTCGTCGGCCAGTCCGGGCGTGAAAATCCAGTCCCGGAACATGACACAGGCCAGCACCGCGGCGAAGGCGACGCGCACCATCAGTCTGGGTTCGACACGGGGCGACTGTCCCACCCGCGCACTCATCATGCTGGCGCAGCGTTCGAAATAGGCGCCGAGACTGTCGTTCGCAGCGCTGTCGCCGACATCGCCCGGTGAGTAGGTTTGGGCGACGAGAAGCGCCATCAGCTGCCCGCTATGCTCGGACAGGAAACGGCGCAGCTCAATAATATAGTTGGGCGCCGTACCGGTGGTCTCGGTTGCATCGCCATAGCGGGACTGAAAATCGGAAAAATGCTGGTTGAGGGGCTCGAACACGGCTTCACGGAACAGCTCCACCTTGGATCCGAAGCTGCGGAACAGCTGGGCTTCGGTCACATCCGCCCGGCTCGCTATCATCGCCGTGGTCGCTCCCGA